>DATJSR010000001.1:0-32660 GCA_035504015.1 Steroidobacteraceae bacterium
GGGTCGGCGCGCCAGCCGCCGAGGGCCGACTCGCATATCTCGATGAGCTCGGTGGCCTCATCGGTGAAGATGGCCGCCACCTCGGGGTCGAAATCGGGCGTCGCCGGGATGGTGCTCGCCGCCACGTCATCGGCCGAGGAGGTGGCCGCGGTGTGCGCGGCGGGCGCATCTACCTCTGCGACCTCGACGGCTGCGGGATCATCCTGCGCGGGCTCAGTCTGCTGGGGCTCAGTCTGCTGGGGCTCATGCTGCGCGGGCTCCACCTGCGCGAGCCTGGCCACCACACCCGTCGCATCGCTAAGGACGATCTCCTCGGAGGGGGTCTCCTCCGAGAGCACGATCTCGTGTTCGGGCGCGTCATCGGCCGTGAGCACGATCTCCTCTGCGGGTGGCTGCATCACGGTGTGCACGGCGGGCAGCGTGTCCACGAGCGGTGGGAAATCCTCCTCCCCCGCAGGTGCCTTGCGAGCCGAGCCGTGCAAGCCGGTGCGCTCGGCCGCAGCCGCGGCGGCCGCGAGGCGTCCATCGAGGCGCCGCTCGGCATCGCCGATGCGCCCGTAGAGCGGGCCGTGCATGATGAAGTAGCCGGTGGACTCATCGAGATGCGCAGCGACGCTCTCCATCGCGCTCATGCTGTCCATGAGCAGATCGAGGTCGGTGCGGGTGAGGCCCAGGGCACTGTCGAACACGCGTCGCAGCCAGTGATCGAGCGGCTGCGCGAGGCGGATGCCGTGGCGCACGTCGGCCATCTTGGAGCTGCCCGAGAGGGTGTGGCAGGCGCGATAGACTTCCTCGGTCAGCTCGTGCGGCTCGGGCCGCCCCATCTCTCGGGCGATGTAGGCGCGCACGACCCCGATATGCGCGTTGGCCTCGCGCGTGTAGATCTCCCGCAGCACATCGTCGCCGCCTTCTCCGCCGGGTTGCACCGGGCGCGCCGCAGAGGCGGCGGCCGCCAGGGCGGCGCCCGCGGCAGGGGCGCGCGATGAGGCTGCGAGCGTGGTCGCCTCTTGCGCGCGCGCCGCGACCGGCTTCGTCGCCCTCGAGGCCAAGGGCCGGGCGCCAGGTGCCCCTTCCGCAGTCTCGCCATCCTCGGCCGCAGCGCCCCGGCGACTCTCCGCACCGCCTGCAGCGAGCGAGTGCGCCCGTCGCACGAGCGAGGCGATGTCGGAGTGCGGCGCCGCGCCGCTTTCGAGCTGCCTGATGAGCTCGGGCAGTGCGGCCACGGCCTCGCGCAGCACCGTCACGATCTCGGGACTGCGCTCCAGGGTGTGATCGAGCAAGCGATTGAGCAGGTTCTCGATGGACCAGGCGAACTCGCTCAAATCGCGCGCGCCGACCATGCGCCCGCTGCCCTTGAGCGTGTGGAAGCAGCGGCGCACGGTCACGAGGGCCGACTGCTCGAGCGGGTTCTGATCCCAAATCGGATACAGACGCTGGATTCGCTCGAGCTCCTCGTGCGATTCCTCGACGAACAGATTGACCAGCTCCGGATCGGCGTGCTCGGCGAGCACGGCCGCGGGGCTGCGCGGCGCCAGCGTCGGCGGCACCACGCTCGGCTGCGGCGGCGCAAACTGCACGGCCGCGGCAGGGGCTGGCTGCCCGGGCTGCTCGAGTGCGATGGTCTGTGCAAAGGCGCTCGCATCGATGGGCGCCACGGTCGGCACGGCCGGTACCGGCTGCGCATCGAGCGCCTGCAAACAGGCCTGAGCGTTGTCGAGCATGTACCACGGGTCGCTGCGCCCCGCCTGCAGCGTTTCCATGTAGTACTCGAGACTCACGATGGCGTCGGCGAGGCGATCGAGCCCGATGCCGACGAGCGTGCCACCGCCCGGCTGCATCACCGGCTTGAGGCGCGCGTAGATCGCCTCGACGAGCTCGACGGCCCGCGTCTTGCCGAGCATCAGCAGCCCGGCCTTGAGCCCCCGCATGAGCTCGTGCCAGGCATCGAGCCCGGACGCATCGAGTGTGCCGCCCACGTTCTGCGCGACGGCCTCCTTGAGGCGCGCGAGATTGAGGATGCACTCGCGCAGCACGGCGGCCTGCACCTGCAGGAACTCCGAATCCGCCTCCTGCAGGGTGGAGCCGCTCGCCGCGCGCGGCAGGATCATCCCGACCAGACCCTCATCGAGCCGATCCTCGACGCCGATCAGCGTGGCGGCGATCTCGACCAGGGTGCTCTCGTCGGCTTGCAGCCTGCCCGCCACGATCTGCTCGAGCCGCTCGGTCTCCGCCTGCACCGCGGCGCGCAGCTCGCCGAGACCGAGCACCCCGAGGGTGTCGCCGATCTTGCGCAGCAGCTGCACTTGCGGTGCGAGCTCCTCGGGCGGGCCCGCGCGCCGGCGCACGAAGATGTCCAGGACATCCTTGACCTTCGCGAGATCCTCGCGGATCGCCGCGGCGACGGTCTGCATGAGCTTCACGCTCGGGGCCGAGAGGCTCTCGCGCTCCTGCTCGATCGACTCGTCGACCGGCAACAGCTCGGCCAGACGGAAGGAGGTGCGCACCGCGGTCACGCGCGGACCGGAACAGTCGGCGCGACCGACGTAATAGAGGAGGTTGTTGAGCAGCTCGACGGGCGGGTTCTGCGCATAACGCGCCTCACCCTGCTCGTACAGGCGCTTGATCTCGCGATCGGCGAGCCCGAGCAACCGCTTGACCGAGACGCCACCCTCGAGCCCGCCCTCGCGCAATGCCTCGAGCACCGCGCCCACCACCCACCACAGCTGGAACACGGGCTGCTCCGTGGCGACCCGCTCGAGCTGCTCGGCGACGCTCGCGAGCGTCTCGAGGTTCTCATCGAGGCGCTCGCCTCGGATCCACCCCACGAGCCCGATCTGAAAGCGCGCACGCAGTCGGCGCGCCCAGTGCTCGATCGGCAGCGCGGGCTCGCCCGGCGTCGCGGCGGCCGGATCGGCCTCGCGATCGGACTTGAGGTTCAGCAGCAGCAGCGTGCCTTCCGAGAGCAGCGAGCAGCCCCGCACGGCACGCAGATCGTTCAGCAGCGGCAACAGCACCAGGGCCAGGTCGCGGCCGCCGGCGAGCACGCGCTCGAGGTAGGAAGGCAGCTGCACCATGGCGCGCATCAGCGCATCGAGGCTTTCCGCCGGGTTCTTGCGCTCACTCGCGGTCGAGATCAGATAGCGCGCGACCTGCTCCATCTCCTCGGCGAGCAGCGCGGCGCCGTAGATCTCGAGCACGCGCAGCACGCCCTGCACCTGATGCAGCTCGCGCGTGCAGCGCTCGAGCAGCCCCAGGTTCTCGGGCTGCTCGACATAGCTCTCGAGCGCGGAGCGCGCCTCGCCCAGCGCGACGTTGAGCTCGCGGCCGACGAACTCGAGAGTCTGAGAGGCGACTTCTGCCATGGCGAGCCGGTACGCGGCGGGCTCTAGGAACCGCCGATGGCGAGCGGTCGTGCGTTGCCGCGGCCATCCGCGGGACGCGCCGCAGCGCTCGCAGGCTGCTCCTCGGGACGCTTGAAGGTGCCGGTGGCCGCACCCGCCTCGGCGCCCGGCAGACGAAAGCCCGCGGCGGACTTGCGCAGCCCCGCCGACAGCTCGGCGAGCTTGGCGATGGCGACCGAGGTGGCGCTGGTGGAGTCGGCCGTCTGGGCGCTGATTTCCTTGAGCACGTGCATGTTGCGCGCGATGTTCTGCACCGCCGAGGACTGCTGGCGCGAGCTCGCCGAGATGTTCTGCACCAGGCTTGCGATCTGGTTGGAGACCTGCTCGATCTCCTCGAGAGCCGCGCCCGCGTTCTCGGCCAGCAGCGCCCCTCCGACCACGTCCGTGGTGCTGCGCTCCATGGAGACCACGGCCTCGTTGGTATCGGTCTGGATGGTGCGCACCAGCACCTCGATCTGCTTGGTCGCATTGGCGGCGCGCTCGGCGAGGCGCTGCACCTCATCGGCGACCACCGCGAAGCCGCGGCCCGCCTCGCCTGCCATCGAGGCCTGGATGGAGGCGTTGAGCGCGAGGATATTGGTCTGCTCGGCGATGTCGTTGATGAGCTCGACGATGTTGCCGATCTCCTGCGAGCTCTCCCCCAGGCGCTTGATGCGCTTCGAAGTCTCCTGGATGGTCTCGCGGATGGCGTTCATGCCATCGATCGTGCGCCGCACCGCATCGCCACCCTTGTGGGCGATATCGACCGAGTGCCGCGCCACATCCGCGGCGCGCTCGGCATTGCCGGAGACCTCCTCGGTCGCCGAGGCGACCGCGCCCGAGGTCTCGGTGGCGGAGGCGATCTGCTTTGACTGCGCACCGCTCGCCTTGGCGAGGTGCTGCGCGAGTGCCTGCGTCTGCCGGGCCGCGCTATCGAGCTGGATGGCCGACTGATTGATGGTGGTGACCAGCCCGCGCAGCGCATCCACCGCATAATTGATCGAATCGGCGATCGCTCCGGTGATGTCCTCGGTGACGGTGGCCTGCACCGTCAGATCCCCGTCGGCGAGACTCGAGAGCTCATCGAGCAGGCGCAGAATGGCCTGCTGGTTGCGCTCGCTCTCGGTGCGCTGCGCCTCGACGGCGTGCTGCTGGCGCTCGTGCGTGCGGCGCAGCTGCTGCAGCCCGCTCCACAGCAATCCGAGCACGAGCAGCGTCACCAGGGCGGTACCGAGCGGCAGCCAGATGGAGGATTGCGGCCGTCCGGCCATGGAGAAGATGGCGCCGGCGATCACCAGCACCGCGGCGACCACGACCAGCGCATCGAGACGGCGCACCGTGTGAATCGGGCGTGCCTCGCTCACGACGGCGCCTTCGGGGTTGACGAGCTGCGACGCAGGAGTGGCCATCAGGCGGCTGCCTCGGCGAACGCCGGGCTTTCCAGGATGTTGCGCAGGCTCAGAACCGGCCACTGCTCCCCACCACGGCGAAAGGCGCCGGCGAGAAAGCGCTCGACCCGCGCCACGGTCGGCGGGATGTCACCCGAGAACTCGTTCTCGGCGAAGCGCCGGAAACCGAGCACCTCATCAACGAGCAGGCCCGCAGGGATATCGCGATGGTTGACGACGATGACCCGCGTGTTGCGCGTGGAGGGCGCGCTGCCGCTGCCGATGAACTGTCGCAGATCGATGATCGGCAGCAGCTGTCCGCGCACGTTCGCGAGCCCGCGGATCCAGGACTTCGCGCCCGGCACACGGGTGAGGGTCGCCGGCAGGGAGAGCACCTCTCGGGTCTCCTCGCGCGCGGCAAGGAACAGCTCGCCCGCGAGCCGCAGCGCGACGCCTACCCATTCACGGCCGGCACTGCTCTCCTGACCGACGGACGCGGATACCGCGCGGCCGCGCCGCTCGAGCTCGGCCAGCAGCTCGAACGGTCGGTCACGGAGTGACTTGAGCGATTCCCCCGGCATGCGCGCGTCAGGAGGACAGCGTGGCCTGTGCCTTGGCCACCAGCTGATCGGGCGAGACGGGCTTCACCATGTAATCGACCGCGCCCTGCCTCAGGCCCCAGATCTTGTCGGTCTCCTGACCTTTGGAAGTCACCATGATGATCGGAATCGAGCGGGTTTTGGGGTCGTTGACCAGCGTGCGCGTCGCCTGATACCCGTTCATCCCGGGCATGACCACGTCCATGAAGATGAGGTCGGGGCTCATCTCGCGGGCGAGCCGCACGCCCTCGGCGCCATCGCCAGCGGCGGCCGTCTTATAGCCGTGACGCTCGAGTGCCTTCTGCATCACGTGCACCTCGGTGGGCGAGTCGTCGACGATCAGTATGAGCGGCATGGCCATCATCTCCCGATATGCGTCTCGATGGCGTTCAGCAGCTCGTCCTTGGTGAAGGGCTTGGTGAGGTAGTGCTCCGAGCCGACGATGCGTCCGCGCGCGCGGTCGAACAGCCCATCCTTGGAGGAGAGCATGATCACCGGGATCGAGCGGAAGACCTTGTTGTGCTTGATGAGCGAGCAGGTCTGGTAGCCGTCGAGGCGTGGCATCATGATGTCCACGAAGACGATGTCGGGCTGATGGTCGGCGATCTTGGCAAGCGCATCGAAGCCGTCGATGGCGGTGTAGACCTCGCAACCTTCCTTGGCGAGCAGCGTCTCCGCCGTGCGCCGAATGGTCTTGCTGTCATCGATGACCAAGACCTTGAGGCCCTGGAGCTTCGCATTGGCGCCAGTCACGGTGGCGGAACCCCTTCCACGCAAAATCCTATGGTGGCTCGGACGTAGGACGAGCGCTGCGGGTTTTAACATATCGGTATACCCCCCGCTATGCCAGACTCGTCACGTTTTACGCAGCTTGCCGCAAGCTTGAAGGACAGCACGGGTCGCGGCTGACATAAGATCTGCTCCTGAGGGCTTGCGGCGGCGCCGCGGCCCCCGAAACCGGCCCCTTGAGCCGCTCGAGGATCGGCAATGACAGCTCGACTCGGCGTGGTGATGGATCCCATCGCTCGCATCCAGTACGCCAAAGACTCGACGCTCGCCATGCTGCTCGCGGCCCAGGCGCGCGGCTTCGAGCTCGCCTATCTGGAGCAGGCGGATCTCGCGTTGCGCGACGGCCGCGCCCTCGGCCGGGCACGCCCCTTGAGCGTACGCGCGGATCCGCAGAGCTGGTTCACGCTCGGTGAGCCGCAGTCGATCGAGCTCGGCTCGCTCGACTGCCTCCTGATGCGCAAGGATCCGCCCTTCGATACCGAGTACATCTATACCACCTATGTGCTGGAGCGCGCCGAGCAGCAGGGGGCGCTGGTCGTGAACCGCCCCCGGGGCCTGCGCGACATGAACGAGAAGGTGTACACCGCCTGGTTCCCGCAGTGCTGCGCACCCACGCTGATCACGCGCGACATGGGCGAGATGGCCGCCTTCGCCCGCGAGCACGGCCGGATCGTCTGCAAGCCCCTGCACGGCATGGGTGGGCGCTCGATCTTCGTGGTCGAGCAGCGCGACAAGAACATGCGCGTGATCTTCGAGACGCTCACCGACTACGGTCAGCGCTTTGCCATCGTGCAGCGCTACCTCCCGGAGATCGCCACCACCGGGGACTCGCGCGTGCTGCTCATCGATGGCGAGCCGGTCCCGTACGCGCTGGCGCGCATCCCTTCCGAGGAGGATCACCGGGGCAATCTTGCGGCGGGCGCTCGCGGGGTCGGCCGGCCGCTCACCGAGCGCGACCGCTGGCTCGCCGGTGAGATCGGGCCGGTGCTCGCGCAGGCCGGCATGCTGTTCGTCGGCCTCGACGTGATCGGGGGCTACGTCACCGAGATCAACGTCACCAGTCCTACCGGTATACGCGAGCTCGACAAGCAGTTTCACCTCGATATCGGCGCGCGCCTGATCGAGGCGATCGAGCAGCGGCTCGCTTCGCCAAACGTGGCACATGCGCCCGCCTGAGCGCTCGCTATACTGCGCGCCGGTCAGCCTTGGACGGTAGGCCCGTGGCGTCTCGAGCTCTGGTGCTGCGCGAGGGGATCGCCCCCGTTCGCGATCGTTTGGTGATGACTTTGTTCCTGGCAGCGGTGCTGCACGGGATCATCATTCTGGGCATCACCTTCAGCGCCGGCACCCGGCAGCCCGAGGCGGCCCCCGGGCTCGAGGTTCTGCTCGTCTCCGATGAGCTGCCGAGCGCCGAGCGCAACGATCACGCGACCTTCCTCGCGCAGCGCACACAGCTCGGCTCGGGCAATACCGACGAGGCGGTCAGACCCCGCAACCGTGCGTCCGCCCCACCGCTCGAGCCGCAGGATGGCGTCGTGGACGGCACCAGCCCCACCACGCTGGGCAGCGCGCAGAGCGGCCAGGACGAGCGGGTGCTCGCCACCACCGCCGCCCAGCCCGACATCCGCTGGTTCGGCGAGCTCGATGCAGGGGCCGCTCCCGGCGCCAGACCGCTCGACGTGCCGGCACATGCGACCGCCGAGCCCGGGCCGCAGGACGAGCCAGGGCCGGTAGAGCTGCGCGGCCCGCGCCGTGACGAGCTGTGGGTGACGCCCGACTCGCGGGAGGCGGCACTCGCACCCTACCTCGACAGCTGGCGCCGGCGTGTCGAGCGCATCGGCACGCTGAACTTTCCGGCCGCCGCACGGCGTGCCGGCGCTGCGAGCCCGGAGATCGAGGTCGCCATCGAGGCCGACGGCCACATCTCGCGCATGCTGATTCGCCGCTCCAGCGGGGATCCCGAGCTCGATCAGGCGGCCCTCTCGATCCTCAAGCTCGCGAGCCCGTTCGACCGCTTTCCTGCCGAGCTCGCGCAGCGTTACCGCACGCTGCGCTTCGTCTACGTCTATCAGTTCCTGGGCGGTCGCGCCGGTGGCGGTGCCCTCAACGCCATTCCTTGACGCAGGCGCTGCGACCGCCATACTGATCGCATGCCATTTCCGATTGCCGCGCGGTCCGTCCTGCGCCGCCTCGCTCGGCTGCAGGGCAGCTGCCCATGAGCACGGCGAGCCTCGCCAACCATCTGCTGATCGCGATGCCTGCGCTCGCCGATCCGAACTTCGCCCACTCGGTGACGCTCATCTGCGAGCACGACGCCAAGAATGGCGCGCTCGGCATCGTGCTCAACAAGCCCCTTCCCATGAAGCTCTCGGACGTGCTGTCGCAGATGGACCTCGAGCCGCGCGATGCGCAGATTGCGGCGCAGCCGGTGCTGCGCGGCGGCCCCGTGCACACCGACCGCGGCTTCGTGTTGCACCGCCCTGGCGGGGAGTGGGACTCCACCATCAAGGTCTCACAGCTGATCCAGGTCACCACCTCCAAGGATGTGCTCGCGGCCATGGCGCGGGGCGAGGGTCCCTCCGATGCCTTCATCGCCCTGGGCTATGCGGGCTGGGATCCCGGCCAGCTCGAGCGCGAGATCCGCGAGAATGCCTTCCTGCCGGTGCCGGCCGACGAGCGCGTCGTCTACCAGATGCCCTTCGAGCAGCGCTGGGAAGGCTGCTGGAGACTGCTCGGCATCCGTGTGGACAGCATCAGCCTGGTCGCTGGCAACGCGTGAGCCGCTCGCAAGCCGTGTGTGTCACTCGATGCCGGCGCCCGCCCCCGGGGCCGCGGGTCGGCGGGCATGGGTGAGCACTCACAACCCGCCACCAGCTTCCCGGCCACTCAGATCGTCTTGGCGTTCGACTTCGGGCTGCGGCGCATCGGCATCGCGGTCGGCGACACCCTGACGCGTACGGCGGCGCCGCGCCCGGCGAGCCTGATGCGTGCCGGGGGACCCGACTGGCAGGCCATCGAGGGCGAGGTACGGGCGATGCGGCCCCAGCGGCTGCTCGTGGGCGTGCCGCACCATGCGGACGGCACACCGAGCACGCTGGCACAGGCTGCACGGGACTTCGGTGAGGCGCTGCACTCACGCTTCGGGCTGCCCGTCGAGCACGTCGACGAATGGGGCTCCTCCCTCGAGGCGGGCGCCCGCTTGAAGCAGGGCCGCGCTCAGGGCACGCGATCGCGGCGCGTGACCCGTGCCGACATCGACAGCACCGCCGCGGCCATCATCCTCGAGCGCTGGCTCTCGGGAGAGTGCCTGCCGAGCACACGCGCCGCGCCGGAGGCCGTATGAACGCGGACATTCAGCTGCGCAGCGACGGCTCGCTGCGCCATCTGCTCACGCTCGAGACCCTGCCCCGCGGCCTCATCGAGCGGCTTCTCGAGCGGGCGCAGCGCGTGGCACGCACCCCGGGGGAGCGTCCCCCCCTCGGCACCCAGCTCGCCGGCTTCACGGTCGCCAACCTCTTCACCGAGCCCTCGACACGCACGCGCGTCAGCTTCGAGCTCGCGGCCAAGCGCCTCGGGGCTCAAGTGGTGAATCTCGAGGTGCAGCTGTCCTCGCGCGTGAAGGGCGAGAGCATGCTCGACACCGTCTATACGCTCGAGGCGCTGCACGTCGATGTGATGGTCATTCGGGACGCCGAGGCCGGCGTGCCGCAGCTCGTAGCGCAGCACGTGCGATCGCACGTGAGCGTGCTCTCCGCGGGCGAGGCTCATGTGGCCCACCCCACCCAGGGGCTGCTCGATGCCCTGACGGTGCGCCAGCGCAAAGGGCGCTTCGAGCCGCTCTCGATCGCGATCGTGGGCGATGTGCGCCACTCACGCGTCGCACGCTCTGCCTATCACGTCTTCAAGGCGCTCGACACCGGCGAGATCCGCATCGTGGCACCCCCCGCCTTCATGCCGGAGAGCGACGAGTTTCAGGGTTGCGTGCGTCACACCACTCTCGCCAAGGGCCTGAAGGATGTGGACGTGATCATGATGCTGCGCATCCAGAGAGAGCGCATGAGCCAGGCGGCCCTGCCCGATGCCGACCGTTACTTCGCCAAGTACGGCCTCACGCCCGAGCGCCTCGCCCTCGCCAAGCCCGACGCCATCGTGATGCATCCGCAGCCGATGAATCGCGGCATCGAGATCGCCTCCGACGTGGCCGACGGCCCGCAGTCGGTGATCCGCACGCAGGTGAGCAACGGCGTGGCCGTGCGCATGGCAGTGTTGTTGGAAGTGCGTGGAGGCGCTGCCTAGCGGGCTCGCCAGATGCGGTCCACGCTCACCCGAAGTTGATCTTGGCCTCGAGGTTCGCGCGCGAGTCGGCGTTGGCGAGCCCTTCCTCGAGCTCGATGCGGTTCTCGCGATAGAGTGCGTAGAGGGCATTGTCGAAGCTCTGCACGCCGCGCTCGCTGCTGGCCACGATGGCCTCCTTACAGCCGACCACGTCGCCCTTCTTCACCAGCTCGGCGATATGCGGCGTGTTGAGCATCACCTCGACCGCCGCGCAGCGCTTGCTGTCCTTGCCGATCACCAGGCGCTGCGCCAGGATCGCGCGCAGGTACTGCGACAGGTCGAGGAAGATCTGGTTGTGCTGATCGCGCGGGAACAGGTTGATGATGCGATCGAGCGTCTCGGCGCAGTTGTTGGCGTGCAGGGTCGCGAGCACCAGGTGGCCGGTGCCGGCGAGATTGATCGCGGCCTCCATGCTCTCGCGGTCGCGGATCTCACCGATCAGGATCACGTCCGGCGCCGCGCGCATGACGCCGCGCAACGCGCGCGAGAACGACTTGGTGTCGAGACCGACCTCGCGCTGATTCACGATCGAGCGCTTGTTGGTGTGCAGGAACTCGATCGGGTCCTCGATGGTGACGATGTGGTCGGAGGCATTCTCATTGCGGTGATTGAGCATGGCCGCGATGGAGGTCGACTTGCCGGAGCCGGTGGCGCCGACCACGAGAATCAATCCGCGTCGCAGCATGATGAGATCGCGCATGATCTCGGGCAGCGCAAGGTTCTCGAGCCGCGGCATGTCGGCGCTGATGTAGCGCAGCACCATGGCGGGGAAGCCCCGCTGCATGAACACGTTGACGCGAAAGCGGCCGAGCCCGGCCTCGGAGATGGCGAAATCCAGCTCGAAATCCGCGAGGAACTGCTCGCGCTGCGAGGCCGTCATCAGCGCGAACGCGGTCTGACGCACGACCTCGGCCGTCAGCACGTTCTTGTTGATCGGGAAGATCTGTCCCTCGATCTTGATCTTGATGGGCGCGTTGGCGGTGAAGAACAGGTCGGAGGCCTTCTTCTCCACCATGAGCTTGAAGAGCGGCTTGGTGTTGAGGCTCGGTTGCTGGCCGGGTGCCTCGAGCACCGGATGCGGCCCGGTCACGGTCGATTTTTCTAAAGCTTCGCTCGGCATTCCCTGATCCGTTTGCATGGGCCCGGCTCGCGCTGCGCCGCTGCCGCGCGCCGCGGCAGCGCTGCGCCCGTCTAGAGGGTGCGTCCCTGCTGCTCTTCCTCGACGATGTGCAGCGCGCCGCCGTCGTCGACGTTCTTGGCCTCGCGCTTGCTCTCGAGCTTGATGCGCAGGCGCAGCTCGTTCTTGGAGTCGGCGTTGCGCAGCGCATCCTCGTAGGAGATGAAGCCCATCTCGTAGAGCTCGAACAGCGACTGATCGAAGGTCTTCATGCCGATGCGCGTCGAGCGCGCCATCACTTCCTTGATCTTCGCGACCTCGCCCTTCCAGATGAGGTCCTGAATGAGCGGGGAGTTGAGCATGATCTCGGTGGAGGCGATGCGGCCGGCACCGCTCTCGCGCGGGATCAGCCGCTGCGAGATGAACGCGCGGATATTGAGCGACAGGTCCATCAGCAGCTGCTCGCGCCGTTCGTCGGGGAAGAAGTTGATGATGCGGTCGAGCGCCTGATTGGCGCTGTTGGCATGCAGCGTCGCGAGCACCAGATGCCCGGTCTCGGCGAACTGGATGCCGTACTCCATGGTCTCGCGATCGCGGATCTCACCGATCAGGATCACATCGGGCGCCTGGCGCAGCGTGTTGCGCAGTGCCGTGTGCCAGGATTCGGTGTCCACGCCCACCTCGCGGTGCGTGATCACGCAACCCTTGTGCTGGTGCACGTACTCGATCGGATCCTCGATGGTGACGATGTGGCCGCGGGTCTTCTCGTTGCGGTAGCCGACCATCGCTGCGAGCGTGGTCGACTTGCCCGAGCCCGTGCCGCCCACGATCACCACCAGGCCGCGCTTGGTCAGCACCACCTCTTTGAGGATGGCGGGCAGGTCGAGCTCGTCGATCGAGGGGATCTTGGCGTTGATCAGGCGGATCACGCAGCCGGTATAGCTCTGCTGCACGAACGCGCTCACGCGAAAGCGGCCGATGCCGGGCGGCGCGATCGCGAAGTTGCACTCCTTGGTGGCGTCGAACTCCTTCGACTGGCGGTCGTTCATCAGCGCGCGCACCAGCGTTGCGGCCTGCTCGCCGGTGAGGGCGCGCTCGCTCTGCGGGCGGATCTCCCCGTCGACCTTGATGGCCGGGGGAAAGCCGGCCGTGATGAACAGGTCCGACGCCTTCTTCTCGACCACCCGCCGCAGCAGGTCCTGCATCAGCTTGATGGCTTGGTCACGATCCATGCTCGGCCCTTCGGATGAGCGCACCAGGGGCGCCGCGCGCCACTATACGGGTCGCCCGGCGACCCTGCGCAAAGCCTTGTGTGAAACACGCGCTTGCTGTGAAGCACGTCACAGCGCGTCGCACCCCACACACGCGAGTGGTGGCGTACGTCACACGGAGTCTTTGTTCTGCGCTTTGTAGCGCGCTTCTTCCTTGCTGACCATTCCCTTCGTCACAAGGTCTGCAAGGCACTGATCGAGGGTCTGCATGCCCTGCGCCTGACCCGTCTGAATGGTCGAGTACATCTGCGCGATCTTGCCCTCGCGGATCAGATTGCGGATGGCGGGCGTGCCGATCATGATCTCGTGCGCCGCGATGCGCCCGCCGCCGATGCGCTTGAGCAGCGTCTGGGAGATGACTGCGCGCAGGCTCTCCGAGAGCATCGAGCGCACCATCTCCTTCTCGGCCGCCGGGAACACGTCGACGACGCGGTCGATGGTCTTCGCCGCCGAGCTGGTATGCAGGGTGCCGAACACCAGGTGGCCGGTCTCGGCCGCCGTGAGCGCCAGGCGGATGGTCTCGAGATCGCGCATTTCGCCGACCAGGATCACGTCCGGATCCTCGCGCAGCGCCGAGCGCAGCGCCTCGGAGAAGCCCAACGTGTCGCGATGCACCTCGCGCTGATTGATGAGACAGCGCTTGGACTCGTGGACGAACTCGATCGGATCCTCGATGGTGATGATGTGGTCCGGGCGGTTGTCGTTGCAGTGATTGACCATGGCGGCGAGCGTGGTCGACTTGCCCGAGCCGGTGGGCCCCGTCACCAGCACCATGCCGCGCGGCAGCATGCACAGATCGCGGAAGATCTTCGGCGAGGCGAGATCGTCCAGCGTGAGGATCTGGGAGGGAATGTTGCGGAAGACTGCGCCCGCGCCGCGGTTCTGGTTGAAGGCGTTGACGCGAAAGCGCGCGAGCTTGGGTATCTCGAAGGAGAAGTCGGTCTCGAAGAACTCCTCGTACGCCTTCCTCTGCTTGTCGTTCATGATGTCGTAGACCATGCTGTGCACTTCCTTGTGGGACAGTGCCGGCATGTTGATGCGCTTCATGTCGCCGTCGACGCGGATCATCGGCGGAACCCCGGCCGACAGATGCAGATCCGAGGCGTGGTTCTTGACGGCGAACGCGAGCAGTTGCGCGATGTCGACGGCCATCTCGATTCCTTGTGGCGGGCGCGCTCTCCGAGCGAGCGAGAGCCTAAAGCGTGCGGCAGTATAGCGGAGGGGTCGGCTCACCCATATGTTAATAGCTCCGCAGAATTTATCTGAGAACGTGCGCGCCGTGCGTGAGCGCATCGCCGCGGCCGCTCGCAGCTGCGGTCGGAGTGTCGACTCCGTCACACTCGTGGCGGCGAGCAAATCGCAGCGGCCGCCGCTCATCGAGGCGGCGGCATCCCTCGGCGTCACGCACTTCGGCGAGAGCTACGTGCAGGAGGCGCTCGGCAAGCTCGAGGCGCTCGCGCATCTGCCGCTCACCTGGCACTTCATCGGCCAGATCCAGGCGAACAAGACGCGCGCGATCGCCGCGCGCTTCGCCTGGGTGCACGCCCTCGACCGGCTGCGCCTCGCGCAACGGCTCTCCGCACAACGGCCGTTCCATGCGCCGCCGCTCAACGTCTGCATCCAGGTGAACCTGGCGGCGGAGGCGAGCAAGGCGGGTGCGCCTCCCGAGGAAGTGCCTGCGCTCGCGCAGCAGATCGGCGCGCTGCCCGGGCTGAGGCTGCGCGGCCTCATGTGCCTGCCGCCCGAGGAGACGGCGGTCGAGCGCCAACGCTACTGGTTCGCTCGTCTGCGCGAGCTGTTTGAAATGCTCAACGCGCGGGGGGCGGGCCTCGATACGCTCTCGATGGGCATGAGCGCCGACCTCGAGGCCGCGGTAGTCGAGGGTGCCACGCTGGTGCGGGTGGGCACCGCGCTGTTCGGCCCGCGTCCGCCCGCCCCATCGCGACCGCTGCCCGCGCAGCCGAATCCGCCCTGATCCGCATGCGCGCCGCCCCGGCGTGCGGATACAATCCTCGCGTGAGCTTTCCCGACATCGCACTGCTCGGCGGCGGCAACATGGGCCGCGCCCTTCTCGGCGGTCTGCTGCGCAACGGCGCCGCGCTCGAGCGGCTGCACGTGGGCGAGGCCCATGCCGATACGCGCGCGGCGCTGCGACGCGACTTCGCAGTCCACGCGAGCGCCGACAACCTCGCAGCCCTCGGCGCGGCCGAGGTGCTGCTGATCGCGGTGAAGCCGCAGCAGGTCGCTGCGGTGCTCGAGCCCTTGAGGCCCGAGCTGCAGGCACGCCGGCCACTCGTCATCTCGGTGGCCGCGGGGATCGAGATCGCCTCGCTCGAGCGCTGGTGCGGCGGTGCTGCGGCGGTCGTGCGCGCGATGCCCAATCGTGCGGCGCTCGTCGGCGCCGGCGTCACGGGGGCCTACGCGCCGCCGCGCACCAGTGCAGCGCAGCGCGCGCTGGCAGAGCGGCTGCTGCAGGCGCTCGGGACCGTGGTATGGGTACCCGCCGAGCGCGACCTCGATGTCGTCACGGCAGTCTCGGGCAGCGGCCCGGCGTACTTCTTCCTGCTGGCGGAGCTGATGATGCAGGCCGGCGCGCGGCTCGGGCTCGCCCCCGAAGCGGCGCGAGTGCTCGCGGTGCACACCCTGCACGGCGCGGGTGCCCTTGCCCAGGCGAGCGACGGCGATCTGGCACGCCTGCGGGCGGAGGTCACCTCCAAGGGTGGCACCACGGAGGCGGCGCTCGCCGAGCTCGCCGGCCCCGACGGCATCGCGAGCGCCGTCGAGCGCGCGCTCGCGGCGGCGACGCGCCGCAGCCGCGAGCTCGCCGCGCAGTTCGGTGGCGGCTGATGAGCGCGATCATCTACATCGTCGAGACCTTGATGTCTCTGCTGCTGTTCGTGTTCCTGCTGCGCTTGTTCATGCAATGGTCGCGCGCGGACTTCCGCAACCCGATCAGCCAGGCGGTGGTGCGCCTCACCAACCCGCTCGTCATGCCGCTGCGCCGCGTGCTGCCCCCGGTGCGCCGGGTGGACACGGCCTCCGTGGTGTCGGTGGTGCTGATCGCGCTGCTCTACGTGGCGGTCATCTACACCATCAGCGGCCTGGGATTGCCGCCGGCGGTGCTGTGGCTGCGGGGCGCGGCGATCGAGATCCTGCGCACCACGCTCTGGACCTACTTCTACGCCATCGTCCTCTACGCACTGCTCTCGCTCATCGCCCCGGGTGGCTACTCTCCGGTGCAATCCCTGTTGACGAGCCTGTGCGAGCCCGTGCTGCGGCCCGTGCGACGCCTCGTGCCGCCGATCGGCGGACTCGATCTCTCACCGCTGTGGGTCTGCATCCTGATCCAGGCGGTGCTCATCCTGCTGCGCTGAGCACGCCCTCGTTCGCCCAGAAGGGGCGCCGCTGAGGCGGGCGCACGCGCGCCAAGACCTGGGAAAAAAGGGGCGCCAGCGCGGGCTTACGCGAAAACCCTGGAAAAAAAGGCATTTGAACCGTGCGCGGCGGCGAAAAATGTCTTGCTAATGCGCACCCATGTGCTATTTTCCGCGGCGATTCCCGCGCGGCGTCGACAGCGCGCGCCGGTATTTCCAGGCATTTGCAACATTCGAGGAGAAGCGAAACATGGCGAAGAAGGGTGGCGCACCGACCAAGTCGGAGATCTTGATGACGATTTCCAAAGATACGGGACTGTCCCGCAAGCAAGTCGGAGGCGTCTTCGATTCGCTGGGCGGTGTGATCAAGAAGAGTCTGCGCGGCAACGGCCTGTTCACGATGCCGGGCCTCCTGAAGATGAAGGTCGTCAAGAAGCCCGCCACGAAGGCGCGCGAGGGCGTCAATCCATTCACCGGCGAGAAGATGATGTTCAAGGCCAAGCCGGCCAGCAAGAAAGTCCGTGTGATGCCCTTGAAGAGCCTCAAGGCGATGGTCAACTCCTAAGGAAATGCAGCCGGGGCGGCGGCTCGCCGCAAGCCCCCGTCAGCCGCGCAGGCGGCTGGACTGAAGCCCGGGAGGCGCGTTCCGGGCTTTTGTTTTTGATGGCGAGCGAAAAGCGTGCCTCTTGCGCAGCGCTCGCCGCCTGCGGCGGCGGGCACATCCTTCTGCCTAGCTTCCCGGCCGGCGCGCGGCCACGAGCACCTCGCGGGCGAAGGCGGCGACCGCCTCGCGCAGCTCCGGCAGGCGGCCGTGGAAGAAATGGCTCGCCCCGGGCAGCACTCGCAGCTGCGGAGACGGCTGCGCGGCGGCGGCCCACTCCAGCACCTCGCGTGGATCGATCACCTCATCCGCATCGCCCTGCACCAGCAGCCACGGGCAGCGCGGCACGGCGTCGCCCGCCTCGATACGCCCCACGGCCGGGGCCACGGTGACGAGACAGCCCGCACGTGCCTGCACCGCGGCCCGCAGTGCGACGATACCGCCGAAGGAGAAGCCGAGCAGCCAGGGCTCGGCGGCCGGCCAGCGCTCGCGGGCGGCCGCGACCACCGCCAGCGCATCCTGCGTTTCGCCGTTGCCGTGCCCGTACTCACCGGTACTCTGCCCGACGCCACGAAAGTTGAAGCGCAGCGTGGGGATGCCCACTTGGTGCAGCGCTCGTGAGAGCGTGTGGACCACTTTGTTATCGAGCGTGCCACCGTAGAGGGGATGCGGATGACACACGACACCGACGGCGGGCGGGGTCTCGGCGGAGCTCTCCCCTGCGACCTCGATCAAGGTCTCGAGCACCCCCGCCGGGCCCGGCAACAGCAGACGCTGCGCGCGTTGCGGCATCGGCGGCCCTGGTAGCGCCGGCGCGCCCCTCAGGCAGCGCTGGCGCTGCCTCCCGGCTCGCCTGCGGGCGCCGAGCTACCGGTCAGGCGCAACAGCAGGCGATTCAGCCGTCGTACGTACTCGGTCGGATTGCCGAGCTGCCCCCCTTCGGCCAGCGCCGCCTGGTCGTAGAGCAGCAGGGCCAGCTCGTCGAATTCCCCTGCCTGGCGCAGCTGGTCGAGAAACTTAACGATGGGGTGACCCACGTTGAGCTCGAGCACCGGCTTCGCGTCCGGCGCCTTCTGCCCCGATGCCTGCAGGATGCGGCGCATGCTCGCCCCGAGATCGTGCTCGCCGAGCACGAGGCAGGCGGGGGAGTCCTTGAGTCGCGAGGTGACTTTGACCTCCGAGACCCGCTCCCCGAGCGCGTCCTTCACCCGCTTGAGCAGCGCCTTGCTCTCCTTGAGCTCGCTATCGGCATGCTCGCGGTCGGCGTCGCTCTGCAGACTGCCGAGCTCGAGATCCCCCCGCGCCGCATCCTTGAAACGCTTGCCCTCGTAAGCCTCGATCTGGCGCATGACCCACTCGTCGATGCGATCGGCGAGCAGCAGCACCTCGATGCCGCGCTCGCTGAGCTGCTCGATGTAGGGGCTGCCGCGGGCCGCCTCGATGCTGTCGGCGATGAGGAAGTAGATACGCTCCTGCCCCGGCTTCATGCGCTCGAGATACTGCGCCAGGCTCACCCGCGGCTCCCCGTCGGCCTGGTGCGTGCTCGCAAAGCGCAGCAACGGCAGGATCTTGTCCTTGTTCGCGGCATCCTCGGCGATGCCTTCCTTGAGCACCGGTCCGAACTCCTTCCAGAAGGTCGCGTACTTCTCCGGCTCCTCCTTGGCAAGGCGCGCGAGCAGGTCGAGCACCCGGCGGGTGAGCCCGCCGCGAATCGCCTCGACCTCCGGATCCTGCTGCAGCAGCTCACGCGAGACGTTGAGTGGCAGGTCGCTCGAGTCGATGACCCCTTTGACGAAGCGCAGGTACAGCGGCAGGAACTGCTCGGCATCGTCCATGATGAAGACGCGCTTGACGTAGAGCTTGAGTCCCCGTGCCGCATCGCGCTGCCAAAGGTCGAAAGGGGCATGCCCGGGCACGTACAGCAGGCTCGTGTACTCGCGCTTGCCCTCGACCTTGTTGTGGCTGAACGCGAGCGGGTCGGTGTAGTCGTGCGCGATATGCTGGTAGAAGTCGCGGTACTCCTCGTCCGTGATCTCGCTGCGCGGGCGCGTCCACAGCGCCTTGGCCTGATTGACCGTCTCGTACTCGCCTTCCGCCTTGCCCTCCTTGCGCATCTGGACCGGAAAGCTCAGATGGTCCGAATAGCGCTGGATCAGGGCGCGCAGACGGTAGTAATCGGCGAACTCCTTGGCGTCCTCCTTCAGGTGCAGCACGACGCTGGTGCCGCGCTGCTCGCGCACCAGAGACTCGACCGTGAACTCCCCTTCCGCTTGCGACTCCCAGCGCACCCCCTGCTCGGGGGGCGCGCCCGCCTTGCGGGTGAGGACCTCCACCCGATCGGCCACGATGAATGCCGAGTAGAAGCCGACGCCGAACTGGCCGATGAGCTGCGAGTCCTTCTGCTGGTCCCCGGAGAGCGACTTGAAGAACTCCGCCGTGCCCGAGCGGGCGATGGTCCCGAGGTGAGTGATCGCCTCCTCCCGCGACATGCCGATGCCGTTGTCGCGAATGGTGAGCGTGCCGCTCGCCGGATCGCTGTCGATCCAGATCCTGAGATCCGATTCCGAGCTGAGCAGTTGCGGCTCGGCGATCGCCTGGAACCGCAGCCGGTCGTTGGCATCGGAGGCGTTGGAGATGAGCTCGCGAAGGAAGATCTCCTTGTGGCTGTACAAGGAGTGGATCATGAGCTTCAGGAGCTGGCGTACCTCGGCCTGGAAGCCGAGTGTCTCTCGGGAAGTATCGGTCATGCGCGCCTCGTCGGTCTTAATGGGGGCGTTCGAGCGTGCATCTTGGGAATGTGCCGCCATTTTTCAAGCGCGCCCGCGATCTTGGGGTCGCGTGCGGGTGCGACGCAGGATCGGCGGGGGTCAGGTTTCGAGGGCGGCTCGGCCTCGCGCCCGAGCGAGGGGACGGCGAGCCGGCGGCAGGAACGTGACGCTAGAGCGAGAGTCGCGTGCCGAGCGCCAGGAGCAGGCCGGCATGGGCGTGCAGGTGGGCGGCGAGCAGCCAGGCGCCGAACGCGGAGGCCCCGGCCGTGAGGGGAGCGCGCAGTCCGCCCACTTCGTCGACGGTGGCGATGGCGAGATGACGCGCCGCTCCCACCCAGTCGTCGAGCTCGTCCCACCACAGGAGCAGGAATTCCATGCGCCGCACTCTACGTGGCCAAGGTGTCAGTCGATGTGCGCGAATTCTCACTCGGCAGCAGCCTCACGCTTGCGGCGCCCGAGCTTCCTCCCGTAGTCTGCTCGAGGATTGACCGCACTCAACAATGTCATGCAGCGCATCGTCGTCCTGAACCCCAAAGGGGGCTCGGGCAAGACGACCATCGCGGTCAATCTCGCCAGCTACTACGCCAGCACCCAGCAAAGGCCGGTCCTGATCGATCTCGATCCGCAGGGCTCCTCCATGCGCTGGGCCAAGAAGCGCCACCCGCGGCTGCCCTGGGTGCATGCCGTGGCGGCCTTCGCCGGCGACGGCCGTACCACACGCACTTTCCAGATGCGCGTCCCGGAGGGCACCACGCACGTCATCGTGGACACCCCGGCCGCCGTGCCGGCGCATCAGATGCCCGAGCTCACACGCACGGCCGACAAGATCCTCGTGCCGGTGCTGCCCTCGGATATCGACATCCATGCCTGCTCGCGCTGCATTCGCGATCTACTGCTCGTCGCGAAGATCCGTCGCGAGGACAACCGCCTCGGCGTCATCGCCAACCGCGTGCGTCGCAACACCCTGATCTATCAGTCGCTGCTGCGCTTTCTCAACACGCTGGGGGTGCCGATCGTCGCGAGCGTCCGGGATTCGCAGAACTATGTCCGCTCGGCCGAGCACGGACTCGGCGTGCACGAGATGAAGCCCTATCTCGTCCGCGAAGATCTGGAGCAATGGGAGCCGCTCATCGAGTGGCTGGTGCAACCGCGCGGCGCGGCGCCCGTCGCGGGCTGTCCGCCGGTAGCTCCGGCGCGGCTGCCGGCAGCGGATCCCGAGGCAGCGGAGCCGCTCGCCGAGCTGCAGACCGACGCCTGAGGCTGCGAGCGGCGCGGGCCTACTTCTTCTTGGTCTCCTCGTCGTGCCAGGAGTCCTTCACCTGCTCCGCCCAGCTCTTGTAGTTCGACCAGGTGTGCAGGTTCTTGGTGATGGTCGCATGGCGCGCCCGCGCGCGCTGCATGCGATCGAGCCAGTTCCCGTAGGGATCCGGAGCGCTCGCCGGCGCCGGCGGCGTCGCAAGGTCCGGTCGCGGTGCGTTCGGATTGCCTCGCGTCCTGTCCGATGAGCTCATGGCGACTCCTGAAACGTAGCCGGGAGCATACGGCGGCGCCCGCGGGGCGACAGGTACTGGTTCACAAGGGTCGCGGGCTGCTTTGAGAGCTGCGCGACAGGCCGTGAGCGCTGCGCTCTGCGGCGCGCTCACGGACACCGCTTATGTCACGCCGCGCATCCGCGTTGCGACCTCACGCGACCAGGCGATAGCACGGGCGGTAGCGCGTCCCGGGCAGGCGCATGCGCTGCTGCTCGACGAACGCCGAGAGCAGCTCATCGAGCAGCTGCATGATCTCGCGATCGCCGGTGAGCTCGTAGGGTCCCTGCCGCTCGATCGCCTGAATGCCCGTCTCCTTGACGTTTCCGGTCACGATGCCCGAGAACGCGCGGCGCAGGTTGGCGGCCAGCAGGTGCGGCGGCTGCGAGCGGCGCAGCTCGAGGGCGCGCATCGACTCGTGCGTGACCTCGAAGTGCTGCTGCAGCTCGGCTCCTACCGCGAGCAGCCAGTTGAAGTTATAGGAGTCGTTGCGCTCGCGGCGGTACTCGCGCACGGCATCCATGCCGCGCACCAGGTGCCGGGCCACCTCCGCGGGGTCGTCGATGATCACCGTGAGGCGGCGCAGCGCCTGCGAGCCGAGCGTGCTGCCGAGGAAATGCGCGATGCGCTCGAAGTAGGCGGCGCTCGAGCGCGGGGCGGTCAGCACCACGGGAAAGGGCTGATCGCGGTTCGCCGGATCGAGCAGGATGCCGGCGAGGTAGAGGATCTCCTCCGCCGTGCCCGCGCCGCCCGGAAACACCACCACGCCATGCGCGAGGCGCATGAAGGCCTCGAGGCGCTTCTCGATGTCCGGCATGATCACGAGCTGGTTGACGATCGGATTGGGGGGCTCGGCGGCGATGATGCCGGGCTCCGTGAGGCCGATGTAGCGGCTGTGCAGGATGCGCTGCTTGGCGTGGCCGATGGTGGCGCCCTTCATGGGGCCTTTCATGGCCCCGGGGCCGCAGCCCGTGCACACATCGAGGCCGCGCAATCCCATCTCGTAGCCCACGCGCTTCGAGTACTGGTACTCCTCCTCGCCGATCGAGTGGCCGCCCCAGCAGACCGCCAGATTGGGGCGAGCCTTGAAATCGAGCACGCGCGCGTTGCGCAGCACGTGAAACACCGCATTCGTGATCGAGGCGCTGTCGTTGAGGTCGAAGCGTCCGCTGTCGATGATCTCGTTGGCCGTGTAGATGACATCGCGCAACACCGCAAACAGATGCTCCTTGATCCCGCGGATCATCTCCCCATCGACGAAGGCCGTCGCGGGGGCGTTGCGGATCTCGAGCTTGATGCCCCAGGCGTGCCGCACCACCCAGATCTCGAAGTCACGGTAGTGATCGAAGATCTCCTTGGCGTTGTCGTTGTTCGCGCCCGTGTTGAGCACGGCGAGCGCGCACTTGCGAAACAGCGAGTACAGGCCGCCGCGGCTCTGATCGAGGAGCTTGGTGATCTCCTCCTGCGAGAGGTTCTCGAGGCTGCCGCGCGGTCCGACGCGCGCATCGACCAGCTCGGGAATGACGATGCTGCTTTCCATAGCGAGACGCTGGGCAGGGCGAGACGCGGGCCGCCTCAGGGCAGGATGTCGATCCGCACGTGATCGGGGGTCATCAGCCAGATCTCGAGCATGTCGGAGTTGGAGAGCGCGATGCAGCCGTCGGTCCAGTCGGTGCGCTCGTAGTACTCCGGGGAGCGGCTCAGCTGGTTGGGCAGCCCGTGGATCATGATCGCCCCACCCGCGTCCCAGCGGTGCCGCCGCGCACGCCGCATATCCTCCTCATTCGGGTAGGAGACCTGGATCGAGAGGAAGTAGTCGCTGCGCGGGTTGCGACGCGTGAGGTAATAGTGCCCCTCGGGCGTCCGATAGTCCCCCGAGCGCTCCTTCTGGCCGATCGGATTGAGGCCGAGCGCGATGCGATAGGAGCGCAGCACCGAGTCGCCCCGCATGAGATACAGGCGCCGCTCGGCCTTGCGCACCACCAGATGATCGGCCAGCGGCAGCGATTCGCCCAGTCGGGTGCTCGCTGGACGCGCGCTCTGCAGCGAGACGGGCTGGGTCTTCTGCGTCAGGGAGTCCGCGGCCCGTGCTCCAGCGCCGAGCAGTGCGAGCACCCCGAGGAGCGCTACGCCGTGACGCATGAACCCTCGAGCCCCCGGCGCGCGGAGGGTGGGATCAGGCCGCACGGCATGCCAATCCGTTGATCTGTGAACGGGCTCGAAGCTCATGGTCGATGCGGCTGATTATACGGGCGCACGCACGGATTGTACGAACGCGCGCGGCTGCCGCGCGCGGCACGGATCACAAGCTCGGCGGGAACTGCGGCGCACGCCCGATGCTTATAATGCCGTATGAGGCACATCGCCCCTTTGGGCCGCACATTTACCGGTGCGCTCGGGCTCGGCGCCGCGATGCTGGGCGCCGCGGTGCTGGGCGCCGCGGTGCTGGATGCCGGCTGCGACACGACGCACGCGCCGGGGGTGCGCGAGAACCTCGATCCGGTGACCGGCACGACCGCCATCGCGCTGTCGCGCCCGCTCGAGCTCGTCACCGAGGAGAGCCGTGGCACGCAACGCGACCCGTTCGCGTACCTCGGGCCGTTCGTCATCGACCGCATGGGGGCGCGGCAGCGATTCCTGTGGGTATCCGTCCCGCAGGACAACGGGGTGATCTCGGCAGTGAGCGTGCTGTGCGATGGCCGCCCGCTGGAGCTCGAGAATGCGGCACCCGATCTGAACAAGCTCGGTCTCACGCGCCCTCCCTACCAGCCCCCC
The DNA here is from genome assembly GCA_035504015.1 of Steroidobacteraceae bacterium. Lineage (GTDB taxonomy): Bacteria > Pseudomonadota > Gammaproteobacteria > Steroidobacterales > Steroidobacteraceae > JASHUC01. The sequence goes on from DATJSR010000001.1 coordinate 23,927, forward strand.
GCGCCCTGGAGCCGGCAGTGGTACTTCCCGCTCGATGGCTCGGCGCTGCGCTGCCTGTCCTCCGCCACGCGGGTCGGCGTCGAGGATCGACTCACCAGCGGTGTCACCGAGCGCTTCGATGCCCAGGCGGGCGAGCTGCCTGCCATCGGTGCCTTCGCCGCGCGCGACACCTCGGGACAATGAGCTAGCTCCCCGCGCTCACCACGTCCTGCACGCTCGGCACCACGACCTGCGTGCCCGGACGCATCGCGCTGAAGTCGACGTCGGGGTTGTACTGCTGCAGCAGCCACACGGGCAGGGTCTTGTAGTGCTGGGTCACCGTCCACAGCGAGTCGCCCCGCCGTGCCACGTAGATCTGGGTGCCGGTGATGCGATGGGCGGCAAAGTAGCTCGCCTCGAGGTTGCGATGATACTCGCGCCGCTTCGCCTCGAAGGCGTCGCGTGTGACATGGGAGAAGTCGAGCCGCACACGGTGGCCCATGAGCACGGTGCGACCATGGTGCAGGTGATTGAGCAAACGCAATCGCGTGGCTGAGACGTCGAGCCACTCGGCATAGTGACCGAGGGTTTCGGCGGCGGCGACGACGATCGTGCCTTCTCGTGCGACCGAGTAGTCGTTGGGATCGGTGGTGTCGGTGGTGGTTACGGCGGTGGGGCCGAGCGCCGGTCCGAGCGCCTCCTCTTGCGCCGCGGAGACCGGCTGCGCCTTGGCAGCAGGCTTGGCGGCCTCGGCGACAGCGGCCGCATCCTCCGCGCTCTCGCGTTGCGCAACCTCGGCGGAGACACCCCCCGCGGCCGGCGGGGCGCTGCTCGCGCTGGCGGCGCCGCCGGCGCCCGACTCGTCGAGATCACCGCCCGCGCTGTTCTCGGCGAGCAGCAGCTGCTGACCTTGGAAGAGGTAATCACCGTCGGGAAGATGATTGATCGCGAGCAGCTCGGCCTCGGGAATGCCCGTCTCGGCAGCGATGTCGGCGAGCGATTCATCGTTCTGCACCACGTACAAACGCGGCTCCTCCGTGAATGCCGTGCCGCTTCCCGCGGCACCGGAGGCTGTCGATGAGGCGCTCGCGGCAGCAGCCGCACCGGCAGCGCCCGCAGCCGCACCGGCAGCGCCCGCAACCGGCTGGCCATCGGTGGCTGGGCCCGACGACCCGGGCAAGCCTGTCGTTACGGCGGCGGCCGGCGCGAGCGATGATGCCGGGGTCGTGATCGAGGATCCCGGAGTGGCAATCGACGCGAGCACCGGCCCACTCGTCGAGCTTGGCGCGCTCGGAGCGGCCGCGGACACGGTGCTCGCCACCGCCCCCGAGCCGGGGGCGGGGCCGCGCGCGGCCACACGCACCGCCTGCGCCGCCTCGGGCGGCAGGCGCACGTAGGTGCCCACGTGCAGACGCGCACGCGGCCGCAGGCCGTTGAGATCGGCGAGCGTGGAGATGCTGACGCCGTACTCCTCGGCGAGACTTGCGAGGGTTTCACCCGGCACCACGCGGTGCCGCGAGTGATCCTCCTGGGCAACGATCGCGGCACTCGACACGCCCAGACGACGCGCCACGAGCTGCGGCTTCCACTCGCCATCATCGAGCGGCACGCGCAGCCGATAGCCGCCCGGGATCGGCCTGCGCCCCTTCCAGATCGCCGGACGCAGAGCAGGATTGAGCTCGTGCAGCGCTTCGCGATCGATCCGCAGCTCATGCTCGATGGCCGCCGCGGAAGTGCGCGCCGGCAGCGCCACCTCCTGGAAGCGCGCCTCCGGCGCCCGCTCGATCGTGCCGAAGTACTTCTCCGGATGGCGGTCGATCTCGAGTGCCGCAAGGAAGGAGACGTAGAAATTGCGCGAAGCGAAGCCGAAAGACGGACTCTTGTAGTTGCGCACGATCTGCGCGATGTCGTCGGTGCCGACCTGGTCCTTCGCGCGCCGCATGCCGGCGGCCCCGTGGTTGTAGGCGGTCAGCGCGAGCGGCCAGGTACCGAGCAGGCGGTAATTGAAGGCGAGCAGCTGCGCGGCTGCCTCCGTCGCGCGAAACGGGTCGAGCCGGTCATCGACGGAGGCATCGATGCGCATGTAGCGCCGACCGGTCGAGCGCATGAACTGCCACAGTCCCGCCGCACCGACCTTGGAGTAGGCATGCGGATTGAACGAGGACTCGACGTGCGGCAGCACCGCGAGCTCGGGGGGCAGACCGAGCCGCGCGAGCGTCTCGGCGATGTGCGCCTCCCATTGCCCCGAGCGCGCGAGACCGGCGCGGAAGCGATCGGCCTGGCCCAGCTGGAAGCGGATGTGGTTGGTCGCCTCGAGCAGCCGCAGCGGCGTGCCTTCCTCGCCCCAGAGGTCGCGGATGCGCTGGTCCTCCGGCGAGAGCGGCCCGGTGGCGGTGGCGATGCGCTTGAGCGCCGAGGTGATGCGATCGCGTGCATCCTCGACCAGCAGCTCGCGCTCGCGCGAGCCGGTGTTGGGCTGGAAGTGCAACGTGGCGTAGACGACGCCGAGGTTGTACTCATCGTGCAGGAAGCCCGCGTTGGTGGTGATCTCGCTGTAGACCCGCACCCAGAAGTGCACGTCGCGCTCGAGAGCCGGCGGCCGCGGGAAATCGGTGTCCGCGGCGCGCGCCGGGGCAGCGGCCGCCAGCAACGCGCTCCACGTCCAGAGCGCGCAGAGCAGTGCACCCGCGAGCTTGCGCAGGCGGCTCCCACGGCCCCGGGGCTGCGGACTTGCTGTCGACGGCATTTACACCCCTCGCTCGAGCATGTTCATTCGCAATTCAATGAGTTGCATCCGCCACACCGGCGAGCCTCATCCGATAGCGTGAAGGAACGTCGGTGCGCTTGACAATGCGCTGCACCGCAACGCCGCTCCGTGGAGGTTGAGCCGGCCTCCTGAGCCGACAACGCTCGCACACGGAGCAGCCGGTCACAGTTGAACCACGTCGCAGATACAACATGTCGCATTCCAGGGGGTCCGACGCGGGCTGGCATGCGTGTTGCTTATATATCACCAGCGCTGCCGTTCGCGGTGGCCTCGACCGGGGAAGAAGGCTAGGGCAGTACAACCAGGAATTCGCGGTGGCCGGCGCAGGAAGGTGCGCGCCGCCGGTACCGGATAACAACTAGAAGATACTCCTCCACAGCAAGCAAGCGACCGATCAGCCCCGCCCTCGCGGGGCTTTTTTCTGCCCGCGGAAAAAAAGGCAGCCACGGGGGGCTGCCTTATAGAGCGCCCGGTCGTCCCTGGTCATTGAGGGACCCGGCGGGGAGTGCCCGGTACCGGCGCGCCAGTCGAGTCTGCCGATTGGTCTCTCTCGTCCCCTAGCTTCTTCCTCCCCTTAAACAAAGCTCGGCCACATCCATGTGCCTGTCGTGCACCCTCAGCCGCACTTCGAGTCGCCGCAGTTGAGGCAGGTCATGCACCCGTCCATCATGATCACCGCCGCGGTGCTGCACTTGGCGCACAGCTGCGCCCCTTCCGGGAAGTGCGTCTTCGCAAACGCATCGGTCTGCTTCGCCCGCGCCTCGTACTCGGCGCGCTTCTCCTCCACCAGCTTGCGCTGATGCTCATCGAGCTGGTTCTTGCGTATGAGGCCGATCGATTGCAGATGCCGCTCGATCACATGGCCGAGCTCGGCGATGATCGAGGGCATGAACTTGCCGCCGGGCTGCCAGTAGCCACCGCGCGGATCGAAGACGGCCTTGAGCTCATCCACCAGGAAAGTGACGTCGCCGCCCTTGCGGAACACTGCCGAGATGATGCGGGTGAGCGCGACGATCCACTGGAAGTGATCCAGATTCTTCGAGTTGATGAAGATCTCGAAGGGGCGGCGCTGCTCGTACTCGGTGCCCTCGTTGAGCACGATGTCGTTGATGGTCACGTACATCGCGTGATCGGAGATCGGCGTCTTGATCTTGTAGGTCGAGCCGATCAGCACTTCCGGCCGCTCGACCTTCTCGTGCATGCGGATGACCTTGGCGGTGCGGCCGTTGCGGTCCCGCGTGAGCTGCTCGCCGGCATTGGCGGCGGAGTCCTCCGCCGGTTTCGCCGCTGCCGCCGCGGGCTTGAGCACCTCGTACTTCACGATCTTCTTCTCGATCTTGATTGCCATGGCTGTTGTCTCTAGAAACGTCCGTAATAGCCATCGCGCATGGCATCGAAGAGATTCGCTGCCGTGTGCGTCTCACCGTCGTACTCGATCTCCTCGTCGCCGCGCGCTTCCACCACCGTGCCGTCCGCGAGCGTGAAGCGGTAGGTCGTGTTCTTCAGGTCCTGCTCCTTCACGAGCACGCCCTGGAAGGCCTCCGGATTGAAGCGAAAGGTGGTGCAGCCCTTGAGCCCCTGCTCGTGCGCGTAAAGGTAGATGTCCTTGAAGCGCTCGAAGGGGAAGTCCGTGGGCACGTTCGCCGTCTTCGAGATCGAGGAGTCGACCCATTTCTGCGCCGCTGCCTGCACATCGACGTGCTGCTGCGGCGTGATGTGCTCGGAGGCAATGAAGTAGTCGGGCAGCTTGTCGCTCTCGCGCGTCCCGTCGTGTGTCGCGCTCGGGTTCACCAGCTCGCGATAGGCAAGCAGCTCGAAGGAGTACACGTCGACCTTTTCCTTGGTCTTCTTGCCCGGGCGGATCACGTTGCGGAAGTAGTGATGCGCGAAGGACGGCTCGATGCCGTTCGAGGCGTTGTTCGCGAGCGACAGCGAGATGGTGCCGGTCGGCGCGATCGAGGTGTGATGCGTGAAACGCGCGCCCGTCTCGGCCAGCTCGTGCACCAGCTCCGGGGCGACCTGTGCGATGCGCTGCATGTAGCGGCTGTACTTCGCGTGCAGCAGCCGCCCGGCGATCTTGGCGCCCGGCTTCCAGCCATCGCGCGCCATCTCGGGACGCTTGCGCAGCATCTCCCGGGTGACGGTGAACTCATCGTTCATGATGGGCGCGGGCCCTTTCTCGCGGGCGAGCTCGAGGGCCGCCTCCCAGCCCGCGACCGCCATCTCGCGCGAGACATCCTCGGTGAACTTCACCGATTCCGGCGAGCCGTATTTCAGCCGCAGCAGCGTCATGGCGCTGCCGAGGCCGAGAAAGCCCATGCCGTGGCGGCGCTTGCGCAGGATCTCCTCTCGCTGCCGCTCGAGCGGCAGGCCATTCACCTCGACCACGTTGTCGAGCATGCGCGTGAAGACCTTGACGACGTCGCGATACTCCGCCCAGTCGAACGATGCGTAGTCGGTGAAGGGGTTGCGCACGAACTGCGTGAGATTCACCGAGCCCAGCAGGCAGGCGCCGTACTCGGGCAAGGCCTGCTCACCACAGTTGTGGGCATGGAAGCCGTTGGCATCGAAGGTGTTGATCCCCGGAATCCGTGCGTCGTACACGTCCTCGGTGCCGTCGGCGACGACGCTGTCGACACGCGCGATGAAGCGCTCGGCGTTGCGCGCGCGCCGGTAGCGCGCGAGCAGCCGCTCGAGGTGCGCCTGTTTGTCGCTGTCGGTGAAGCCGATCTGCGCGGCAAAGCGCGCGATGTTCTCACCACTCACCACCAGCTCGTGCTGGGGCGCCGTACGATAGGCGCGCACACCGCCCTTGCCGTCGGGCAAAACGCTGGCGCCAGCGGAGCGGCGGTTGCGATACAGGCGCGAGACGATGCCGAGGCGCAGCAGCATGCGCTGCATGGCCTCGAGGCGTGGCAGATCGGATTGCGCGAGGCGCACGCTCACGCCCTTCTCCTGGCAGCCCTGCACCGAGCCGTCCGTATCGAAGAAGCCGCGCAGGAACCCGCGATAGAACTCGCTCGAGGCCCGCTCCATCGCCGGCGTGATCGGCTTGCCGGCATCGAGACCCAGCCTCTGCGCCAGCATCTTCAGCGGCTTCAGGGTCATGCGGCATTCGCCCCGGCCACTCACGGCATGCCAGCCGGTGAAATCGCAGCGATAGCGATAGGCGAGTGTCCGCGCGGCGGCGAGCGCGTGATCCATCACCGCTCGTGTGCCAGGCGTGACACCGCCGGGGACGCCATTCGCCTGCGCCGCGGCCCCCCATACGGAGAGCACGGCCGTTTCCGCCTTGAGCGTACCATCGCCCATCAGCAGACCGATGAGGTAGCCCTCCTCGGCGGTATGCGCGCCGCTCCACGCGTTGCGCGCGCCATGATCATTGAGCAGCAGCTGATCGCCCGCGCGCAGCTCGCCGGCCTCGCACCACTCGGTCTCGGTCGTCCAGCGCGTGAGCGTCGTGACGCGTCGCACGCGGTGATCGGCCGTGAGGCGCAGCGCGTAGCCTTCCGTCGTCTGCAGGCGCACGACGGGCTTGCGCGCGGTGAGAAAGAAGCCTTCCGGGCCACTGAGATGATCCTGGCCGTCGACCCGCGCCGCGAAGGGCCGGCCGATGAGCTCACGCACGTGGCGCGGACCCTCACCGGTCTGCACCCAGGTGTCGGCGGTCACGCAAGGGTTGGTCGCGCGAATGTTCTCGCACCACCAGTTGTTGTTCATCTCGTTGACGCGGTCGATGAGAATGAAGCCGGGCTCGGCGAAGTCGTACGTGGAGGTCATGATGACGTCCCACATGCGCCGCGCCGGCAGCGTCTTGTAGATGCGGCAGGCGACGAGACCCTCGTCGTTCACGACGTAGCCGTCGTGCACCTCCCACTCGCGCCAGAGAAACTTGCTCGCATCGTTGAGATCGGGTCGCTCGGTCTCGTACTCGTGCCGCGTGACCGGGAAGGCGAGCCGCCATTCGCGATCCTCGCGCACGGCCTTGATGAACTCATCGGTGATGAGGAGCGAGAGATTGAACTGGCGCAGGCGCCCGTTCTCCCGCTTGGCGCGGATGAACTCCATGACATCCGGATGGCCCACATCGAAGGTGCCCATCTGCGCGCCACGCCGCCCACCCGCCGAGGAGATCGTGAAGCACATCCGGTCGAAGATATCCATGAACGAGAGCGGCCCGGAGGTGTGCGCGCCGGCGCCGGTGACGTACGCCCCGCGGGGCCGCAGCGTGGAGAAGCAATAGCCGATTCCAGCGCCCGACTTGAGCGTCAGACCCGCCTCATGGACCTTGCTCAGGATGTTGTCCATGGAGTCGCGGATGGTGCCCGAGACCGTGCAGTTGATGGTCGACGTGGCCGGCTTGTGCTCGAGCGCCCCGGCGTTGGAGGTGACGCGCCCGGCCGGAATGGCGCCGCGGCGCAGCGACCAGAGGAAGCGCTCGTACCAGTGATCGCGCACCTCGGGCAGCTCGACATCGGCCAGCGCGCGTGCGACGCGCTTGTAGGTGTCGTCCATCGTCTTGTCGATGGGCGTGCCGTCCTTCGCCGTCAGACGGTATTTCTTGTCCCAGATGTCGAGCGACGCTTCCTGGAACGGGATGGTCCCGATGTCCCGCGGATCGATCTTGACGACGGTATTCATGAATCGTTCGGACGCTCCGTTATTACCCCACCGTCCGCGGATTTCACGGAAAAACCGGAGGCTGCCGCCGACGGGCGGCGAGTCCGATCCGGTAATGCGGCGGGCCGAAACGGACCGCCTCCTGCGTGAATCCTCCCCCGAGCGCTTCGATCTTGATCGCCTTGCGCGACACAAGATCTTGTGTCGGGGAAAAGAGCCTAATGACGTGCAACATAACCGTCAAGATTTGATTGATGCTCAAAATCGTCAAATATTCACAAGTAAAAACAATGAGTTATAAAACTCACCGCCGCTATTGAGCATAAAAATTCTTGCCCTCAGGCCAAGTACACGCTGTAAACCGGCCCTCAACATCTTGTGTCGGTCCTGAACAGGATGTACTCAAGCCCTCTACACCCTATCCACAGGCTGCTCCACCACTTCTGCACCGTCCGCCGACCGCTCTGTCGCATTCAAATTGCGTGCCCCTTGACACTTGAAAGCCGACGTGAAAGCCCAAGATCGAGGCTCAACCGATCCCCAATTTCATCAGCCCTTCGATGGAGGAGCCATGACCTTTCTGACCTACAGACCCTGGACACTCGCTCGACGCTGGCACGTGAGCTTCGTGCCCGCCGCGAGCCTCGCCGGGCGCGCCCTGCAGAGCGACCGCGCTGCGAGCGATGCACCTCGGTCGGAGACGGCACAGGCCGACAATGCATCGCAGGCCAACAACGCACTGCAAACCGGCAGCGCGCAGAGCGGCACCCCAGAGAGCAGCAACCCGCAGGCCACCGCCGCGCAGCGCGAGACCACGCCGGAGCGTGCAGCGGCGCGGCACATCGCGTGGTTGCCTGCCGTGGACGTGCGCGAGACGGCCGATCGTTTCGTCGTGCGTGCCGATCTACCCGGTGTCGATGTCGCGGACATCGAGATCACCGCGGAGCAGGGCGTGCTCACGTTGCGCGGTGAGCGGCGCTTCGCGAGCAGCGACTCCGCTCGCTTCGCCCGTCGCGAGAGCGCCGCTGGCCACTTCCTGCGCCGCTTCGAGCTGCCCGAGTCGGTGCAGACCGATGCCATCACGGCCACGCAGCTGAACGGCGTGCTCGAGGTGGTGATTCCGAAGCAGCCCAAGCCCGAAGCCCGGCGCATCAAGATCGAAGCGGCCTGAGCAATCTGCGGCTCCTCCGCGAGCGCCAAGCTCGCACTCGGGCGCTCGCGGGGCCCAACGCCCCGCGAGCGCAAGCGCTGCCGCTGCGGCGATTTTACGCAACGCCCGGGCACTGTCGCCGCGCGACGCCAGGCGAGCGGCGCGCCATGCTGCCTCTGCGAGCCGGTCGCACGGAGTGTGGCACCCATCGCGGCGCA
>DATJSR010000002.1:0-19667 GCA_035504015.1 Steroidobacteraceae bacterium
GATCGAGCCGGCCGGATTGCCGATGTCCGGCAGGTCCCACTCGGCCTGGGCGAATGCGGTGACCGAGCCCAGCTGCAGCGTGCCGATGCTCAGCCAGACGAGCAGCTGGCGGGTCAGGGTGTGCCGGAACAAGCTCATGCGTCAGCTGCAGCGTGCAGGGGAGGCTGCGAGTTGGACTTCCGCAGACACGGCAAGTTTCCGCAGCTTGGATAAAATCCCAATCGTAACGGAACCTTACAACATGTCCGAGGCGTAATCGGCGAGCCGGGAGCGCTCACCCCGCACGAGGGTAACATGCCCGGAGTGTGGCCACCCACGAAATCGGTTGACCGCATAAGTAATGCCGGAGGTCGTCTCGGTGAGATAGGGTGTATCGATCTGCGCGACGTTGCCCAGGCAGGCGAGCTTGGTGCCGGGGCCCGCGCGGGTGATGAGAGCCTTCATCTGCTTGGGCGTCAGGTTCTGCGCCTCATCGAGGATGATGTAGCGGTTCAGGAAGGTCCGCCCGCGCATGAAGTTGAGCGAGCGGATCTTGATGCGGTTGCGCAGCAGATCGTTCGTGGCCGCGCGACCCCAGTTGCCCCCCTCCTGGCTCTGCGTGAGCACCTCGAGGTTGTCCATGAGAGCCCCCATCCAGGGCTCCATCTTTTCCTCCTCGGTGCCCGGCAGAAAGCCGATGTCCTCACCCAGGGGGATGGTCACGCGAGTCATGATGATCTCGACGAAGCGCTTGGTATCGAGGGTCTGCGCGAGGCCTGCCGCGAGCGCGAGCAGGGTCTTGCCGGTACCGGCGGGGCCGAGCACCGTGACGAAGTCGATCTCCGGGTCCATCAACAGATTGAGCGCGAAGTTCTGCTCGCGGTTGCGCGCGGTGATCCCCCAGATGTTGTGCCGCTCGTGCCGGTAATCCCGGGTGAGCTCGATGACCGCCGATTCACCCGTGATGCGCCGCACGATCCCCTCGATCCCCTGAGCGGCTTCCTCGTAGACCCCCCCATTGGGGTGCCAGTCGTGCGTGGCGGGTCCGCTGATCTCGTAGAAGGTCCGGTCGGTCTCCTTCCAGGAGCGCATGTCCTTGCCGTGCCGCTCCCAGAAATCCGCGGGCAGCGCCGCCATCCCCGAGTACAGCACGTCGCTGTCCTCGAGGGTCTTGTCGCTGTAGTAGTCCTCGGCGTGCACGCCGAGCACGGCTGCCTTGATGCGCAGGTTGATGTCCTTGGAGACGAGCGTGACCCGAGCGGTCGGGTCCTCGCGCTGCAGCGCGAGCGTCTGCGCCAGGATCTCGTTGTCGGTGCCCTGGCCGGGGAGGCTCTCCGGCAGAGCGCTGCTCAGCTGGCGCGTCTGAAAGTACAGCCGCCCGCTCGAGGGCTTCTTGCCGTGATTGCCCGAGAAGCCCGAGGGCAGAGTGAGGCCGCGATCGATCTCCTCCTTGGTGGCATCGCGCATCATGTCATCGAGGAAGCGGCTCACCTGGCGCACGTTGCGCGAGGCCTCCGAGAGCCCCTTCTTGTGCGCATCGAGCTCCTCGAGCACCACCATCGGCAGATAGATATCGTGCTCCTCGAAGCGAAATATCGCCGTCGGATCGTGCATCAGCACGTTGGTGTCGAGCACGAACAGCCGCCGGTGCACCTCGGCACCCGAGGCCGGCGCGCGCTGCGCACTGCTGTCGGCACCCGTGCTCGCTGCCCCGGGCGCAGCGCCAGATTCAGAGAGACTTCGCCGCTTCAAGTACTTCCTCCACGTGTCCGGGCACCTTCACCTTGCGCCACTCCCGGCGCACCACGCCCGCGGCGTCGATGAGGAAGGTGCTCCTCTCGATGCCCATGAACTTGCGCCCGTACAGGCTCTTCTCACGGATCACGTCGAACAGCCGGCACACCTTCTCGTCCTCGTCGGCCAGCAGCTCGAAGGGCAGCTGCTCCTTGTGCCGGAACTTCGCGTGCGAGGCGCTGCCATCGCGCGAGATGCCCACGATCTCGGTGTCGGCACGGCGGAAGGCCGCGTACAGATCGCGAAAGCGCTGGCTCTCGAGCGTGCAGCCGCTCGTCATGTCCTTGGGGTAGAAATAGATCACGAGCTTGCGGCCACGGGTGGCCGTGGATTTCCAGCTCCTCGCGCCGCTGTCGGGCAGCGTGAAGGCCGGGAGCTTGCGTCCCAGGGCGACCGTCACGATTTTACGGGTTCGAGAATCGCATCGAGGTTGAGCGAATCGCAGAACTCCATGAACTCCTCGCGCAGGTGCGCGATGTGGATGCGGCTCGGCACGTTGACGATCATCTGCACCGAGAACATCGGCGCACCGGTGTGTGCCGCCGGATAGCTGCGGGTCGACACCTCGGCGATGTCGATGCCGCGGCTGGCGAAGAAGCCCGACAGCCCCGAGACGATGCCCGTCTGATCGAGGCACACCACGTCGATCGAGTAGGGCAGCATGTCCGTGCGGGCCGTGCGCGGCTCGGTGCGGCGCAGGTGCACGCTCAGGTTGCCGGTCTCGGCCAGGCGCTTGAGCTCGGTCTCCAGTTTCGCAAGCGCGTGCCAGTTGCCGCTCACGAGCAGCAGCATGGCGAACTCCGAGCCGAGGTTGGCCATGCGGCTCTCGCTGATGTTTCCCCCGCACTCGGTAATGACCCGGGTGAGCTCGTGGACCATCCCGGTGCGGTCGCTGCCAATCGCTGAAACAGCGAGGTGTTGCTTCATCTGCGAGGCCGTTCTCCTTCCTCGCGCCGCAGTTTACCGGGAGCTGCCGCGGCTGGCGACCGTGCGAGGGGTGGCGCCGGTCACGCTTGCCTAGGTCGAGCACCGGCTCGTACCATGCCGCGCTTACCCATGAGCAGCAGCTTCTCAGGCAGCCTCGTCGCCGTCGTGACCCCCATGCGTGCCGATGGCACGCTCGACCTCGAGGCGTTCGCGCGGCTCATCGACTGGCACCTGCAAAGTGGCACGGCCGGGATCGTCGTCGGGGGCACCACCGGGGAGTCCGCGACGCTCGGCACGGAGGAGCTCACGACGCTGGTGCAGCGCGCCTGCGCACAGTCGCGCGGTCGCATTGCGGTGATCGCCGGCTGCGGGACCAGCGCCACTTCCCGCACGGTGCAACGGGTGCGGGCGCTCTCGCAGCTGCCGATTCAGGGACTGCTCATCGTCACCCCGGCCTACAACAAGCCGACGCAGGAAGGGCTCTACCAGCACTTTGCCGCCGCGGCGGCGGCGGCGCGGGTGCCCATCATCGCCTACAACGTCCCCGCGCGCACCGCAGTCGACCTGCTGCCGCACACGGTGGCGCGGATGGCCGCGCTGCCCCAGATCGTCGGTATCAAGGAGGCGGTGCCGCGCATCGAGCGTATCCGCGAGCTGCGCGCGCTGTGTCCCGCGCCGTTCGCGGTGCTGAGCGGGGACGATGCGACTGCGCGCGAGGCCGTGCTCGCGGGCGCCCAGGGGGTCATCTCGGTCACCGCCAACGTGGCGCCGGCCGCCATGGCGGAGCTGATGGCAGCGGCCGGGCGCGGCGATCGCGCCCAGGCCGAGCGCATCGATGCCACGCTCGAGAGCCTGCACCGGGCGCTGTTCATCGAACCGAATCCGATACCCGTCAAGTGGGCTCTGGCGCGCCTCGGGCGCATCGGCGAGGCGATTCGGCTGCCGCTCACGGTGCTCTCGCCCGAGCACCACGCTGCCGTCACCGAAGCCCTGCGCCGTGCGGGGCTGCTGTAGCTCGTGTTTTGCACCTGATGTCCGTGGAGGATCGTCGTCGCACCATGCTCATCCGTCTTGCCTTGCTGAGCCTTGCGCTGCTGCCGCTCGTGGGCTGTCAGCATTTCAGGAAGCTCGCCAACAGCTGCAACAAGCCGCAGGTCTACACCAATGCCACGAGCAGCGCGCCGATCAAGGTGCCCCCGGGCATCGATCGCCCCGATACGCACGCGGCGCTCAAGATCCCGGCCTACAACGAGCCGGTTCCCCCGCCGCGCAAGCCGACCGACCCCTGCCTCGATGTGCCGCCGTCCTTTGCGGTGCCCGGTGCCGGGCGTGCCACCGGCGCGGCGGGCTGAGCCGCCCCGCTGTAGTATCATGCCGGCGCGCCGGCAGGGCGGCTCGGCCTGCGGCCGATCCCGAGCTTCAGCCCGCTGAGCGCCTGATCGGAGAGGTGGCCGAGCGGTCGAAGGCGCTGGACTGGAATTCCAGTAACATCTTCACGGGTGTTCGTGGGTTCGAATCCCACCCTCTCCGCCAGTTTTCCATGGTGGTCCGCACCGGTTACTCCGCGACGACCAGTCGTGAATCCCGTCAGGCCCGGAAGGGAGCAGCGGCAGCGGCGACGTCGGGTGCCGGAGCACGGCTGGTGCGGACTACCTCCCCCACGGCAGCCCCGGAGGCCAGATGAGTTACGTTGCGCTCGCGCGCAAGTGGCGACCCAGACGCTTCAGCGAGATGATCGGCCAGGAGCATGTGCGGCGCGCCCTGACGAACGCGCTCGACGCCGACCGCGTGCACCATGCGTTCCTGTTCACCGGAACGCGGGGCGTGGGCAAGACCACCATCGCGCGCATCCTCGCCAAGTGCCTGAACTGCGAGCGCGGCGTGAGCGCCGAGCCCTGCGGGGAATGTGCGAGCTGCCGCGAGATCGATGGCGGTCGCTTCGTCGACCTGATCGAGGTCGATGCCGCCTCACGCACCAAGGTCGATGACACCCGCGAGCTGCTCGATAACGTGCAGTACGCGCCTACCCGCGGCCGCTACAAGGTGTACCTCATCGACGAGGTGCACATGCTCTCGACCAGCTCCTTCAACGCGCTGCTGAAGACGCTCGAGGAGCCCCCGCCGCACGTGAAGTTCCTGCTGGCGACGACCGATCCGCAGAAGCTGCCCCCGACGGTGCTCAGCCGCTGCCTGCAGTTCAATCTCAAGCGCATGCCCCTCACACTGCTCAACGAGCGCATGAAGCAGATCCTGGAGGGCGAGGGCATCGGCTTCGAGCCGGCCGCCGTGCGTCTCATCGCCCAGGCGGCCGATGGCAGCGTGCGCGATGCGCTCTCGCTGCTCGATCAGCTGCTCGCCTTCGGCGGCGGGCGGGTCACCGAGGCCGACGCCCGCGCCATGCTCGGCACCGTGGCACGCGATCACGTGGTAGGCGTCGTCCGGCAGCTCGCCGGTGCCGACCCGGCGGCGCTCCTGCGCTGCGTGCAGCAGCTCGAGGAGTTCTCACCCGACTACGCTCAGCTGCTCGATGAGCTCGCCGGCCTGCTCACGCGGGTGGCGCTCAAGCAGGTCGTGAGCGACTACGCCGGCGATGAGCTCTACGCCCCGGAGCTCATCGAGCAGCTCGCGCGCGAGATGGCACCCGAGGACGTGCAGCTGTACTACCAGATCGCGATCCTCGGCCGACGCGACTTGCCGCTCGCTCCGGACCCGCGCACCGGCTTCGAGATGACGCTGCTGCGGATGGCGGCGTTTCGCCCCGCGAGCGCCGAGCGTGGCGTACAGCGGGAGCGGCCGGGGACGAGGGAGCCCCCGGCGGCCCCGAGCGCACGCGGGCAGCCCTCGGCAGCCCCCGCCGTGGCAGGGCCAATCCCGGAGCCTGCCGTGGCGGTGGGGACGGATGCCTCCGCGCCGGCCCCCGGCAACGTACCCGGGAGCGAGGCCTGGCGGGCGATTCTCGGGCAGCTCGATCTGGCAGGCGCTGCGCGCCAGCTCGCCAACCACTGCGCCCTGCTCGGGCGCCAGGGTGCCGTCGTGCGCCTCGGGCTCGATCCGCGCAATGCCGCCGTGCGCACGCGAGCGCTCGAGGAGAAGCTCGCGCAGGCCTTGTCCCGGCATTATGGTGAGCCGGTGCGTCTCGAGTTCGTGATCGCCGAGGTGCCCCTCGAGACTCCCGCGCAGGCCGAGCAGCGTGCCTCTCTTGCGGAGCTCGAGGCGGCCCGTCAGGCTCTCGCCACCGACCCCACGGTGCGCGTGCTGCAGGAGCGCTTCGGCGCCACGCTGCTGCCCGACTCGGTGCGACCCTCGAAATGAGCTTGAGGAGGAAGAGGACTGATGAGGCGCGATCTCGGCAACCTGATGAAGCAGGCGCAGGCCATGCAGGAGCGCATGCAGAAGGCGCAGTCGGAGCTCGGGACCATCGAGGTCACGGGCGAATCCGGCGGCGGCATGGTGAAGGTGACCCTCAACGGCCGGCACGAGGCGAAGCGTGTGCAGATCGAGCCGAGCGTGCTCGCGGGCGAGGACCGCGACATGCTCGAGGATCTGTTGACCGCGGCCTTCAACGATGCCGTGCACAAGGTCGAAGCGGCGGTGCAGGAGAAGATGGCCGGACTCATGGCCGGTATGCAGCTGCCTCCGGGAGTGAAGCTGCCGTTTTGAGCCTATGAAATTCTCCCCCGCGCTCACGCGTCTCATCGAGGCGCTGCGCACGCTGCCGGGCGTGGGGCCCAAGACGGCCCAGCGCATGGCCTTTCACCTGCTGCAGGAGGGTCGTCCGGGTGCCCACAGTCTTGCCCAAGCGCTCGGCGGTGCGCTCGCCGCCGTGCGTCGCTGCCGCCGCTGCCGCATGCTCACCGAGGAGGAGCTGTGCTCGCTGTGCGCCGCGCCCCAGCGCGATGCCTCGCTCCTGTGCGTGGTGGAGTCCCCCGCGGATGTGGTGGCGGTGGAGCAGTCGGGCAGTTACCGCGGACTGTATTTCGTGCTGATGGGACACCTCTCCCCGCTCGATGGCATCGGTCCCGAGCAGCTCGGCGCGCGCGAGCTCGAGGGGCTGCTTGCCGAGGGCAGCGTGCAGGAGCTGATTCTCGCCACCAATCCCACCGTGGAGGGCGAGGCGACGGCGCATTTCCTGAGCGAGCTCGCGCGGCGACGGGGCATCCGAGCGAGCCGCATCGCGCACGGCGTGCCGATGGGCGGGGAGCTCGAGTACGTCGACGGCGGCACGCTCGCCCATGCGCTCGCGGGGCGTCAGGCGCTGTAGGCGCCTGCGGGACTAGCTGCGTGCTCGCGGCCCGCCGCCGCGGCCACCGCCCAACGTGTCGCTGAGCCGGCGCAGACGGCGAAAGCTCTCGTAGCGGCGCGCGCTGATCTCGCCGCGCTCGAGCGCGGCGCGCACGGCGCACCCGGGCTCGCGCTCGTGGCGGCAATCCTTGAAGCGGCAGCCCTGCGCCGCGCGGGCCACCTCGATGAAGCCGAGGCTACCGGGCGTCAGCCACTCGAGGGCGGGGGCGAAGTCACGCACGCCCGGGGAGTCGATGAGCTGACCGCCCTCGGGGAGATCGTAAAGCCGCGAGACACTCGTGGTGTGGCGCCCCTCCTGCGAGCGGGCGAGCTCGGCGGTTGCGATCTGCGCCGGCTGGGCGAGGCAGCCGATGAGCGAGCTCTTGCCGACCCCGGACTGGCCGACGATCGCCGCCACCACCCCGGTGCAGGCCGCGCGCAGCGCATCGAGACCGCTTGCCTCCTTGACCGAGCACTCGATGAGGCGATAGCCCAATTGCCGGTAACTGCCGAGCTCCGCGCGCAGCGCCGCGGGCAGCGGCAGCTCACACTTGTTGAGCACCAGGAGTGCGGCGAGCGCCCCCGAGCTCGCTGCGCACAGGTAGCGGTCGATCAGAAACGGGTCGGGCTCCGGAACGGGCGCGAGGGTGACGATGAGCAGCGAGAGATTCGCACACACCGGCTCGGCGCCCCCGCGTTGATTGGTGCGATACAGGCACGTGCGCCGCGCGCGCACCTCGCGCACGTGCAGCTCCCCGGCCGCGGTATCGGGCTCGCACAGCACCTGATCGCCGCACACGATCTGCAGCTTGCGCCCGAAGGGGCGCGCGATGAGCTCGCGGCCGCCGGCATCGCGCACGAGCAGCTGGCGGCCGTAGGCGGCGATCACCTGGGCGTCGAACCCCATTGCGAGCCCTCTGCTATGATCGGTCGCAAGTATGCCGAGCGGCGAACTTCTGGTGTGGATCGATCTCGAGATGACGGGGCTGTTGCCAGCCACCGATGAGATCATCGAGATGGCCACCATCGTCACCGACAAGGACCTGGCGGTGCTCGCCGAGGGACCGGTGCTCGCCATCCACCAGCCCGATGAGGTGCTGGCGCGCATGGATGATTGGAACCAGCGTCAGCACGGCGCCTCGGGGCTGAAGGAGCGGGTGCGCGCCAGCCGCATCAGCACCGCGGAGGCCGAGCGCCGCACGCTCGAGTTCCTCACCCCGCTCGTGACGCCGGGAAGCTCCCCGATGTGCGGCAACAGCGTGTGTCAGGATCGGCGCTTTCTCGCCCGCCAGATGCCGCAGCTCGAGCGCTTCTTCCACTATCGCAATCTCGATGTGAGCACGCTCAAGGAGCTCGCGCGCCGCTGGGCGCCGCAGTTGACGCAGAACTTCGCCAAGGAGGGGGCGCACCTCGCGCTTGCGGACATCCGCGAATCGATCCGCGAGCTGCGTCACTACCGGGCGCATTTCATTCATCCGGCCTACGCCGGCCACGCGTAGTCAGTTCGCCGTCTCGCCCGCGAGAAACAGCCAGGTCTCCACCACCGTATCCGGATTGAGCGACAGGCTCTCGATGCCCTGGGCCACGAGCCAGCGGGCGAGCTCGGGATGATCCGAGGGTCCCTGGCCGCAGATGCCGACGTACTTGCCGCGCTTGAGGCACGCTTTGATCGCCATCTGCAGCAGCGCCTTCACCGCCTCGTCGCGCTCATCGAAGGACCTGGCCACGAGCGCCGAGTCGCGATCGAGCCCCAGGGTGAGCTGCGTCATGTCGTTCGAGCCGATCGACATGCCGTCGAAGTACTCGAGGTACTGCTCGGCCAGCAGCGCGTTGGTCGGCAGCTCGCACATCATGATGATCTTGAGCCCCGCCTCCCCGCGCACCAGGCCGTTCTTGGCGAGCAGCTCGCTCACTTGCCGCCCCTCCTGCACGGTGCGCACGAAGGGCACCATCACCTGCACGTTTGTCAGGCCGATCTGCTCGCGCACGCGTTTGAGCGCGCGGCATTCGAGCTCGAAGCACGGTCGAAAGCTCGGGTCGATGTAGCGTGCGGCGCCGCGAAAGCCCAGCATCGGATTCTCCTCGCTCGGCTCGTAGCCCTTGCCGCCGATGAGATTGGCGTACTCGTTGGACTTGAAGTCCGAGAGGCGCACGATCACCGGCTGTGGCGCAAAGGCGGCGGCGATCTGCGCAATGCCTTCGGTGAGCTTGTCGACGTAGAAGGAGACCGGATCGGCGTAGCCCGCCATCTGCGCCTGGATGCGCTCCTTGAGGGCAGGCTCGAGGCGCGCGAACTCGAGCAGGGCCCGCGGGTGCACGCCGATCATGCGGTTGATGATGAACTCGAGCCGCGCCAGTCCCACGCCACGGTGCGGAATCATGGCGAAGTTGAATGCGCGGTCGGGATTGCCGACGTTCATCATGATCTTCACGGCAATCTCGGGCATGCGATCGAGCTCGATCTGGCGCTGCTCGATCTCGAGCCGTCCCGCGTACACGTAGCCGGTATCCCCCTCGGCGCACGAGACCGTCACCTCCTGGCCATCGCGCAGGCGCGTGGTGGCATCGGTGCAGCCGACCACGGCCGGTATGCCGAGCTCGCGGGCGATGATGGCGGCATGACAGGTGCGCCCGCCGCGGTTGGTGACGATGGCGGCGGCGCGCTTCATCACCGGTTCCCAATCCGGGTCGGTCATATCGGCGACCAGCACCTCCCCGGGCTGCACGCGCTGCATCTCCTCGACGCGGCGGATGATGCGCGCCCGACCCGCCCCGATCCTCTGGCCGATGCTGCGCCCGCTGACGAGCACCTCCGAGCGGCGCTTGAGCGCGAAGCGCTGGATGACGCGTCCCGCGCGGCTCTGCACCGTCTCCGGGCGCGCCTGCAGGATGAAGATCTCACCGCTCGCGCCATCCTTGCCCCACTCGATATCCATGGGGCGTCCGTAGTGCTCCTCGATGATGAGCGCCTGGCGCGCAAGGGTCACGAGGTCGCGATCCTCGATGCAGAAGCGCTGCCGCTCCGCGCGCGCCACCTCCACGGTGACGACGCGCTCCGCGGCGCCTGCGGGCGCATAGACCATCTTGATGGCCTTGGAGCCGATGTTCCTGCGCAGCACCGCCGGGCGCCCGGCGCGCAGCGCGGGCTTGTAGAGATAGAACTCATCGGGATTCACGGCTCCCTGCACCACGGTCTCCCCGAGTCCGTAGGAGGCGGTGATGAAGACCACGTCGCGAAAGCCCGAGTCGG
This sequence comes from Steroidobacteraceae bacterium, assembly GCA_035504015.1. Lineage (GTDB taxonomy): Bacteria > Pseudomonadota > Gammaproteobacteria > Steroidobacterales > Steroidobacteraceae > JASHUC01. The sequence continues at coordinate 10,232 of DATJSR010000002.1, forward strand.
TATCCAGGGTGAACATGACGCCGCTGGTGCCCAGATCGCTGCGCACCATGTGCTGGATGCCGGCCGAGAGCGCCACGGCGCCGTGATCGAAGCCCTGGTGCGCGCGGTAGGCGATGGCGCGGTCGTTGAAGAGCGATGCAAACACCTCGTGCGTGGCGCGCAGCATCGCAGCCTCTCCGCGCACGTTCAGGAATGTCTCTTGCTGTCCCGCGAAGGAGGCTTGCGGCAGATCCTCGGCGGTCGCCGAGGAGCGCACTGCCACCGCGATGTCGCGCCCGGCCGCCATGGCGCGGAACTGCCCGAGCAGCGCCTGCTCGAAAGGCGCCTGAAAGGCGGTCTCGAGAATCCAGCCGCGGATCTGCGCGCCGGTCGCCGCCAGGCGCGGCAGATCATCGACATCGAGCGCGGCGAGCGCATCGCGGATGCGCGCATCGAGACCACGCTGCGCGAGAAACTCGCGATAGGCGTGCGCGGTGGTGGCGAAGCCGCCCGGCACGTGCACCCCGAGCGCGGCGAGCGAGCCGATCATCTCGCCGATCGAGGCGTTCTTGCCGCCGACGCTCTCCACATCGGTCATGCGCAGCTGCTCGAAGCCAATGACGTAGTCGTTCATCACATGCTCCCCGGCCACGTGAAGGCACCCGCCGCCGCAGGCGGCGAGCGGCGAGGGAAAACCGCGCTGTGGGCTCGCCGCCGCAAGGCGAGTGGCATGATGCCCGAGCCGAGCTTGGTGACGAGCGCAGTTGCTCTCGCATCTTGGCAGTGGAAGACTGGCCGGTGCGCAGCCCTGGTAGGAAGCGAGACCAACGTGAGCCGCCGCACCGTATTCTTCGTGTCCGATCAGACGGGCGTCACTGCTGAGACCATGGGCCACAGTCTGTTGACGCAATTCGAGGGACTCGAATTCCGCCCGGTCACTCTGCCATTTGTCTCGAGCGTTGACAAGGCACGCGAGGCCGTGCGCAAGATCGATGCCGCAGCGGCCGAGGAGGGCCTGCGGCCGATCATCTTCAGCACGCTGGTGCAGGATGAGCTGCGCGACATCGTGATGGGCAGCAATGCGCTGTTCCTGGATTTCTTCGCCGCCTTCGTCGGTCCGCTCGAGCGCGAGCTCGACACCCGCTCGACGCATCGCGCCGGCCGCGCGCACGGCATCGCCGATCTCGCTGCCTACACCACGCGCATCAATGCAACCAATTATTCGCTTGCAAACGATGACGGCGCGGGCGGAGACTACGAGCACGCCGACGTGGTGCTGATCGGCGTATCGCGCTCGGGCAAGACGCCGACGTGCCTGTACATGGCTCTGCAATACGGCATCTTTGCAGGCAATTATCCGCTCACGGACGAGGAGCTCGAGAGCGGCGAGCTGCCTGCGCGACTGGCGGCGTATCGCGACAAGCTCTACGGACTGACGATTCGTCCCGAGCGTCTGCAACAGATCCGTCACGAGCGCCGCCCGGAGAGCCGTTACGCTTCCGCGCAGCAGGTGCAGTACGAGCTGCGCGCTGCGGAGGCGCTCTTCCAGCGCTACGCCATCGCCTATATCGACACCACCGAGTGCTCGATCGAGGAGATCGCGAGCCGCATCATCAACAACAGCGGCATCGAGCGCAGGCTGCGGCCCTAGCGCCTCGGCGCGCCGAGCGCGATCTCTGCGGCGCAGCGCGCGTTTTCTCCTGCGCGCATGGCACGGAAATTGACGCACGCCACGGCTTGCACCACGCGCAACGTGCGATATAGTCGAGCGATGTTGAATGACTCGCTGACCACGGTTTCCTGGCGCGCGCGACCGCGCAGCTTCGTCGCGCTGATGAGCCTGTACGAGAGCAACTACATCCGCTGCGGCTGGCTCGCCGGAGATGTGACGGCGCTCGCGGGACGGCACCGCTCGGTGGTGGCAGGCGATTGTGATCTCCTTCTCACCGTGGTCGAGCGCTCCCCGTACACCACCACGCTGAATTTGACCTATCTGCTGCCACAGCACTCCGCCGCACTCGCCTATCCGGACATGGGCGTGCGTCTCTATCACGATGCACGGCTGTGCGAGGCGCAGGAGTGGGCCGCCGCGCACCAGCACCCGGAGCTGCGCGTGCTGCGCTCGCGGATGGAGCGTGAACTGGATCAGCGCTGGGCGCGCAACGTAATGCTAAACAAGTGGCTGGAGTACTGCGTGGAGCGCGGACATCGCTTCTCGCCGGCCACGAGAGCTCTCGACTGAGATGTGTGCGTGTGTGGCCCGGCGGCTGACCACACATGAGATCCCTGACACAGCTCTCCCAACTGATCGGCGTCAGCGCACGGCCTGAGCCCGCGGCCATTCCCGAGGAGCGCCTGCACGCGCTCTTCAAGAACCGTGCGGAGCTCAAGAAGGCCTACAGCGAGCTGCAGGACGAGGTATATCGCCTGCAGGACCGCATCAAGCAGCAAGAAGGCGCAACCGCGCGCGTGCAGGAGATGCTCGGCGCCCTGGAGGGGCGTCTGGGGCTCGCCGAGACCGCCTACCCGGCGCTCGTGTTCTATCAGCTGCGCGCCTTGTGGCAGTGCGGCCGCGAGCTCATCGAGCAGTTCGTCACCGAGCTCACCAATCAGCAGGAGGAGCGCGAGCGGCGCGCGCACCTCGCCGAGTGCAACCGCCGCCAGTTCGCGCTGCGGCAGGAAGTGGAGGCGCGCCTGCGGGGCGCGGAGACGCAGCTTGCCGCGGCCCAGGATCAGCGTGCCCAGCTCATCGAGCGGCGCAGCCGTCTCACGCGCTTCTGGCACTACTTCAAACGCCGCGAGCTCGATCGGCGCATCCGCGCCGCCGAGTCCGAGGTGGCCCTCGCCGACGTAGCGCTCGCGGAGGCGCGCGAGGAGGCGCAGCGGGTGCTCGACGAGCCCGCGCCGGCCTTCCCCGGGCTCTCGCTCGAGGCGCGCCGCGCGATCAACCTCGCGGCCATCGCTTACGCGGAGGTGCTGTGCGCGAAGCTCGTCGATACCCCGCTCGTGGCGCTCGGCAAGGAGGCGACCTCGCGGCGCGAGGCGGCCGATGATTACGGTGATCGCGTCGCCTGTGAGACGCTCATCACACAGATCGGGCGAGCCCGCGCGCTGATTCTTGCCAAGAGCAACGTGGCGCAGGATGTGAAGAGCCGCACCGAGCGGCTGAAGAACCTGGCGCGCTATCGCAATCCCAACGACACCAGCCCGATTCCCGAGTCGGTGGCCTTCAGCGAGGACGACGTGCTCGCGGGCGCACCCCTCGGTCAGTCGATGGCCCGCATGCCGAACGTCGTGGCCGAGGACACCTGGGACCTGTACCGGATCCTCCTGCGATGATCCTACCGGGCAAAACCGCTGGCTAGCGATCCAGGGGCGGGGCCTGCGCCGCCTGGGGCAGATTGCCCACGTCGCGGCGCACGGTCTGGCGCGGCGGGGTGCGCTCGGGCCCCAGCGCGCGAACCCCGGTGATCATGTCGCCGACGATCTGCGCCGACTGCGCCAGCACGATGTCCGGCGCCTCGGAGTTCTCGAGCTCCGCGACGGTCTTGGCGGGCGGCTTGCCTTCGGCCGCACGGCGCAGATTCTCGCGCGCCAGCCGATCGCGGTCTTCCTTGGTGCGCTCTTCCTGGCGCGTCTTGAGGTTCAGCGAGATGGTCTTCTGAGTGCGCAGCTCCTCGATGGAGGCGACCTCCTGGGAGAGCCAGCGGTAGTCCGGATCGTGCTGGGCGCGCTCGTCCTCGGCCACCGCCAGCGCGGGAATCGCCGTCGCTGGATGCTGTGCATCCCCGCGCCAGGCGACAAAGGGCACCGGCGCGATGCGGTCCCACGGGAGCGCCGCCTCGAGCGAGCTCTCGCCGACCTCCTCCATGTCGATGGGCGAGGGCAGCTGCACATCGGGCTCCACGCCATGGTGCTGGGTGCTCTCACCGGTGATGCGATAGAACTTGCCGATGGTGACGGTGAGCTGTCCGTTCACCGGGCGCTGCGACCAGCGATCGAGCGGCACGAGGTTCTGCACCGTGCCCTTGCCGAAGGTACGCTGGCCGACGATGACGCCGCGACGGTAGTCCTGGATCGCCGCCGCGAAGATCTCGGAGGCCGAGGCGCTGTAGCGATCGACGAGCACCGCCAGGGGGCCGTCGTAGGCGATGGCCTGGTCGGGGTCATCGAGCACTTCCAGGTGACCGCTGGTGTCCTTGAGCTGCACCACCGGGCCCTTGTCGATGAACAGCCCCGTGAGCGCGGTCGCCTCCGGAAGATAGCCACCCCCGTTCTCGCGCAGGTCGAGCACCAGACCGTCGATGTTCTGCGCCTTGAGCTCGTTGATGAGGCGGCGCACGTCGCGCGTGGTGCTGCGATAGTTCTCATCGCCCGCGTTCTGCGCGGCGATGTCCTGATAGAAGCCCGGCACGGTGATGACACCGACCCGCAGCGTGCGGTCCCCGCGGGTGATCGTGCGGATGTCCTTGCGCGCCGCCTGCGCCTCGAGCGTCACCTTGTTGCGCGTGAACTCGAGCATCTTCTCCGGCGAGCCCGGCGCGGCGCCCGCCGGCAGGACCGCGAGTTTCACCGTGGTGCCCGCGCGGCCGCGGATCAGCTGCACCACATCATCCAGGCGCCAGCCGATGACATCGGTGAGCGCCCCCTCGTGGCCCTGCGCGACGCCCACGATCCGGTCGTTCGCCCCCAGGGTGCCCGCCACCGCCGCCGGGCCGCCCTCGATGACGTTCATCACCGTGACGTAGTCATCGATCATCTGCAGCGATGCTCCGATGCCCTCGTAGTTGAGGCTCATCTGGATGCGGTATTCCTCGGAGTTGCGCGGCGAGAAATAGCTCGAGTGCGGGTCGAAGGTGCGCGCGTAGGCGTTCATCAGGTTCTCGAACACATCCTCCGGGGTCACCTGATCGACGCGCTTGAGCACGCGCTCGTAGCGCTTCTTGAGCACGTCGGAGGCCTCCGGCCACTGCTTGCCGGCAAGCAGCAGCGAGAGCGCATCGTTCTTCACGCGCTTGCGCCACAGCTCGTTCATGTCGGCGAGCGATGCGGGCCAGCTGGCGTGCGTGCGGTCGAACGCGAAGGACTCATCGAGCGTCCAGTTGGGCTCGGTGGCGAGCAGCGCGATGGCGTACTGCATGCGCTCGCGATTGCGCTGCTGGAAGCGCGCGAAGATCACGTAGGCGGGGTCGATGTCGCCCGTGTGGATCATGTCGTCGAACTTGTAGCGGTACTGCTCGAACTCGGCGATGTCGCTCGCGAGGAAATAGCTGTGCTGGCCGTCGAGGAACTCGAGGTAGCGCTCGAAGATCTGCGCCGACATCTTGTCGTCGATGGTCGCACGCCGGTAGTGAGTCTCCTCGAGGATCGAGCCGATGCGCCGCGCGATCATCCGCTGCCGCTCGGTGGGAGCGATGGCGCCGGGTGGCAGGGCGGTGGTGGTGCTCGCCGGGACTCGGGAGGAGCTCGCCAGGGCGAGCGCCAGCACCGTGAGCAGGCAGGCAGCGAGCCAGGCGGTCGATCGGCGCATCGGGCTGAATATCATTCTGCAACTCGCATCGGTAAAATGTGGCTCCAAGGCTAGAGCGCCTTGGCACTCGGCATCAAGTCCGCTTGCACTGCCTCACAAGTCTTGCGGCAGGGCCTGCAGCACTCGCCGTCCTCCTTGGAATCGTGACGGGCTCCGCAGTTTCATCGGCCGCGGGACTGCTCATGCGCCGGATCGCTGTGCGGTCGCTTCCAGAGTATGCGCTTCAGCTTGCGCAGGAGAGGGCGCCCCTCGCAGAAGCGATCGGCATCTTCGCATTGATCGGGGCTGCCGCGGCGGTCAGTTTGCGGCGAGCTGCAGCTGTGCCACTGGCGCATTGCAGCGCACGCCGCTAGGTTGGCGCTTCTCGGTGCCGCGGTCCGGCGGTATCGGCCAGGATGAGCTCGTCGCCCGCCGGGGCGGCTCAGCTGCGCAGCAGGGCCCACAGGCCCCGCGCGGCCAGCAGGATGACATAAGGCCCCAGCGCCACCATCCAGAAGCCGGGCGAGCCGCTTCCCAGGCCCCGGTAGAAGTGCACGAAGAAATCCTGCAGGGTGCCCCCGGCATAGGCCCCGAGCGTGCGTGCGCCGGCGAGGTCGATGAGCACGGGAACGATGAGCAGTCCCAAGAGCAGCGCACAGGCGAGCCATATGAGCTCGCGCCGCACGGTGCGCGCCAGGGAAGCGGCCGAGTCATGATCCTCGGTGAGCGGCAGCGGATCAGCCAAAGGGTACCCCTCGCGGCCTTGGCGGCAACCCGGAGCATAATGGAACCATGCCAAGAATCAGAGCGGCCGTGATCGGCGCCGGCTACCTCGGCCGTTTCCACGCACAGAAGTATGCCCAGATCGGCGATTGCGAGCTCATCGGGGTGGTCGACCCGCGGAGCAGCGCGCGCGAGGCGCTCGCCCGGGAGGTGAGCGCCCCGGCGGTGGCGGAGCATCGCACGCTGCTCGGCCAGGTCGAGGCCGTGAGCGTCGTGACCCCGACGCCTGCGCACTTCGCCATCGCCCGCGACTTCCTGCTCGCCGGGGCGCACGTGCTGGTGGAGAAGCCGATCACCGAGACGGTCGCCGAGGCGCGCGAGCTGATAAGTCTCGCCGCCGAGCGGCGCCGCGTGCTGCAGGTGGGCCACCTCGAGCGCTTCAACGCCGCGATCCTGGCGGCCGAGCCGCACCTGCGCGCCGCACGCTTCGTCGAGTGCCATCGGCTCGCTCCCTATCGCGAGCGCGGTACCGACGTGAACGTGGTCCTCGATCTGATGATCCACGACATCGACATCGTGCAGACCATCGTGCAGGTGCCGATCGCCGCGATCGATGCCATCGGTACGCCGGTGTTCTCCGAGGAGATCGACATCGCGAACGCGCGCATCCGCTTCGAGAACGGCTGTGTGGCGAACGTCACCGCGAGCCGCGTCAGCCTGAAGACCGAGCGCAAGCTGCGCGCCTTCAGCGCCGAGGACCAGTCGTACGTCTCGATCGATCTGCAGCAGAAGATCCTGACAGTGATCCGCAAGCGCCCCGAGCCCCCGTTGCCAGGCCAGCTCCCGGTCATCATCGAGGAGCAGAGTCTCGAGCCCGGGGATGCGCTCAAGGCCGAGATCGAGTCGTTCCTGCAGTGCGTGCGCACCGGCCAGGCGCCCGTCGTCAACGGGGAGGCGGGTCTGCGCGCTTTGGAGACTGCGATCCGAATTACCGAGCAGGTTCGAAGCGCCCAGGGTCGCGCTTGATTTCCGTTGCGAACCGCTCCAGATACCAGCCATGGAGACCCAGCCCCTATACCTTGCGCCCCGGACGCCCGCCCTCGAGCTCGACCTGATTGCCGATCTCGTGTGCCCGTGGTCCTACCTCGGCAAACGCAGCCTCGAGCGGGCCCTCGACAACCTCTACGGTATCCCCGTCCCGCTGCTGCGCTGGCATGGGCTGCCGCTGGTCGGGACCCAGGCGCTCCCCTGGCGCGAGCACTTCGCGAGCCGCCTGGCGCGCGGCACCAGCGTCGAGTCCGCCCAGCGCACCCTGCGCAAGGAGGGACGTGAGCTCGGGGTGGCCTTCGCCTTCGAGCAGCTCGGGGCGCTTCCGGACACCCACGAGGCGCATCGCCTGGTGCACATCGCCGCGCGCGATGCCCGCCAGAGCGAGGTGATCGATGCGCTGTTCGCCGCGTACTTCGAGCACGGTCGCAACATCGCTGATGCGGCCGTGCTACGCGATATCGCGCAGCAGTGCCAGCTCGACGAGAGCACCTGTGCGGCCTTCGCCGATGCCGGGGAGGCGCGCGACGACATCGATGCCGAGGAGAAGCGCATGCGCAACCTCGGGATCGCGCAGGTGCCGAACCTGCTCATCAACGGGCGCGTGCTGGTGCCCGGACCGGCCGACGTGAGCACCTACGTGCAGGCGCTCGATCAGGCGCTCTTCCCCGAGCTGCGCAACCGCAAGCACCTGCACTGACCCGGTGCTATCGTTCGGGCCATGACTGAGCCCACGAGCGGCGCGGCCTGCGTGCCGCCCGAGCATCTGCGCCGCACCCCGCGTGCGCTCACGGTGGCCGCCGTGCAGTTAGCGTGTGGCTGGGACGCGGGTGCGAACATCGCGCACGCAGAGCGCCTGGTGCGCGAGGCGGCGGGACGCGGCGCGCAGGTCATCCTCATCCCGGAGCTCTTCGAGACACCTTATTTCTGCATCGAGCAGGATGCCCGGCACCTCGCTCTCGCGAGCCCGCTCGATGAGAACCGCGCCGTGCAGCACTTTGCGCGTATCGCGCGTGAGCTCGCGGTGGTGCTGCCCATCAGCTTCTTCGAGCGCGACGGGCCGGCCTACTTCAACTCCGCGGCGATGATCGATGCCGATGGGCGCGTGCTCGGGGTGTACCGCAAGTCCCACATCCCCAACGGGCCCGGATATCAGGAGAAGAACTACTTCAGCCCCGGGGATACCGGCTTCAAGGTGTGGGACACGCGCTACGCGCGCATCGGCCTCGGGATCTGCTGGGATCAATGGTTCCCCGAGACCTCGCGAGTGCTCGCGCTCCTGGGGGCCGAGGTGCTGCTGTTTCCGACCGCGATCGGCACGGAGCCGCCGCCGGCGCGACCGCTCGATTCGCGCGATCACTGGCAGAGGACGCAGCAGGGCCACGCCGCGGCGAACCTGGTGCCGCTCGTCGCCGCCAACCGCCATGGCCTCGAGCGCTCGCTGCAGGACCCCGAGCACCTCTACATCGAGTTCTATGGGTCCTCCTTCATCGCGGACGGGTTCGGCGCCAAGGTGGCCGAGGCCCCGCGCGATGCCGACGCCGTGATCACGGCGAGCTTCGATCTGCAGGAGCTCAAGGACTTGCGCGACAACTGGTTCGTGTTCCGCGATCGCAGGCCCGATCTCTACGGGCCGATCCTGACGCTCGGCGGCCGGCCGCCACCCTGAGAGTCTCCTAGGCCCGAGAGCCGATCCAGGCGCTGGCGGCCTGCAGATCCCCGACGAAGCGCGCGAACTCCGCGTGCCGATCGCGCTCCTCCGGCAGCCGCAGCAGGTAGGAAGGGTGCACCGTCACCCAGACGTGCGCGCCCGAGGGCAGCGGTAGCGGGCGACCCCGTACGGCGGTGATGGTGACGCCGCGCCCGAGCAGGGCACGGGCGGCCGTGGCGCCGAGCGCCATCGTGAGGGGCGGCTTCACCAGGCGCATCTCCTCCTGCAGCCAGAAGTGACACGCTTTGATCTCGGCGGGCGTCGGCTTCACGTGCAGACGCCGCTTGCCGCGCTGCTCGAACTTGAAATGCTTGACGGCATTGGTGACATAGGCGAGGCGGCGGTCGATACCCGCCTGCTCGAGCGCGCGATCGAGGAGCGCGCCGGCGGGCCCCACGAAGGGATGGCCCGCTCGGTCCTCGGCATCTCCGGGGACCTCACCGACCAGCATGATGCGCGCGTGGGGC
>DATJSR010000003.1:0-16967 GCA_035504015.1 Steroidobacteraceae bacterium
AGCGCCGCGAGCACGCTGGCGCGGTGCTTGCGAACGGCGGTCCCATCGAGCGCTTGCTTGCGCTCGGCCGCGATCTCCCCGGGACGCAACGCTTCAGTGCCGGGCGGCGCCTGCGCGAGGTCGAACACGACGAAGTTGAGCACTTCGGCGAGCGTTGCATCATCGAAGCGTGAGAAATCCGGCATCTTGAAGTCGTAGTGGCTTGCGCCCACACGGATGCTGCCGAACATTCCGTAGAGAACCGTGAGAGCGAGCTGGCGGCGTCCTTCGGGGACGCGGGCATAGCTGGCCGGGTAGGCCGTCAGGGGCGGCGCCAAGGAGGGCTGGCCGGCCCCGTGGGGCCCATGGCACACGCTGCAGTTAGCCTGGAAGAACGTGCCCCCGGCACTGTAGTGGACCGGGTCGGTGGCCCTGACTGCCCGTGCCGGCACGAGCGGCGCGGCGAGCAGAAGGGCGAAAGTCAGCCCGCGCCCAATGGCCTGCGCCATCGGCCACGCACGTCCGCCTCTCATGACTCCGCGACACCGAGAATCACCGAGACCGAGCAGTGATAGTTGGAGTCGGAGTTGGCCATGCACCAGTTGAGATCGTTGTTGCGGGAGGGCCGGTACATCGGCACTTCGCGCTCGTTGCGGTTGCAGTCGCAGTTCCCGCAGCTCGTCTTTCCGCAGCAGTCGTTGTAGGAGACGATGTAGTCGCGCTTGTCGGCAGGATTGTGGCACGTGCCGATCCAGGTGATGGGCGAGGGCGATGTGCCTGGTGGACACGCATGAGCGCTGCCGCCGCAGCAGGAGCACAGGTAGCCGTCGATGGCGCAGTACTTCCAGTACTCGCAGCTCTGCGGATTCTGCTTTCCGTCCGGCGCGCGGCTGTCGCGGCCGGCAGCGGGGGGCTGCGCGCCGGCATCGGGGGTGTCCGCGCGTGCGCGGCCCGCGCGGTCGATCGGCAGCAGCGGTACGAGCGCTGCGCCGGTGAGGATCTGGCCGAGCCGTGCAAGCACGCTGCGGCGTGAGGTGATCCGGGCGAGCGTGCGTGCGGAGCGCTCCACCACGGCATCGAGGGAATGCATGTGCGTCGGCCTCCTCACGGGTTGAGCATCATCCAGGGCGTCTGTCCGAGATGCGGCTCGAGGTGCCGCAACGCTCCGGTGCGTGCATCGAGCACGGCGAGCTCGGCTTGCCCGGTGGCCGCGAAGAGCAGCGGTGCACCATCTTGCGAGACCTGCACGGCGTTGACCGAGCCGATCTTGAGCGGCTGCAGCGGCCAGCGCGCAATGCGCTGGTGGGTCGCAAGGTCGAACACCCAGATCTCGCTGCCGCCGACCTTGTGAGAGCCCTCGGCACCGAGGTGCATCGGCACGTAGAGCCGTCCGAGCGTGCGATGAATCGCAGCCACCTGCGTGCCACCGGGCCGCCAGCGTCCGCGCTCCTCGGCGCTCACGAGCGACCAGGTCGGCAGGAAGCGCGGTTGCGGCCCGCTCAGATCTACCTCGTGCACCGTGCCCAGGAAGGAAAGGAAGGTGTAGCCGCGAGCGCTCGGCACACCCTGCACGAAGACCGGGTCGTGATCGGGATCGAAGAACGGCTCGGACATCGCTCGCGAGGCTTCCTGGCCTCGAGCCCCGAGTGTCACCGTGAGCAGCCTGCCGTCCTCGCAGATCGAGGATACCCGATCGGGCCCCGATGGGATGACCAGCACGCACCCGGCCGTATCGATCTCCCCGAGCACTCGGCCCAGCGCGGGATCGAGCACGCCGAAGGAGGCGGCAGGTGTCACGTACGAGACGTAGAGATAGCGGCCATCACTGCTGTAGGCGACGTTGAAGTAGGTCGGCAACGTCTGGGCGCGCTTGGAGGGCAGGACGATCTCGTGCGTGACGGCGAGTGTGCTGTTGTCGGTGAACTCCACCACATCGGTGCGCATGCCGCGGCTGCCGCGTGCAAAATAGGTGGTGGCGACGACCGTGGTGTTGCCGTCGGGTGAGAGATTGAAGCCGGGATTGAATCCCGCATCGATCTGCCCGAGCCGCTTGAACGTGTCGCCATCGAAGAGATGCACGCGGGAGTCGATCTCGTTGGCGAACGCCTCATCGAGCACGTATACCCAGTGCGCGCTGCGCGGCGGCAGCTGCGCAACCTCCAGTTTCTCGGCTGGCAGTGGAGGTGGTGGTGCAGCCATGGTCACGGCGTTGACCATGAAGAGCAGGAACGTGGCGCCGCGCGCGCGTGAGCGCGCGCTGGATGTTCGAGACTGCATGAGACTCCCCCGAGCTCGCCGCATTTGCATGCGCAAGATCCCAGCCCCCGCGAAAGTCTCGCACATCCGCTGGGGGGGCGGAAGCCATCGGACGGCTGGTGTTTGACGCCGGTGCACGAGCGCCCTAAAGTGGTGCTGGCGATACCATCGCATCGATTATCGACACACGTTCGAGGCACCGGGAGATGGATGCGCCGCCTGCCCCATCTCTCTGGTCGAGCAGCTCCCCGCCAGGACTTGCCGCGCACACGCTGAGCGGCACCGCGCACGCCCAGGCGATCGTCGTTGGCGCGGGCTACACGGGCCTGTCTGCGGCGCTGCACCTTTGCGAGGCGGGCCGGGACGTGGCGGTGATCGAGGCCGCAGAAGTCGGGGTGGGAGCCTCGGGACTCAACGGGGGGCAGGTGATCCCCGGACTCAAGCAGGATCCCGATGCGCTCGAGCGGCTTTTCGGTGCCCGCCTCGGCGCCCAGCTCGTTCAAACCACGGCCAGCGGCCCCGATCTGGTGTTCGAGCTGATCGAGCGCTTCCACATCGAGTGCGATGCCAGGCGCGCGGGGTGGATCCAGCCGGCCGTTTCGGCCCAGGTGCTCGAGCGGCAGGCCTCCAGGGTCGAGCAGTGGAGTGCCCGCGGCGCTGCGGTCGAGCTGCTCGGTCGAGGCGAGGTGTGCCGACTTCTCGGGTCTGAGCGGTACTGCGGTGGATTGCTCGATCGCCGCGGTGGATCAGTCCAGCCGCTTGCGTACGTGCGCGGCCTCGCGCGCGCGGCGGTGCGGGCGGGCTGCCGGCTCTACTCCCGCACGCCTGCGCTCGAGCTCACGCGCAAGGCGGACGAATGGTGTATCCGCACTCCGGCAGGCGTGGTGATGAGTCCGCTCGTGATTCTCGCAACCAACGCCTATACCGACCGGCTGATGGAGCGGCTGCGTCGCACGGTCATAGCGGTGCCTTCGGTGCAGGTGGCCACGGCCCCCTTGTCTGCGGCGCTGCGCAACTCGATCCTGCCGGGTGGTCAGTGCGCCTCCGATACCCTGCGCCTGCTGCGCTACTTCCGGCTGGATGCATCTGGAAGGCTGTGTCTGGGCGCGCGCGGTGAATTCGCCAAAGCGGCAGATCATGGGGCGCCTCCGCCGCTGCACCGCGCCGCCATCCGCGAGATCTTTCCGCAGCTCGGCGACGTGCCTCTCGAATATCATTGGGGCGGACTCGTCGCACTGACGGCCGATGCGCTACCCCACCTGCACGAGCTCGCTCCGGGCTTGCTCGCGGGTTTGGGGTACAACGGTCGCGGCGTGGCGATGGCCACGGTCATGGGCCGACTGCTCGCACGGCGCGCGCTCGGCTGCAGCGCCGAGGAGCTCGGTTTTCCGCTCTCGCCGGTGCGGCCCCTGAGGCTGCATCGGCTGAGCCGCGTCGGGGCGCTCGCGACGATTCAGCTCTTTCATCTGCTCGATCGTCTGGGATAGCGATATGACGTCGAACTTCGTGCAGGATGCCCCGCGGCTGGCGAACCGCTACACGAGCGACTGGCTGCTGCGCAGCTACCTGGAGCGCAAACTCGGTCGCGAGCTGCTGGCGGTGATCGAGCCCGAGCTCATCGAGCTCGGAGAGCTCGCGGCCGGAGGCCTTCTCGAGCTGCAGCGTGCCGATCGGCCGAGCGAGCCGCGCCTCACGCAGTGGGATGCCTGGGGCGCCCGCATCGATCGGATCGAAACGACGGCGCTGTGGCACGAGGCCGAGCGGGTCGCCGTGCGCTTCGGGCTGACGGCCATTCCCTACGAGGGCAAGGAAGGGGCGTGGTCGCGCACCCGGCAGTTCGCACTCGTCTACCTGTTCCATCCGGTGAGCGATGTCTATACCTGTCCGCTGGCCATGACCGACGGGGCGGCACGCGCGCTGCTCGATGGGCAGAATGCGAGACTCATCTCACGCGCGGTTCCGCGCCTGACGAGCCGCGAGCCGGGGCAGTTCTGGACGAGCGGGCAGTGGATGACCGAGGCGACGGGCGGCTCGGATGTGGGACTCACCCGCACCCTGGCGCGGGCGGAGCCGGGCGGCACCTGGCGGCTGCACGGCAAGAAATGGTTCACCTCGGCCGCGACCTCGCAAATGGCACTGACGCTCGCTCGGCCCGAAGGCAACCCCGCGGGCGGCGCGGGTCTCGCGCTGTTCTATCTCGAGACACGCGATGCCGAGGGTGCATTCAACGGCATCCGCATCGAGCGCCTCAAGGAGAAGCTCGGAACCCGCAAGGTGCCGACCGCCGAGCTCACTCTCGAGGGCAGCGTCGCCGAGCTGGTCGCAGGCACGAGCGCAGGCACGCGTGCCATCGAGCCGATGCTCAAGATCACGCGCACGTGGAACAGTGTCTGTGCGGCCGCTTGCATGCGGCACGGATTGGCGCTGGCGGAGGACTACGCAAACCGCAGGCGCGCGTTCGGCGCACTGCTCAGCGAGCAGCCGCTGCACCGCGAGACCCTGGCCGAGCTCGCGGCCGAGACGGCCGGTGCGTTCCTGCTCACGTTCTTTCTCATCGAGCTGCTCGGTCGCGAGGAGGCGGGCCTGCTCGATGAGGAGCAGGCGCTGCTGTTGCGCTTCCTGACTCCGATCGTCAAGCTGGCCACAGGCAAGCAGGCGGTTGCCGTCGTGACCGAGACGCTCGAGGCATTCGGTGGGGCAGGCTACATCGAGGACACCGGGATGCCGGTGCTGCTGCGAGACACGCACGTGCTACCCATCTGGGAGGGCACCACCAACGTGCTCTCGCTCGATGCGCTGCTGCGTGCCGATGCCGCCCGCGGCATGGCGGCCTTGATGCGGCGCGTGCAGCACATCGCAACGAGTGTGACGGGTGAATTCAAACGCTGCGCCGATGTCGCCGGCGCGGCGGTTGCGCACGCGATACGCTGGCATGCGGCCGTTCGCGAGCAGCGGCAATTGCAGGCCGGAGCGCGGCGACTGACGATGACGCTCGCTCGAGCATTCGAGCTGGCATTGCTTGCCGAGCACGGTGGGCAGGTAGGCGAGGCGCAGGTCGCCTCGGTATGCCGGGAGGCTTGCGCGCGGTTGCGTCGCGCGGGCGTCGATTGGGTGCAGGATCAGGAGGAGGGCTGACGGCCGTGGAACTGAGGCGAAGTGGCTCACAGGCCCCGGTCAAAGGGCCGCCGGATTGGTTTACGGGCGATGTCTGCATCGATCCACTGTTCACCGCGCCTGCGCCGGCTCGCGTCGCCTGTGCCAGCGTCACTTTCCAGCCGGGTGCACGCACAGCCTGGCACACACACCCCCTGGGCCAGACACTCATCGTCACCGCAGGCTGTGGTTGGACGCAGTGCGAGGGTGGTCCGATCGTCGAGATACGTGTGGGAGATGTCATCTGGTGCCCGCCGCAGCATCGGCATTGGCACGGGGCGACGCCGACCACATCGATGACGCACATTGCCATCCAGGAGGCCCTCGATGGCAAGTTCGTGCAGTGGATGGAGAAGGTGACCGACGAGCAGTACCTCGCCGGCAACCGCAAGGGAGCCTGATGCGGTGGCGGGCTCGCTGAGCGCGCTCGCTTGTCGCTTCTGAGCCTGGGGGTTCTCTCGGGTGTGCTCGTCGGGCTGGTGCTCGGCGTCATCGGCTCTGGCGGCTCGATTCTCGCGGTTCCCCTGCTGCTCTACGTGGTGGGGGTGCGCTCACCTCACGTAGCGATCGGCACCAGCGCCGTGGCCGTGGCGCTCAGCGCTGCGCTCAATCTGCTGCTGCATGCGCAGGCCGGCACGGTCAAGTGGAGCTGCGCCGCTCTGTTCGCGCTCGCGGGTGTGGCGGGCGCCTGGATAGGCTCGAGCCTCGGCAAGGCGATGGAGGGGCAGCTGCTCCTCGTCCTCTTTGGTCTGATCATGCTGGTGATCGGCATCGTCACCCTGCGGCGTCGCGCGCGCGTCGGTCGGCCCGACGTTCAGCTGAACCGCGAATCCTTCGGCCACCTCGGGCCGCGGCTGCTCGCCAGCGGCTTTCTCGTGGGAGGCGTCTCCGGCTTCTTTGGCATCGGCGGGGGATTTCTGACCGTGCCGAGCCTGCTCTTTGCGACGGACATGCCGATCGGCAACGCGATCGGCTCCTCGCTGCTCGCCGTGTGCGCCTTTGGAGTGACGACGGCGCTCAACTACGCGCGCTCCGGCCTGGTCGACTGGCCGCTCGCGGCTGCGTTCGTCGCCGGCGGGCTCGCCGGTGGGGTGGCCGGCACGCGGCTCGCGGTCTCCTGGTCGCGCCGACGCGGAGTCCTGAGCACGGTGTTTGCCGGCGTCGTCATCGCGGTCGGTCTCTACGTGATCTCACGCGGCGCCATGGCGCTGCTCGGCTCACCTTCCCTGGCCGAGCAGCCGGCCGTTCACGAGCCGACCGTACATCGAGAACGATGAGTCGTGAAAGCGCCTGCGCGTTTCGGCCACCGATCCGGTGAAGCGCGGATCCTGAGGGCGCTCGTGACTGTCGATGTAAAGTGCGACATCCCACGCTTCTTGCGCGGTCAGCGTTCCGCCGAGCCCCAAGGGCATGTTCGCGGCGATGAACCCGGCCGCCTTGTCGATCGATTCCATGCCGGCGCCCCAGTTGAATGACCCGGCGCCCCAGAGTGCGGGGAATACGACCTGATCGGCAGCAGTCGACTGCCCGGCCCCGTCGCGACCGTGACATAGAACGCAATGCTGCGCATAAACCTCGGCGCCGCGCGTGTAATCGGGCGCTGCCCGGGGTTTCGGCGGGGTTGGATAGCCTTGACCCTCGAGTCGCACGCCCGTGGGTGCACCGCGTGCCAGCCAGTAAGAGTAGGTTTCGAGCGCGACCAGCACGGGACTGCCGAGCGGCGGTGCCGTGCCGTTCTCGCTGAACTGAAAGCATCCCTGAAGCCGCTCCGCGAAGGTGTTGACGTGGCCATTCTTGCTCCGATAGGCGGGGTACAGCACATAGGCCGCCCAGAGCGGGGCCGAGCGGGCCAGGCGACCGGCATCGAGATGGCAGCTGCTGCAGCGAAGGTGATTGCCCACGTACGCCGCCGCGTATCGGTCCGGCTGCAGAAAGATACGCTCGCCCTCGCGGATCATCTCGCCGAGCTGCCCGCTCGGCTCGCTGCCGCGAGGTGGCGGCAGAAATCCCTGGGCAGCGGGTGCGCTCGGCCCGTGCCCGCTCGCCCCCGCGAGCGCCTCCTCAGCCAAGGCGCGCCGCTGGGTGGGCGAGGACTCCTTCGAGCTGGGCTCGCTCGCAGCGAGGTTGGCGTAGTACGCGGCGACCGCGGCGATGTCGGCATCGCTGAGCTTGGAGGCAATGCTGCGCATCAACCCAAGGGGCCCGGGGGGGCGGTGGCCCGCTTGCCAGGCGTGCAGCTGGTTGCCGATGTACGCAGCGGGCTGCCCGATCAGCGGCGGAAAGCGACTGCCGACGCCCGTACCCCTCGGTGCGTGACAGGATGAGCAGGGCGGCAATCCGACTGCCCAGCGCCCTTGCTCGGCGAGAGTCGCGCCGAGCACGACATCCGTGGCGCGATCAGGGGTTGCCGAGACGGATTCTGCGGCAAGCACGCGGACTGACGCTTTCAAATGGGCGAAGTACACCGCGACCGCGCGCCGCTCCGTGGAGGAGAGTGCGGTAGCGATGGGTTGCATGACCGCACTGGTGCGCTCGCCGGAGGCGAACTGGTCGAGCTGCTCGATGAAATAGGGCGTCGCCAGGCCTGCGAGCCGCGGGCTGCCGGCAGCGCTCATCCCTTCACCCTGCGGGCCGTGGCATGCATTGCACGGCGCGGCACCTCGAGCATTGCCTGCGGCTGCGAGCGTCCTACCGTCGGCGCCGAGGCTCAAAGGTGCACGGCCGAGCGCGAGCGCGAGCAACGCAAGGAGGGCGGCAGGGCGGGTCATTGCCTGCGACTCATCGCGCTTGCGCATGCGGCGGCTGGAAGCCGTAGCGACGATAAATCCCCTGCGCAGTGCTCGTTGCAAGGAACGCCAGGAAATCGCGCGCCGCGCGCGGGTGTGGCGCGGTTGCGAGCACCGCGGCGGCATACGTCGCGCGCACGTTGTGCGCGGCGGCGATGGTGATGGTCTCGACCGGGAAGTGCAGCACGTGCTGCTGGAAATAGCCTTCGGTCAGCCACACCGGAGCGGCATCGGCGCGATCCTCGAGAAGGTTGAGCGGTGACTGGCGATGGTGAATCTGCGTGAGCAGGGTGCTGCCGTCGGCGACTTTCGCCTGCATCACGGAGCGCTCGAGCGCCTCGCCCCCGGCCTTGCGCAGCGCCGCCTCGATCTGGCGGCCGATGCCTTCAAAGGCGGGATTGGGCATGCTCACCCGCACGTCACGCCGCCCGAGATCGGCGAGTCCCGCGACATGATGAGGATTGCCGGCGCGTACCATCAGCGCGAGCTCGTTGTCCGCGTAATCGTAGGTCGTGGTGAACCAGTGCTTCTGCCGCTGCAGCGCATCGATCCCATCCCGGCCTGCCGTGTAGAGATCCGGCTTGGCGGCGATCCGCAAGCTTCCCATGATGAGGGCGCCGGCCTCGATCTGGGACGCCAGCTTTCCGGGGGGCAGCGTCTCGACGAACACGCGCACGTACTGCGGGTACGCCCGCTTGAATGCTGCGATCAGGTCCGGGACCACCATGAACTGATTACCGCCGAAGAAGATCGTCAGCTGCGGATCGACGACGTCGCCATACAGGTCGGCGATCTGATCGAAAGGCGGCACCGCGAACGTGAGCCCCCCACCGGGAGGCGGTGGTCCCCAGGGCGGCTGGTAGCAGGCCGCTCGAGAGGTGGCGGCGGCGGCACACGCGAGGCAGGCGACGGTGGCGAGTCGCCTCGCAAAGCCTGCAGACATCGCCTTCACAGCGGCATCAGCACATAGCCCTTCTGCTCGAGCACGGTGATCGTGGTAAGCGCCGACAGTGCCACGGTGACCTGGGGTGCGATCCAGTCGTATTGATACTCGTGCTCGGCCACCGCCTGTCCGCAGACCGCCACGTCGACTCCTACCTTGCGCAGCTTCCCGATGAGCGCCAGGTTCGGGTTGCTCACACTGAAGCGCTGACGGTAGTGCGCCTCATCGAGCCCCGCATCGGTGGCCGGACCGTAGAGGATCGCAACGAACTTGAGATGGCTCAGAGGAACGCCAGCCGAAGCATAGAGATTGACGGCCCGCGCCACATGCTCGAGGCCCGGATTGACCTCGTCGGGCTTGCTCGCGGCCCGGGTCAGGGAGAAGACGACTTTGTAGGTAGCGCTCGGGCTGGGACGGTAAGCGGCGTTGGGCAGCGGGTGCATCCGACCGGCGCCCTCGAGCGCCGGGGTCTGCCAGAACGGCGATTGCGCGGCATCCTCGGCAGCGGGCGCGAGGGAGCAGAGCAGAGCGGCCAAGGGCGCGAGCGCAAAACGCGCGGTCCACAGTGGAGTCTTCATCGGTTTGGTCCCCTTTTTTCGAGCTACGAGGCGCGGCCCGCAGCTATCCTGGCACGAAGCTGCCGGGTGATATCGTACAGGATGCGCGGCTGCGAAGCGGCGCGCCGCCCGCAGCGAACGGGCTGCTCAGTGCAGCTCGCCGGAGAGTGTGGCGATGAGCTTTGCAGCGGGCAGCGCCCGTGCAAGCGGCGCCCCCTGCCCCGCCCACTGTGCGCCGTAGGTGAAATCGCCGGCGGCCTTTGCTGCGGCATTCAGTGCCTTTCCGGCATCGTAGGCGAGGGGATAGTCGGGGATGTCCGCCGGTGATGCCGCAGCACCGAGTGTCGTGAAGCTGTTCTGCAGGCAGCGGGCGGGTCGGCCGGAGATCGCGCGAGTCATGTGTGTGTGATGGGCTGCCTCGCTCATCAGCGCTGCGCGGAAGCCACGGTCGGCCTCTGACTCGGGGCAGGCGATGAAGGCGGTGCCAAGTTGCGCTGCCGAAGCTCCCAGGCGTAGCGCGGCGCTGATTCCCGCCCCATCCATGATCCCCCCAGCCGCGATGACCGGGATGTCGAGCTCGCGCACCAACAGCCGCGTCAATGCCATCGTGCCCAGACGGTCGTCCGGGGAATCCGGATCGAAGCTGCCGCGATGGCCCCCGGCCTCGTAGCCCTGCGCAACGACTGCATGGACCCCGGCAGCGGCGGCGAGGCGCCCTTCGGCGACACTGGTTGCCGAGGCAAGCAGCACGATGCCCGCGGACAGCAGCTCGGCGATGCGCTCGGGCGAGGGCAAGCCAAAATGAAAGCTGACGACCTGCGGACGCTCGGCAAGCAGCGCCTGCATCATGGTCTCGTCCTCGAGGAAGCTGCGGTAGATCTCCTTGAGCTCCTGCGGTGGCTGGGCCCCGAATCTGGCGAAGTGGGGCCGCAGATGATCGCGCCAGGCGGCCTCTCGTGCCGCGTCCGTGCGCGGCGGGCGATGGCAGAAGAGGTTGACGTTGAGCGCGCGGGTGGAGCGGGCTCGAAATGCCGCGATCATCGTGCGGGCTCCGGCCGCATCCGTCGCCCCGACACCGAGGGAACCCAGGGCGCCGGCATTTGAGACCGCGGCGGCCATGGTCGGCGATGAGATGCCGGCCATGGGGGCTTGGATGATGGGCAGGTCGATGCCGAGCGTTTTCAGGAGCATCATGCGCGCCCTCGCGAAACCCTTCGAGCCGAGCGCGGCTCCCCGCTCAGGAGGGACTCCTCGGTGCCGGGCTGCGATAGCGGCCGACGTAAGCCGCCTTGGCCACCGTCTTGCCTTTCATGGCTGCCAGCAGCTCGGCGCGGCTCGCCGTCGGCGGAAGATCGAGCGTGCCGTTCAACGCATAGAGCTCGAACACGTAGTGGTGATAGCGCGGTCCCGGCGGAGCGCCGGGCCCCACATAGGCGTTCAGGCCCATGATGTTCTTGCCCGTGACCGAGCCTTCGGGGAGCTTGCCCTCCGGGATGCCGTTTGCTGCGGCAGGAATGTTCCATGCCACCCAGTGCAGTACGTCATCCGTGCCGCCGCCGATGGCGACGTCGATGTCGTGAAGAATGATCGCGTAGCTCACCGTACCCTCGGGTGCGTTGGAGAACGTGAAGCCAGGCTGCACGCCGGAGCGGCCGGCGTACTTCTGGGGAATGATACCGCCGTCCTCGAACGCGGCGCTCTGCATGAGCAGCGGGGGGAGTCGCAAGCCCCCGCCCCCGCCGGGCCGTTGCGCGTGCAGGATGCTGGTGGCCAGCAACGTGAATCCGAGGAATGCGGCGAGCGAGCGTAACAGCTGGGTACCCATACGGCCTCCGTTGAAAGTCGATGCGCTATATCCGTAAAGATATAGCGTCGCGAGCGCTGCGTCACTGGCAAGCGGGGCTGTCTTTAGGATCGGCCACGCGCGGCTCGGGCGAGCGCGGTCGCAGGCCAAACGTACCCCGGGATATGCTTTGGGCGCTCGTGAGGAACCGGCCCCAGGGGGCACCATGAAGAAGCATGCAGTCGACATCTCGCGCCGCCATCTCGCGCAGCAGGCAGGAGCAGCGCTTGCCTGCGCCCTTGGGATCGGCGCCACAGTGACTCGAATCGGGCGGGCACAGTCGCCGGATGGGGTCGCACCGCCGCGGCAGCGCTGGACGGCGGAGTATTGGGCGACCAAGGGCCCTACGCGGCTGCATCTCTACCGCAAGCGTGCTAGGGCGCCGCGCGTCGGTGACGCGGCGCTACCGGTGCTGTTCTTCGCGCACGGCTCTTCGCTGTCGTCGCGGCCGAGCTTTGATCTGCAGGTACCGGGAGCTGGCGAATACTCGATGATGAATGTGTTCGCGGATGCAGGGTTCGACACCTGGACCATGGATTTTGCCGGCTACGGCCGCTCGGTGCCGAGCCCCGGCAACTCCAATGTTCACGACGGGGTCGAGGACTTGCGCGCTGCCGTGCCGCTGATCCGCCGCGAGACGGGCCAAGCGCGCCTGCATTTCTACGGCGAGTCCTCCGGTGCGCTGCGCGTTGCGGCCTACGCGAGCGTCGAGCCGCAGGCCGTGCAGCGCCTGGTGCTGGCGGCGTTTACCTACACCGGTAAGGGATCGGTGACCCTTGCGAGGCGTGCCGAGCAGCTCGCGTACTACCGCAGTCATGATCGGCGGCCTCGCGACCGCGCCATGATCCGCAGCATCTTCACGCGCGATAAGCCGGGCACCACGGACCCCCGTGTTGCAGATGCCGTGGCGGATGCCGAGCTCGCGTACGGGGATAGTGCACCGACGGGAACCTATCTGGACATGACCGCCCATCTTCCCCTGGTTCAACCGGAAAAGCTCACCGCCCCGGTGCTGCTCGTGCACGGCGAATACGACGGTATTGCGACCGTTGCGGACCTTGCGGACTTCTTCGCTCATCTGCCCAATCCGGATCGCCAGCTCATCATTCTGCCGAACGCCGCTCACGCGCTCGGGACCGGATACAATCGCGCTCAGCTGTGGCACGTCATGCGGGCGTTCCTGAGCATGCCGGCGACGCAAGCACTGCACGCGGCTGCGGTCAGCTGACCGAGGGTTACTCGAGATTTTATGACGGCCACCTTCACCACTGTCAGCCCCGTCGATGGGTCCGGATACCTCGAGAGGCCCCTGGCGACGCACGATGACATCGAACGCGCTTTGCGCGAGGCCGTGGCGAGTCAGCCGGCATGGAATGGCATCGGGCTTGCGGCGAGATCTGCCGTACTCACCCGAGCGGTCGATTTGCTGGTGGGGAAGTCAGAGCAGCTCGCGCAGGAGATCACCTGGCAAATGGGTCGGCCGCTGGCGCATTCACCCGGGGAAATCCGCGGCCTGGAGGAGCGCGCCAGATACATGCTGAGCGTCGCTCCCGAAGCGCTCGCAGACATCGAGCCCAAGGCAAAGCCGGGATTTCACCTGCGCATCAAGCGCGTTCCTCTCGGCGTCGTCGTGGTGATCGCACCCTGGAATTATCCTTATCTGACGGCCGTGAATGCGCTGTTGCCGGCCCTCATTGCCGGAAACGCCGTCATCCTCAAGCATTCCCTTCAGACTCCCCTGTGCGCGGAACGCTTCATGGAAGCCTTCCGAGACGCAGGGGTGCCGGCCGGCGTTTTCGGCTATCTGCATGCCTCGCACCAGGATACGGCGAAGCTGATCGCCGACCGGCGTGTGGCCAATGTGTGCTTCACGGGCTCGGTCGCCGGCGGCCACGCCGTGGTCGCGGCAACGGCGGCCGGCTTTGCCACTGCCGGCCTCGAGCTGGGGGGCAAGGATCCCGCCTATGTCTGCGAGGATGCGAATCTGACACACGCGGTCGAGACCTTGACGGACGGTGCCTTCTTCAACGCCGGTCAATCCTGCTGTGGAATCAAGCGCATCTATGTCGCCGCGTCCCGCTATGCGCAGTTCGTGGACGGGATGGTGGCGCTGAGCGAGGAGTACCGACTGGGATCGCCGCTCGAGCGCACGAGCACTCTCGGGCCGGTTGTGCGGCCTGCCGCGGCGGCGCTGGTGCGCGAGCAGGTGGCGGACGCGCTTTCGCAGGGTGCTCGGCAACTGGTGAACCCGCAGCGCTTTCCCGCCTCCAGGCTCGGTTCGGCCTATCTCGCCCCGCAGCTACTCGTCGATGTGGATCATTCGATGCGCATCGTGCGCGAGGAGACTTTCGGTCCGGCGGTGGCAGTGATGCGGGTCTCCTCGGACGAGGAGGCGCTGCGGCTGATGAACGATAGCGAATACGGGCTGACGGCGGCGATCTTCTCCGCGGATGCCGAGCGCGCCGGGCGGCTCGCGGAGGAGCTCGTCACGGGAACGGTATTTCTGAATCGTTGCGATTATCTGGACCCGGCGCTCGCATGGACCGGGGTCAAGAATTCGGGTCGCGGTTGCACGCTCTCCCGAATCGGCTTCGAGCAGCTGACTCGTCCCAAATCCTTCCACTTCCGGACGCTCACATGAGCGTCGCGATCCGGGGCAATTGGAACTATCCGACCAGCATCTGGGCAGGCCCCGGACGGCTCTCGGAGCTGCCTCGTGCGGTCGCTGTGACGAGCATCGGGCGGCCACTGCTGGTCACTGATCAAGGGCTTGCCGGGGCGACACTGTTTGCGCGGGCAAAGGAGCTGCTGCCGAACGCCCCGACGTTCACGGAGGTCGCCGGAAACCCCGGCGGTCGACACGTCGCCGCGGGACTGCATGCCTTCCGAGCCGGCAGCTGCGACGGTGTCGTCGCCATCGGGGGAGGCTCGGCGCTGGATGTTGGCAAGCTCGTCGCCTTCATGGCGCGGCAGACTCGACCGCTCTGGGACTTCGAGGACATCGCGGACTGGTGGACGCGGGCCGATGCGGCGGCGATCGCGCCGGTGGTGGCCATTCCGACCACCGCGGGAACGGGGTCGGAGGTCGGCCGGGCTGGCGTGGTGGTGCAGGAGGAAACGCACCAAAAGAAAATCATCTTCCACCCGCAGATGATGCCGCGCATCGTCATCTCCGATCCGGAGCTGACTGTGGGGCTGCCGCCCGCGATCACCGCGGCGACAGGTATGGACGCCCTGGTGCATTGCTTTGAGGCATTCTGTGCGCCCGGGTTTCACCCTCTGGCGGATGGTATTGCGTTGGAGGGCATGCGGCTGATCGACATCTATCTACCGCGCGCCTATGTCGACGGTACGGATATCGAGGCGCGCGCCCATATGCTCGCGGCGGCATCGATGGGCGCGACTGCGTTTCAGAAGGGGCTGGGGGCTGTTCATGCGATCGCGCACCCCGTCGGGTCCTGGTTCAACTCTCATCACGGTCTGACCAATGCCGTCCTCTTGCCGTATGTGATGGCGTTCAATCGCGATGCCATCGGCGAAAAATGTGAACGGATCGCCCGCGCGCTGAATCTACCGAAGGGCGGATTTGCCGGCGTTTACGAATGGATTCTGCGATTGCGCTCGAGACTGGGAATTCCGCATGCGCTCGCGCAGATCGGTGTCGACAGCCGCAACGCCGAGACCATTGGGCAGGAGGCGGCGAAGGACCCGTCCGCATCCGGCAATCCCAAGCCCGTGAACGCCTCCCAGTTGGAAGGGATATTCCTCAGGGCCCTCGAGGGTCGGTTGGAGATCTAGAGAGGCTCGTGAGAGTCAAGAGAGTCCTGGTCATCGACGGAAACACAGCGGCCATTCGCGCTCGGCAGCGCGAAATGGTCGGCTACGCGACCGGAGAGGGCTACACCAGGACATTGCGCTCCCTGGACGAGCATCTGTCGATCGACATCGTGACCCCGGCAGATGGCGCCGCGGAGCTCCCGGCCGGCACCGACCTCAGCGCCTACGACGGTGTAGCCGTGACAGGCTCGGCCTTGAACGTCTACGACGGCGGCCCGGCCGTCGAGCGCCAGATCGCGATCGTGCAGGAGGCATTTGCCGCGCGTAAGCCGCTCTTCGGGAGCTGCTGGGGACTGCAGATCGCGGTAGCTGCAGCCGGAGGGGAAATCGTCCCCAATCCGCGTGGCCGCGAATTCGGCTTCGGTCGGCGCATTCAGCTCACCCCGGCGGGCAAGAGCCACCCGATGTACGCGGGCAAGCCCGAGGTTTTCGAGGCGCCGACGGTTCATCTGGATGCGGTCGCCAGACTGCCTGTCGGCGCCACCGTGCTTGCCGAGAATGACCACGGTATCCAGGCCGTAGTCGGCGCCAGGGACACATTCTGGGCAGTGCAGTACCACCCGGAGTACGACTTCCTGGATATCGCCGCAGCCGCGGAGCGCTACGCTGGCACCCTCATCCGGGAAGGCATCTTCAGCGATGGCGCAGCCGTTGCCGCCTATACGAGCGACATGCGGGCGCTGCAGGCGAATCCCCGCGAGAAGTCACTGCTCTGGAGGTATGGCCTGGGCACTGCCGTCGCCGACCGGCGCATTCGCAGCCTCGAGTTGCGCAACTGGCTGAGCTCGCTCGCATAGTGCCCTGATCGCCCGGCATGCAGCTCCGTCGCCGCCGCCGATTGCGCCGCTACTCCCACGCCGTTGCGTTGTGCGGAAACCCCGCGCGCTGTACGCGTACCACACAAAAGCGCTGGCCGGTCGGTGCCCGCATCACCACCCAGCGCTCCAGGCGTTTGTCTACGGTGGCGCCGAGCTTTTCGAGCCGGGCGACTTCGGCGGGAATATCGTCCGTCTCGATGTCGAGGTGCACGCGGCTTTCGTGCTCGACGCGCTGGATCTGTATGCTCAGCTCGTCCGGCGGAGTCTCGAGCATGCGGTAATTGCCGCGGCTTCCCGGATGCTTCGGATCGACGCGACGGCCCAGCGCCTGTGCCCAGAACCGAGCTGCGGTGTCGATGTCGTCGGTCTTGCAATCGATCAATACACCATTGATGCGTGAGCGGTGCATGTCTGTCCCTCGCTGGCGACTTCTCTTGTGACGAATGCTATCAGGGCCGGTTTGGGCCTGCGTGAAGCCCGAGACGTGATTTGCCTCGCAAGCCGGCATAAAATGACGCGAGAGGCGGGGCGGGGGCAATGAATTACAGAGTGCTTCTTCAAAGTGGACTTGGCGTGATCTGCACGGCCGCGCTCGCATCGGGTGGCGGTTCGCAGGCCGCGGCGGCACAGGCGGCACAGGCGGTACAGGCGGCACAGGCGGGCGCCACAGCGCCGGCTTCCGAGAGCGCGTACGCGGCGCTTGCCAAGCTTCCGGATTGGTCAGGCGTATGGGACCCGGCGTTCATGCGTCCGCCTCCGGGCACTCCGCGTCCGGCTGCGCCCAAGTTGACTCCG
>DATJSR010000004.1:0-7689 GCA_035504015.1 Steroidobacteraceae bacterium
ACCCTCAACCTCGCACGCGACGTCGCGGGCGATTCGGTAGCTCGGCACGTTCTCCACGGACACGGCACCATCCTCGTGCAGCGTAGCCGTGACGATACCGACGCACGTCTCCAGCCGATGAGGACCCGCTGCGATGCGGCCCATCCAGGCAAGCGTAGTGATGACGCCGATGGTGCCGTGGCCGCACATGCCGAGATAGCCGATATTGTTGAAGAAGATGACGCCGCCCAGGCAGCTGGGGTCGCGCGGCTCGACGAGCAGCGCACCGACCAGCGCATCCGAGCCGCGCGGCTCATTGACGATAGCACACCTGAATCGATCCGCCGTGCGGCGGAAGCGCGCCACCCGGTCAGCGAGACACCCTGTGCCCAGATCCGGGCCGCCCTCCAGAACCAACCGCGTCGGCTCGCCGGCCGTGTGAGAGTCGATGATGCGAATGCGGTGGGCCACGCTCAGAGCGGACGCATCGCCCTGGCACGCTCTACCATGGCGGTGATCGCCTCGCGCCGCGCGCCCTCGAGCGGCCAGCGGGGCGGTCGGACGCGCTCGGAGCCTCTGCCCAGCAGCTGCTCGGCCAGCTTGATCGTCTGGACGAGGTCCGGTTCGGAATCGAGGTGCAGCAGCGGCATGAACCAGCGATAGATGCGTAAGGCCCGCTGCAGATCCCCGGCCCGGATCGCCTGATAGAGCGCGAGAGACTCTGCCGGGAACACATTGGTGAGTCCGGAGACCCAGCCCCGGGCCCCGAGCGTCAGTGCCTCGAAGGCGACATCGTCGAGCCCGGCAAACAGCACGAAGCGCTCGCCGAAGGCGTTGATCAGGTCGGTAAAGCGGCGCGAGTCCGGAGCGGACTCTTTGATGGCAACGATATTCGGCACGCGGGCCAGTCGCTCGAGCGTCGGCAGGTCGATGTTGATGCGATAGGCAGGCGGATTGTTGTAGAGCATCAGGGGCAGCGAGGTGGCATCGGCCACGGCCCTGAAGTGCCGCTCGAGCTCGCGCGCGGTCGGCACGTACACCATGGCCGGCAGCACCATGAAGCCGCTCGCCCCGAGCGCCTGTGCATCGCGCACGAATTGCGTGGCACTGGCAGTGGTGAACTCGGAGACACCCGCGATAACGGGTACCTTGCCCGCGGCGACCTCGGCGGCCGCGGCAACCACCGAGCGCTTCTCCTCGGCGCTGAGAGAGTTGCCCTCGCCGACCGTGCCGATGAGCACCAGGCCGTGCACGCCATCGCGCAGCAGCCCACCCTGCACGGCGCGGGTGGCCCGCAGGTCGAGTGCGAGGTCGGCATCGAACTGTGTCGTAGCGGCCGGGAAAACCCCCGACCATGAGCAAGATGAAACCTGGGCCATGACGCCTCCGGCGCATACATCGTATACGCTTCGGCGGCGGCTCACCACACTGCCACACCTCAAAGGAACCTAATCAATGCACAGCAAAATCCGAATATGAAAGCGTTGCGTAGCGGTGATACTGCGGATGCCGAATCGCGGTGACATCGATTTCGGCTATGCGTGCCTTCACAGGGTGAAAGAATGCAAGTAGAGACGCTGATAGTCGGCGGCGGACAGGCGGGGCTGGCGATGAGCGAGCATCTCAGCAGGTACGGGGTGCCGCATCTCATCCTCGAGCGGCACAGAATCGCAGAGCGCTGGCGCTCTGAGCGGTGGGATTCACTGGTCGCCAACGGCCCTGCGTGGAATGATCGGTTTCCGACCATGACTTTCTCCGGGATCGACCAGGAGAGCTTCGCAACCAGAGACCAGATCGTCGCCTATTTCGTGGCCTACGCCGAGCATATCGCGGCTCCCATCCGCTGCGGAGTCGAGGTCACGGCCGTTTCCGCGCAGACACCCGCTGGGGGTTTCCGTGTCGAGACCTCCATGGGCGTCATCGAAGCGCGCAACGTCGTCGCCGCCACCGGCCCCTTTCAACGTCCGATCGTTCCATCCATGGTGCCCGCCGATTGCGGGATCGAGCAGCTGCACTCCGCGTCTTACCGCAATCCACAGCAGTTGCCCGATGGCGCCGTGCTCGTGGTCGGAGCGGGCTCCTCAGGCGCGCAAATCGCGGACGAGCTGGTGCGTGCCGGCAGACGCGTGTACTTATGCGTCGGTCCGCACAATCGCCCACCGCGCCGCTATCGTGGACGAGACTTCGTGTGGTGGCTCGGCGTGCTGGGTGAATGGGATGCCAAAGCGCTCACCCCGGGCACCGAGCACGTGACCATCGCGGTCAGCGGCGCCCACGGCGGCCACACGGTCGACTTTCGCGATCTCGCGGCCCGCGGCATTACGCTGTTGGGGAGCGCCGGTGACTACGCGGACGGGACCCTGCACTTGTTGCCTGACCTTGCCAAGAACATCGCGCGGGGGGATGCGAATTACCTCTCGGTCTTGGAAGCGGCCGACGCTTACATCCTGGCCAACGGTATCGATCTACCGGCGGAGCCCGCGGCACGGCAGATTGCCTCCGCCCCCCCTTGCGTCACTCACCCGCTCACCCAACTGAAGCTGGCTTCGGCCGGAATCACGTCGATCATCTGGGCGACCGGCTACTCACTCGATTTCGGCTGGATCAAGCTCGATGCTTTCGATGCAAAGGGCCGGCCGGCACACGAGCGCGGCGTCTCGCGGATACCGGGTCTGTACTTTCTCGGCCTGCCTTGGCTATCTCGCCGGGCATCGCCCTTCATCTGGGGGGTCTGGCACGATGCCGAGTACCTTGCGAACCACATCGCAGATCGCCAGACGAACCGGCCGCACTCGGTCCGAGTCGCAAGTTCAACATCGATCGGCCTATAGAGGCACGTGGCAGGTATCGCATCCGGTGACGGGGCCATGACTTCGTCCGTGAGCGAGCGCGTCCCGATGACAGCCGAGACAGAAGTCGTGGAAGCGCGCTTCGGCGCCGATCCGAATGGCGGCGGCGCGGCTGCGGTGACAGCTGATGCACGATTCGGTGCCGCTGCGGTCGATGAAATTGTGATGGCATTGAACGCAGTTGATCGAGCGGTGCTTGTCGTGCGGGAAGGCGAGGGTCAATGGCTCGCTGCGGCCTACGAACGGCTCACGCATCGCGAGCACCGTGCCGCCGCGCACCAACGTGAGCAGCGCTACGAGCGAGCCGAGTACGGCGCTCAGCACCAGACGCGAATGGCGTCCAAATACCAAGCCATCGAGGATGCGCCTCGGGTGCTGACGCGGCGAGCGGGGCGGTGTGCGTCCTCGCAGCAGTGCGAGCAGCGCGACCCCCGACAACAGAATGTAGGCCATGATGCGCCCGAGGCCGTGCACGTATCGGCCCGCAGTGACCACGTGTATCGCCAGCGTGACGATCAGCAGGCAGGTGGCGATCACATGCGTGGCCTGGAAATTGCGGTGACGCGGCCACAGCCGGGAGCGGATGCTCGCACCGGCGGGCACCGTCAAAAGCCCCAACGCGAGGAGTGCCAGGATGCCAGCGTACTCGTAGCGCGGAGCGCTCAGCTTCAGATGCTCGGTGACGCGGTGATCGAAGGCGAGCAATAGCCCCACGTGCAACAGCGCGCCACCAAGCACCAACCAGCCGAGCAGCGCGTGATAGCGCAGTCGGAAGGCACCGGAGGCGCCGGCGCGCGGCCGCAGCGCCAGCACGCAGAGAATGAGGCAGCCGGCGACCGCGCACAGGCCCAGCGCCTGGGCGGTCTCCCATCCTAACGCGCGCAATGCCGCCGTCGGCCGCAGCGCAGGGCCAAATCCCGAACGCGCAATATTGCTATCATCCTCCGAAGCTTACGCCGGAGCCCGGACAAAGGGATACGGCCTCTTCTTGAAAGTTGCGTCCATTCTGATCGACGGCACCTGGCGGACCCCCGAGGCGTCCGACTGCTTCGTGGTGCGCAGTCCCGCGGATCGCGAGCCTCTCGGCGCGGTTGCCCGATGTGGCGCCGCCGAGCTCGACGCGGCCGTCGCGGCCGCCCGGGCGGCTTTTGCGCCCTGGAAGGCACTGGGCAGGCAACGGCGGGCCGGACTTCTCGCGCAGTGCGCGGAGGATCTGAGGCAGCGCAGTGGGGCGCTCGCACGCATCGCAGCCCAGGAGAGCGGTGAGCCCTACCGCGAGTGTCTGGATGCGATGAGCGCCGTGGTGCAGCGTTTCAGCAACGCGCAGGAAGTGCAGGTTGCGCCGGGCGTGCATGGCGTGAATATCGGCGGACGCTATTCGCTGCTGGCGTTGGCCGCGAGCGTGGCCCCGTTGCTTGCCGCGGGCTCGACCCTCGTCTGTCTCGTGCCCGCTGCCATGCCCCTCGCGACGCTGGCGGCCGCGCAGTCCCTGTCCACTCTGCCGCGGGGCGTCTTCAATATCCTCCCGGCCGATGCCGATCTCGAAGGCGCCCTGTTCGCCCACGCAGGCATCGACGCGGCTCTGTGCGCGGCCCCCTGCGGCGCGCGCCTGGCATCCGAGCGCGGTGAGCCCGCTACGGCTGATTTCATCCTCATCGCCCGCGATGCGGATCTCGAGCTGGCAGTCGGCGGAGCTGCATCGCTGCGGCTGTTTGACAGCGGCCAGCGTCCGGGCCAGAGCGCGCGCATTCACGTGGAACAACCGCTCCTCTCGGCCTTCGCCGAGCGGCTTCACCAGTTCATCGCATTCCTCGAATGCGGCGATCCCGCTCGGCCCATCACGGACTTGGGCCCTCTCGGCACAGATCGCGGCTTGCGAGAGGTGCAGACTCGGGTGGGCGAGGCACTGCGCCGCGGTGTGCTTCTCAAGCTGGGCGGGCGACCCTACCAACCGTGGGGTCTGACGGGGTACTTCTTCCAACCCACGCTGATGATCGAGGCCCGCGAGCATCAGCGAGCGCCCTTCGAGGAGGTCGCAGGCCCGGTGCTCGTGCTGGCCCCGGCCGCCGATCTTGGCAGGTCGCTGCAGCAGTGCCGATGCACTGCGATGCCCACCCCTGCGTGCGTATGGTTGTTTGCCGCTGATCTGCCGCGTGCGCTCGATGGCCTTGCCGCCAGCGGTTTCACCGCGCGGCTGCAGAGCGCTCCGGAGGGCCCCTTGGCACGGTTGCTGGAGAAGCCGCGCGCGCCGGCCCCGGGCGAGCTGATCGTACGGCACGTCGATCGCAGCTTACCCACAGGCTTCCCGTACGCCGTACGCTCGGGTCGACTTTGATCGCCGGCATGAGCGATCCGGCCTCTTACGAGCGCATCTGCGCAGCCGCCGAGGTCGCTGGACTCGCCTGTCGCGGCGGATTTCATCCCGGGCGTGCCGATGAGGTCCCCTCGTTGTCGGACGGCACACAGCCTGCCACGGTGATCCTGCTGGGCTTTGCAGGGGCAAGCCACTGGGAGCGCTTTAGCGGCTCGCCAGAGCTCGGCGATGGCGACGCAGACCCGCTTGACCGCTGGTCGAAGCGGATCATCGGGGAGCTCAGCAAGCGCTTCGAGGCTACCGCGCTCTACCCCACCGGTCCGCCGTGGCTGCCGTTTCAGCGCTGGGCGCAACGCGCGGAGGGGCTTCGGGCCTCGCCACTCGGCATTCTCATTCATCCGCGCTTTGGGTTGTGGCACGCCTATCGGGGCGCACTCGCGTTGCGCGAGCGCATCGGGGTGCCCCTGCTGCAGGGCGCTCACCCGTGCGACGACTGCGCGGAGCGACCTTGCCTCTCAGCATGTCCGGTCGGTGCCGTGCGCGCTCGGGGTTTCGATCAGGGCCGGTGCGCTGAGCGACTTGCCGCGCCCGATGGACATCCCTGTCGCTCCGCTGGCTGCATCGCGCGTGCAAGCTGCCCCGTGGGAGCGGAATTCCGCTATGGGGTCGAGCAGAGCGCTTTCCACATGCGCGCCCTGCTCAGGCCCAAACGAGGACGCTGACTGCGGCAATATCCGCTCCCGACTCGCACCGCTCAGAACCGTCTCGTCCAAATCACGAGCCGCGCGCTCTAGCTTTGTGTTCGATCCAAATGCATCATCGGGCTGCTGCTTACGCCGTCGCGCCCCGTCCTGGCTGGGGGTGCGGGATCGCAGAGGGCACCGGACGTGCGATATCTGTTGGCTTGCGCGCTATTGAGCTTGATCCAAGCCCAGGCAACATCGGCAACCGCGGCGGATGTCGTCTTTCAGCCGCTCGCGAGCATTACCAACGACCGCAATGCCGATCTGCAAGACCTCGGCGTCCTGCTTGTCCTGGGGCGAGTGGTCGGGCTGCGGTTCGACACGCTCAACGGCAAGCACCCCCACGAGAGCTACTTCTCGCTTCACGATATGCAAAGAGGCGCAGTGCTCGATGGCGATGGCAAGCACAATGCCATCGTACTGCAGGGCTCCGTGGACTCATCGGTGGGTAACGCAGACTTGATCATCACGTACCTTTCGAATGGACTCTCCGGGAGGCACAAGGACTGTCGCGCAGACATGACGCGCGATGACAAAGGCCAGTGGCACATCGTGAACATCTACGACCACAAGTGGGTCGAGCATCTGGTCGTTCAGACCTGGAAGCTGGGGATCTCCACGATCGAAGGCATTTGCCCTCCCTGAATCGCAGGGACTGGCCGGTACCCTCGCGCTCGCTCGCAGCCGTTAACCGCCCCGTTGCGGCAAGGCCTCCATTACCTGGCCATCCGAGCCCTTGACCCGGACATAGAAGCCGCCCGGTCGGTGATCCTTGAGGGGATAGTAGACGACGGAGACCTTGTCGCCGGCCTTGAATGTATTGCGGCCCCAGCCGCGGCGACCGAGCCAGCTCGGGCTCATGCCCTCGAGACCCCACTCCTGGACCGTACCGTTACTTCCCTGGACGATGACCCACAGGAAAGTGTGCGGCTGGGTCCACTGATACTCCTTGACCGTGCCCTGCAAGGACACCTCCTTGCCCCATTCGAACATTGCCGTCGAGTGGTGGGCGCTGGCGCTGCCAATGAGCGCGAGCGAGACAGCCCCTGCACAAAGGAGCGCCCTGATCATTCGTCTTCGCGCTTTCACGACTTGCCTACGGCTTGTGACTGAGATCGAACGCGGGATTCCCATGCGCGTCGAGCGCATCGTGATTGTTCTGCTCGCATACGTATTCCATCATTTGCCAGTCGCGGTGACGGCGGTAGTAGGCCGTGGTGGTGTAAGGCTCGAGGAACACGGCGGGATCCACCCGTGTGGTCGTGATCGCAAGCAGGTCGGGACTCACCAGGTGGATGCGCTCCGTCAGGTGCAGCTTGTCGCTGTGCCCGCTGATGCCCTGCATCGGGCTCGTCGAGGGAAGGATTGCGGAGGTCTCGACGACCAGGGTATCGCCTTCCCAGTGACCGATGGAAGTGCCTTGATAAGTCGGGTCCGCATCCTTGGGCATCGGTCGGCCGTCGGTATAGATGCGTCGAATCAGGTGATCCGTCTCGATGAGGATCGTCACCCGACCCGGGGTGAAAAGAAACTCGATGGGATAGGGCTCCTGCATGCTCTGCGGCACCCCGGGCGGAACGCAACTCGCCACGTCGGAGACGAAATTGAGTCCCGGCGTCGACCGATTCTTCGCCTGGTACTGGGCGTATTGCGCCGCGTAGGTCGGAGTCAACTTGGGCGCAGCCGGACGCGGAGTGCCCGGAGGCGGACGCATGAACGCCGGGTCCCATACGCCTGACCAATCCGGAAGCTTGGCAAGCGCCGCGTACGCGCTCTCGGAAGCCGGCGCTGTGGCGCCCGCCTG
>DATJSR010000005.1:0-5109 GCA_035504015.1 Steroidobacteraceae bacterium
GCGCACGCTCGCCGAGCGCGGGCGGTTGCTGCACCACGAGTCCTACCGCCACAGCTATCCGCACTGCTGGCGTCACAAGACGCCGATCATCTTTCGCGCAACGCCGCAGTGGTTCATCAGCATGCAGCTGCGGCAGCTGCGGCAGCATGCGCTGCGCGATATCCGCGGGGTTCACTGGACGCCCTCCTGGGGCGAGCAGCGTATCACCGGGATGATCGAGAACCGCCCCGACTGGTGCATCTCGCGTCAGCGCACCTGGGGCGTGCCGCTGACCCTGTTCCTGCACAACGAGACCGGGGAGCTGCATCCGCGCTCGCTCGAGCTCATCGAGGAGGTCGCGGCGCGCGTTGAAAAATCTGGCGTGGATGCCTGGTTTGCGCTGGATCCCGCCGAGCTGCTCGGCAGCGAGGCCGCAAGCTACCACAAGCTCACCGACGTGATGGATGTGTGGGCGGATTCGGGGCTCTCGTTCGAGTGCGTGGGTAAGCTGCGACCCGAGCTCGCGCTGCCGCCGGCCGACCTGTATCTGGAAGGCTCGGATCAGCATCGAGGCTGGTTTCACAGCGCACTGCTCATGAGCGAGGCGCTCTACGAGCGGGCACCCTACCGAGGCGTGCTGACGCACGGGTTCACGGTCGATGAGAGCGGCCGCAAGATGTCGAAGTCCTTGGGCAACGTGGTACTGCCACAGAAGGTGGTGAACAGCCTGGGCGCCGATGTGCTGCGGCTGTGGGTTGCCGCGACCGACTATGCGAACGAGCTCAGCGTCTCGGAGGCGCTGCTGCAGAGGACGGCCGAGAGCTACCGCAAGCTGCGCAACACGGTGCGTTTTCTGCTCGGCAACCTGCATGGCTTCGATCCGCAGCGCTACGCCGTGCATCCGGCCGAGATGCTGCCCTTCGACCGCTGGGCCATCGCGCGGGCACGCGAGCTGCAGTCCGAAGTCATCGAGGCCTATCGCAGCTACGCCTTTCACCTCGTGTATCACAAGGTCCACAACTTCTGCATCGTCGACTTGAGCGCCTTGTATCTGGATGTGGTGCGCGACCGGCTCTACACCATGCCGGAGGACAGCCACGGGCGGCGCTCGGCGCAGAGCGTGCTCTATCACATTGCGGAGGCCATGGTGCGCTGGCTCGCCCCGGTGCTGTCCTTCACGTGCGAGGAGATCTGGCGCCATCTGCCCGGGCCGCATGGGCAGTCGGTGTTCCTCGCGCTCTGGCACGAGCTGCCCGAGGCGGGCGCGCACGAGCTGCACTGGCCCGCGCTCATCGAGCTGCGGCGCGATGTGCTGCGCGAGCTCGAGAAGCTGCGCGAGGCGGGCAGCATCGGCGCACCGCTCGATGCCGAGGTCGACATCTATTGCGTCCCCGCCGAGTTTGCGCGCTTCAGCGTCCTTGGCGATGAGCTGCGCTTCTTCCTCATCACCTCCGCCGCGCGCGTGCACAAAGTCTCCACTGCGCCCGCGCAGGCCGTACCGGCGCTCGGGGCGGCGAAGGAGGGGGTGTGGGTCGCGGTGCGCCCGACGCAGGCGCGCAAGTGCGTGCGCTGCTGGCAGCACCGGCCGGATGTGGGTGAGGACAGCGCCTACCCCGAGATCTGCGGGCGCTGCGTCGAGAACGTCGCCGGAGCGGGCGAAGTGCGGAGGTTCGCATGAGCTCGGCGGCAGGCCCGGCGGCTGGCAATTCGCCCACGGTGGGCGAGACCTCGACGAGTGCCGCCGGCGGTCGACCGGCCTTTCGTGCCTGGCGCTGGCTGCCGATCGCGGTGGTCTTGGTGATCGCCGACCAGGCGAGCAAGGCGTGGATGTTGCGCCACTTCACGTATGGTGAGAACTGGGCCTTGCTGCCGGTGCTCAACATCACTCTGCGATACAACACCGGGGCGGCTTTCAGCGTGCTCGCGGATGCCTCGGGCTGGCAGCGCTGGTTCTTCACCGCGCTCGCGATCGCGGTCGGGGTGGGGATCGTGGTATGGCTCTATCGGCTCAACGGCCGTACCCAGTGGCTGCTCGCGGTGAGCCTGTCGTTGATTCTGGGCGGTGCGCTCGGCAATCTCATCGATCGGTTGCGCCTCGGGCACGTGATCGATTTCATCGAGCCGCATTGGAAGGATGCTAGATTTCCGGCCTTCAACCTGGCCGATTCGGCCATCACGGTAGGGGCCGTACTGATGCTCCTCGACGCCTGGTTCGTCGGGGGGCGCCGCAGGAGCTCATGATGCAAGTATTACTCGCCAATCCGCGCGGTTTCTGCGCAGGCGTCGACCGGGCGATCGAGATCGTCGAACGCGCGCTTGAGCTGTTCGGCGCGCCCATCTACGTGCGGCACGAGGTGGTTCACAACCGCTACGTCGTCGACCGCCTGCGCGACATGGGAGCCGTGTTCGTGGAGGACCTCGCCGAGGTGCCAGACGGTTCGACGGTCATCTTCTCGGCGCACGGCGTGCCGAGTGCCGTCGAGCAGAACGCACGCGAGCGCGGCCTCAACGTCTTCGATGCCACCTGTCCGCTCGTCACCAAGGTGCACATGGAGGTGCAGCGCTACGCCCGCGAGGCGCGCGATGTGATCTTGATCGGCCATGCCGGGCATCCGGAGGTGGAGGGCACGCTCGG
Organism: Steroidobacteraceae bacterium; assembly: GCA_035504015.1. Taxonomy (GTDB): domain Bacteria; phylum Pseudomonadota; class Gammaproteobacteria; order Steroidobacterales; family Steroidobacteraceae; genus JASHUC01. The sequence continues at coordinate 2,615 of DATJSR010000005.1, forward strand.
ACGCTTCGATGCCTCCTTCGGCGGCCGCATCTGTCTGGTACAGAACGTCGAGGAGGCGGAGGCGCTCGAGGTGCGCGACCCCGCGCGCCTCGCGTTCGTCACGCAGACGACGCTCTCGATGGATGACACCGCGGAGATCGTCTCGGCGCTGCGCCGGCGCTTTCCCGGGCTCGCTACCCCGCGCAAGGAAGACATCTGCTACGCCACGCAGAACCGCCAGGATGCGGTCAAGACGCTGCTCACGCGCTGTCAGGTGCTCATCGTCGTGGGCTCGCGCTCGAGCTCCAATTCCAATCGCCTGCGCGAGCTCGCCGAACGCTACGGGGTGCCGGGCTACCTCGTCGATGGACCCGAGGAGCTGCATCGGGAATGGCTCGAGGGCAAGCAGGTCGTGGGCGTGACCGCGGGCGCCTCCGCCCCGGAGCTGCTCGTGCAGAAGGTCATCGAGCGGTTGCGGGTGTGGGGCGGCGAGGTGGTTGAGGAGGTCGCCGGCCGCGAGGAGCGCGTGACATTTGCGCTGCCGCGCGAGATGCGCAGGCGCCTGAGCTCGGGCTGACCTCAGCGCCAGCAATCGTCCGTGTGGTCGCGCCCGTTCGCGTCCTGAGCGCCGCGCACGCCTTCCCGATTCAACGAAAAGCGCACGCAGCGCGAATCGGCGCCCGCGCGCAGGTTGCGCGCCTCGGTGAAGAAGCTCGGGCCGGCCGGGCCCTGGGTCACCTCGACACTCAAGCCGTAGTGCCCTCGCGCCGAGCGCGCGGGCAAACCCAGCCCCTGCGGCGGCGCCTGCGACAGCGCTGCGGCATAGTGGCCGTGCTCGACGAAGTAGGCCTCCTCTGCCGCCTGAATGTGCTCGAGCGCGCTCGTCGCCTCCCGACGGTACTGCCGTAGCGCATGCTCGTGGGCGAGGGGTACGCCTACGGCGAGCACCACCGCCGCTGCCACCAGCACGAGCGAGAGCTGCAGCAGGCGGCGCGTCAGTGGGGTGCGCGCCGGGGTGTGCTCAGAGGCGCGTGGAGGGGGCGGGGCGGGGACCATGGCCTGGATGCTAGCGCGCTGCAGAGCGATTTGGGTGATCGCAAGCCATTGGCTATAATCAAAAATCGTCGTCCATTCGGGGTTTGCCCGTGGCATCGGATCCGGCTGAACTGTGTGCTCAGCGCCTCGGCGCCTGCGGCATTCGCCCAACCGCCCAGCGGGTGCAGATCGCTACGTTGCTGCTCTCATCCCCGCAGCACCTCTCGGCTGAGCAGATCCTTGCCGGGCTGCGCAGCAGCGGTACCCGCATCTCCAAGGCGACCGTCTACAACACACTCAATCTGTTCGCGGCCCGCGGACTCATTCGCCAGCTGTGCCTCGACGGCGCCCGCGCCTGGTTCGACTCCAACGTCGATGAGCATTATCACTTCCATGACCTCGACAGCGGCCGCCTGATCGACGTGCCGGTGCCGGAGGTCCAGTTCAGCCGCCTGCCGGCCCTGCCCCCGGGCATGGAGCTCGCAGGTGTGGACCTGGTGATCCGGTTGCGCAAGAAGGTGCAACCGGCTTAGGCGGTCTGTAGAATCCGCGCCCTCGCGCGGGCAGCATCCGTGCCGGCTTAGCTCAGCTGGTAGAGCACATCATTCGTAATGATGGGGTCGGGGGTTCGATCCCCTCAGCCGGCATCAATGATTTATAAGGGATTCGCGAGATGAGCGCGGCTGCGGCACGCATCACGGCTTGCCGTTTCGCGTTCTCCTCCCGTGGACGGGTTCGGGCGGCAGGCAGCCACTCGAACCCGTCGTTCCGTGCCAGGGCTACCGCGGACTGTCCACGGCAGCAGCGCGCCGTTCGTAGTCCCAGATCGCATGACAGGCCAGGTGGAGATGGGCGTGCTGTGTGTCCTGGCTTCCGAACTCGAGCTCATACTCGACCTCGAGCGGCCCGATCGGACCGGAGCACAACACGCAGGTCGTACCGTCCCCGTACCCACCGTAGGTACGCACTGCGGGCCCTCGGGGTAGGACCCCTGTACGGAGCAACCCTTTCGCTCGCTCATGTAGATCCGCAAATGGGATTGCCCCAGGCTCCTTCGTGGCCATGGCAACTCCTCCGTCAGATCCCCAAACCTCCTTAGCCGGATAGCGCGCAACACTCGGGGCTGAGTGCGAGCTTTCAAGGGGCGGGCTTGCCCTGACAGTGATGGTGCCGTCGCCGTCAAGGCCCGTGCACGGGCCTCGGTTCAGCGATGGGTCGCAGGCAGCCGCCATTCCCAGACCTCTCCCGCATCAGGATCCTGGCTAACGCCCGCTTTTCCAAAGCCCAGCCGCTCGAGTATTTTCGTCGAGGCGTTCACCTCGGTGAGCGTAAATGCCCGCAGAACGGTTTGCGGACTGGTCCGCCGTGCGATGTCGATGAGGTGTCTCGCCGTCAGCGTTGCATAGCCTCGCTGCATGAAGTCCGGAAGCGTGAAGTAGGCGATTTCGGCCATTCCATCCCGTGGGGCACCGACGAAAGCA
>DATJSR010000006.1:0-42204 GCA_035504015.1 Steroidobacteraceae bacterium
GCCCACAGGCCTCGAGGGAGCGCACGCGGCGCAGGCAGGCGGATTCAGAGAGGTGAACCTGCTCGGCGAGGGCTGCGTTGGTGATACGCGCATCCCGCTGCAGCAGCTCGAGGATCAGTCGGTCGGTGCGGTCGAGCTTCACGATCGTGTCCGGCGTAGTCTTCGCAATTTCCTGCGAAGATATTTATAGAAATAGCACTATTATGCCGAAAATTCATACTCTGTAGCCAGCAATCTCAAGTCAGTGCGGTCAGCGACGCGATAAGCTGTCTCGGAAGGCTGAGTTGGGAGCATCGAACATGCGCATCGGAGTACCTCGCGAGATCAAGGTTCACGAGTACCGCGTGGGTCTCGTCCCGGCGGGCGTGCGCGAGCTCGTGGCGGCGGGTCACGAGGTGCTGGTGGAGGCGCACGCGGGCGAGGGTGTGGGCATTCTCGATCTGCAGTATCAGGCGGTGGGCGCCAAGATCCTGCCCTCCGCCGCCGAGGTCTTTCGCCAGGCGGATTTGATCGTGAAGGTGAAGGAGCCGCAGCTGTCGGAGTGTCAGATGCTGCGTCCGGGTCAGGTGCTGTTCACGTATCTGCACCTCGCGGCCGATCCGGCGCAGGCGCGTGCGCTCATGCAATCGGGCGCCACGGCGATCGCCTACGAGACCGTGACCGCGCCCGATGGCTCGCTGCCGCTGCTCACCCCCATGAGCGAGGTGGCGGGACGCATGTCGATCCAGGTCGCCGCCACCTGCCTGCAGAAGGCAAACGGCGGCAGCGGCACGCTGCTCGGGGGCGTTCCGGGGGTCGCGCCGGCGCGGGTCGTGGTGCTCGGCGGCGGCGTCGCCGGCACACACGCGGCCGAGATGGCGGTCGGCCTGCAGGCCGATGTCGCCGTGGTGGATCGCTCGGTGCGGCGCCTGCGCGAGCTTGCCGCGCTCTTCGGCAGCCGCCTCAAGACCGTGTACTCGACGGCGGATGCGATCGAGAACCTGCTCGCCGATGCGGATGTGGTGATCGGCGCCGTGCTCATTCCCGGCGCAGCGGCACCCAAGCTCGTCACTCGAGCGATGGTCTCGCAGATGAAGCCGCTGTCGGTCGTGGTCGACATCGCCATCGATCAGGGTGGCTGCTTCGAGACCAGCCGCCCAACCACGCACGCAGAGCCGACCTACGTCTCCTACGGCGTGATTCACTACTGCGTCACGAACATGCCCGGGGCCGTACCGCGCACCTCCACCTACGCGCTCACCAATGCGACGCTGCCCTTCGTGCGGGCGCTCGCCGACCACGGCTGGCGCAACGCGCTCGAGCGCGATCCGCATCTTGCGCGCGGGCTCAACGTGCACGACGGGGAGATCACGCACGCGGCCGTCGCCCAGGCACTCGGCGAGGAGCTGGCACAGCACGCCTGAGGGGCGCTGCGCCGCCATGGCGCGCGTTGGCAAAAAGACGCCGCGCACGCGTGGGCAAAATCCCGTGCGGGTGAGAGACTTCGGGCAGGGATCCAAGGCCGGGCGTGCATGAGCCTCTCCGTCTTCGACATCTTCAAGATCGGCATCGGGCCGTCGAGCTCCCACACCATGGGACCGATGCGGGCGGCGCGCGAGTTCGCGCTCGAGCTCGATCGAGCCGGCCTGCTCGCATCGTCCGCCGAGGTGGTGGCGCGCCTCTACGGCTCGCTCGCGCTCACCGGGGCGGGCCACGGCACCGACCGCGCCGTGCTGCTCGGACTCGAAGGTGCCGATCCGCAAAGCGTCGATCCCGAGAGCATCGAGCCGGCCCTGCAGCGCATCCGCTCCTGCGGCCGACTGCAGCTGCTCGGCCGCCACGAGATCGCCTTCGATGAGCCGATGCAGCTCCTCTTTCTGATCCACGAGCGCCTGCCGCGGCATTCGAACGGCATGCGCTTCAGCGCCCTCGATGCCGCGCGGCGCGTGCTCCTCGAGCAGGACTACTATTCGATCGGCGGCGGCTTCATCGTGCGCGGCGATGAGCCCGAGGCGCGCGAGAATGCGGTCGCGGCGCCCCCCTTCCCCTTTGCCACCGCGGCCGAGCTCCTCGAGCGCTGCAAGGCCAATGGCCTCGAGCTCTTCGAGCTGATGCTCGCCAACGAGCGTACCTGGCGCACCGAGGCACAGATTGGCGAAGGCCTGCAGAGAATCTGGCAGGTGATGCAGGCCTGCGTCGCGCGCGGCTTTCGCCAGACGGGATTGCTGCCCGGGGTGCTGCGCGTGCGCCGCCGCGCCCCCAAGCTGCACCGCGTGCTGACCGAGAGCCGCAGCGCCGGTCCGCTCGATGTCATGGACTGGGTGAATGCCTGGGCGCTCGCCGTCAACGAGGAGAACGCCGCAGGCGGACGCGTCGTCACTGCGCCCACCAATGGCGCCGCCGGGATCGTACCCGCGGTCATGCATTTCTACGAGCGCTTCGAGCCGGGCGCCAGCGCGGATGGCATCGTGCGCTTTCTGCTCGTCGCGGGTGCGATCGGCATGCTCTACAAGCGCAACGCCTCGATCTCCGGTGCCGAGATGGGCTGCCAGGGCGAGGTCGGTGTCGCCTGCTCGATGGCCGCCGCGGGGCTGGTCGCGGCGCTGCACGGCACGAACGAGCAGATCGAGAACGCCGCCGAGATCGGCATGGAGCACAATCTCGGGCTCACCTGCGATCCCGTCGCAGGGCTCGTGCAGATACCCTGCATCGAGCGCAATGCCATGGGAGCGGTCAAGGCGATCAATGCGGCACGCCTGGCGATGCGCGGGGACGGCACGCACAAGGTCTCGCTCGATCAGGTGATCGCGACCATGCGCCAGACCGGCCTCGACATGGCCACGATCTACAAAGAGACCTCGCAGGGAGGGCTCGCCGTGAACGTGCCCGAATGCTAGCGCCGCTCCGGCGCGCCTGCGCCGCGCTCAGCGTGGTGCTCGGGGCGCTTGCGCTCGGCCCCGGGCACAGCCATGCACGAGCCGACGACGCCGCGCGCACCCTCGCCGTGGCCTCGCAAGCGGCTGCGTCCGACACAAAGGCGCTCGCGGGCGCAGCGCAAGCTCCGGTGACCCCGCGCCAGCTGCTCGGCTTCAGCGCGGAGTCGAGCGCCGGCGAGCTCGCTCTCGAGCAGCGCTTCGATGCGCAGCTCGATCCGCGGCAGCTCGCCGCCTGGCTGCGCCGCTTTGCCTCGGATGCCAACAACGTCGGCTCCCCGCACGACAAGGCCAATGCGCAAGACATGCAGCAGATGCTCGCCTCCTGGGGCTGGGACGCACACCTCGAGACCTTCTACGTGCTCTATCCCACCCCGCTGCACGAGTCACTCGAGCTGCTCGCGCCGACGCACTACACGGCGCGCCTGCGCGAGCCGGCGGTCGCGGGCGATCCCACCTCGGCGATCACCGATGCGCTGCCTCCCTACAACGTCTACGGTGCCGACGGCGATGTCAGCGGCGCTCTGGTGTATGTCAACTACGGCATGCCCGAGGACTACGACACGCTGGCGCGGCGCCAGATCGAGGTGCGCGGGAAGATCGTGATCACCCGCTATGGGCGCGGCTGGCGCGGCCTGAAGCCCAAGCTCGCCCAGGAGCACGGCGCCATCGCCTGCATCATCTATTCGGACCCGCACGAGGACGGCTACGCCCAGGGGGACACCTATCCTCGAGGCGGCTGGCGCCCTCCGGCGGGCGTGCAACGTGGCTCGGTCGGTGACATCACGCTGTACTCGGGGGATCCGCTCACGCCCGGGGTCGGTGCCACGCGCGATGCGCAGCGCCTCTCGCGCGCCGAGGCGAAGACGCTTCTCAAGATTCCCGTCATCCCCATCTCCTATCAGGATGCGCAGCCGCTGCTCGCGGCGCTCGGCGGCCCCGTCGCCCCCGAGGACTGGCGCGGCGCGTTGCCGCTCACCTATCACATCGGTCCGGGACCTGCCCGGGTGCACCTCGCCATCCGCTCGGACTGGAGCCTGAAGCCCATCTACGACGTGATCGCGACGATTCGGGGCGAGGAGAGCCCGGATGAATGGGTGATTCGCGGCAACCACCACGACGGCTGGGTCGCGGGCGCGTGGGACCCTCTCTCGGGCATGGTCGCCGAGCTCGCCGAGGCGCAGGCGATCGGTGCTCTGGTGCGCCAGGGCGCCCGGCCGCGACGCACGCTGATCTATGCGAGCTGGGATGCCGAGGAGCCGGGGCTGCTCGGCAGCACCGAGTGGGTCGAGCAGCACGCGCAGGAGCTGCAGAGCAAGGCGGTGCTCTACGTCAATACCGATGACTCCGGGCGCGGCTTTCTCGGGGCGGCCGGCAGCCACGATCTGCAGCACTTCATGAACGAGGTGGCCGCCGCCGTGCGCGACCCCGAGACCGGCGCGAGCCTGCAGGCGCGCGAGCGCGCGCGCATGCTGGTGGATGCCTACGGGTCGGACTCGCGCGATGAGGCACGGCGCGCCTCCCTCGCCGCCGGCGAGCGCGACCTGCCGATCGGGGCGCTCGGCTCCGGATCGGATTTCACTCCCTTCCTGCAGCACCTCGGGATCGCGAGCCTCGCCATCGAGTTCGGCGGCGAGGATGCGCAGGCCGGGGCGTACCACTCGCTCTACGATACCTACGAGCACTACGCGCGTTTCGGTGACCCCGGGTTCGTCTATGGGGTCGCTCTTGCCCAGACCGCCGGGCGGCTGATGCTGCGCACGGCGAACGCCGAGGTGCTGCCGCTCGTGCCCGCGGACTTCGCCGACACGCTCGAGCGCTATCGCCAGGAAGTGCACCAGCTCGCCGATGAGCGGCGCCGCCGTGCCGAGGAGCTCGACAAGCTCCTCGACGGCCATGCGTTCGAGCTCACGAGCGATCCGCGCGCACCGCTCGCGCCGCCGATGCGCGCACCGGCGGTTCCGTATCTGGATTTCGCGCCGCTCGATAACGCCGTGATGCGTGTGCGTCAGGCGGCGCGGGGCTATGAGCAGGCGTACGCGCGCGAGCTCGCGCAGGGGCGCCCGCTCCCGGCCGACAGGCGCGCCGCGCTCAACGATCTGCTGCGCGGCCTGGAGCAGACGCTGACGGATCCGCAGGGACTGCCCGGGCGCGAATGGTATCGCCATCTCATCTACGCGCCTGGGATGCTCACCGGCTATGGCGTGAAGACGCTACCCGCAGTGCGCGAGGCCATCGAGCAGAATCGCTGGAGCGAGGCCGAGCAGTCGATCGTTGCGACCGCACGCGCGCTCGATCGCTACAGCGAGCGGCTCGAGCGCGCCACCGCACTGCTTTGATGGGCGTGCCTTGGATGGCGGCGGCAGAAGGCGCGACTTTTGCCGCCTAGGCCGCAAGTCTAGTCGAAGAGCTCGGGGAGGAAGCCGACGAAGCGCCGCTGCTCGATGAGGGCGAGTGCCGCCTGCAGGTCGGGATGGAAGAACCGGTCCGCCTCGTAGCGCGGTACCACCTCGCGCACGATCGCGTGCACGGCCTCGAGCGGCGGGGAGCTGCGCAGCGGCCGGTGGAACTCGATGCCCTGTGCCGCCGCGAGCAGCTCGATGCCGACGATGGTCGCGGTGTTGCGCGCCATCGGCGCGAGGCGCCGCGCCGCGTACGTCGCCATGCTGACGTGGTCCTCCTGGTTGGCCGAGGTCGGAATGCTGTCGACACTCGCCGGATGCGCGAGGCTCTTGTTCTCCGAGACCAGTGCCGCCGCCGTCACCTGCGGCATCATGAAGCCCGAGTTGAGCCCGCTGTCGCGCACCAGGAACGCCGGCAGACCGCTCATCTTCGGATCCACCAGCACGGCGATGCGCCGCTCGGAGATCGAGCCGATCTCGGCGATGGCGACCGCGAGCGCATCGGCGGCGAGCGCCACCGGCTCGGCATGGAAATTACCGCCCGAGAGCACCTCGGCATCGGCGGCGAAGATGAGCGGATTGTCGGTCGCCGCGTTCGCCTCGATCTCGAGGATGCGACTCACGTGATGCAGCGTATCGAGGCAGGCACCCATCACCTGGGGCTGACAGCGCACCGAGTAGGGGTCCTGCACCTTGGCGCAGCCGCGGTGTGACTCGCGGATCGCGCTGCCGGAGAGCAGCATGCGGTAGCACGCGGCGACGCGCTCCTGGCCGTGCTGGCCCCGTGCCGCGTGGATCCGTGCATCGAAGGGCGCATCGCTTGCTTTGAGGGCATCGACCGAGAGCGCACCGGCGAGCACGGCGGCGCGGAAGGCGTCCTCGGCCGCGAACAGCCCCTGCAGCGCGAGGGCGGTGGAGACCTGGGTGCCGTTCAACAGCGCAAGTCCCTCCTTCGGCTCGAGCTCGAGGGCTGAGAGTCCGAGCGCCCGCAGCGCCTGCTCGGCGGGCAGCTCCTCGCCCTGCAAGCGCACGTGCCCGACGCCGAGCAAGGCCGCAGCGAGATGCGCAAGCGGTGCGAGATCGCCCGAGGCGCCGACCGAGCCCTGGGATGGAATGCACGGATAGGCCTCGCGCTCGAGCAGCACGCGCAGCTGCTCGACGAGCGCCGGGCGCACGCCGGAGTGCCCGCGCGCGAGGCTCACGATCTTCAGCAGCAACACCAGGCGCACCACCGCATCGGGCAGCAGGGGCCCGGTGCCGGTGGCGTGCGAGAGCACCAGATTCCTCTGCAGGTCGCGCAGTCGCTCGGGCGCGATGCGCGTCTGCGCGAGCAGGCCGAAGCCGGTGTTGAGGCCGTAGACGGGCGCATCCTCGGCGAGCACCCGTCCCACCACCGCGTGCGCGCTGGCGATGCGCTCGCGCGTGTCGGAGGCGAGCGCGAGCCTCACCGGCTGCTGCGCGGCCTCGCGCAGGCTCGCGAGCCGCAGCGGCTCATGCGCGAGCCTGAGGTGCACGCTCACGACTGACCGGATGGCGCAGGGGCTGCAGGCTCGAGCATCGGCAGATCGAGCCCGTGCTCGGCCGCGCAGGCGACCGCGCTCTCGTAGCCGGCATCCGCGTGGCGCATGACCCCCGTCGCCGGATCGTTCCAGAGCACCCGCTCGATGCGCCGCGCCGCCTCGCGCGTGCCATCGCACACGATGACGACGCCTGCGTGCTGGGAGTAGCCGATGCCGACGCCGCCGCCGTGGTGGATCGACACCCAGGTGGCGCCGCTCGCGGTGTTGAGCAGCGCGTTGAGCAATGGCCAGTCGGCGACCGCATCCGAGCCGTCGCGCATCGCCTCGGTCTCGCGGTTGGGACTGGCGACCGAGCCCGAGTCGAGGTGATCGCGGCCGATCACGATCGGAGCCTTGAGCTCCCCGCTGGCGACCATCTCGTTGAAGGCGAGTCCGAGGCGGTGCCGCTCTCCCAGGCCCACCCAGCAGATGCGTGCGGGCAGTCCCTGGAACTGGATGCGCTCGCGCGCCATGTCGAGCCAGCGATGCAGATGCGGATCGTTCGGGATCAGCTCCTTGACCTTTGCATCGGTGCGGTAGATATCCTCGGGATCGCCCGAGAGCGCGACCCAGCGAAACGGGCCCACACCGCGGCAGAAGAGCGGGCGGATATAGGCGGGCACGAAGCCCGGAAAGGCGAACGCCTCGCGCACGCCCTCGTCGAGGGCGACCTGACGGAGGTTGTTACCGTAGTCGAATACCGGAATTCCCAGGCGGTGAAAGCCGAGCAGCGCCTCCACGTGACGGGCCATGGAGGCGCGCGCGGCGGCCGCCACGCGCGCCGGATCCTCCGCGCGCAGCCGGTCCCACTGCTCGAGGCTCCAGCCCGCCGGCAGATAGCCGTTCACGGGGTCGTGCGCGGAGGTTTGGTCCGTCACCGCATCGGGACGCGCCCCCCGGCGCAGCAGTTGCGGCACGAGCTCCGCGGCGTTGCCGAGCAGGCCGACCGAGAGCGCACGGCCCTGCTGCCGGGCCGCATCGATGCGCGCGAGCGCATCCTCGAGCGAGTCGGCGACGACATCGAGGTAGCGCGTCTCCAGGCGCTTGGCGATGCGCTCGGGGCGGCACTCGATCGCGAGCATGCACGCACCGGCGAGCGTGGCCGCGAGGGGCTGCGCGCCGCCCATGCCACCCAAGCCCGCAGTCAGTATCCAGCGCCCCCGCAGGTCACCGCCGTAGTGCTGCCGCGCCATCTCGACGAAGGTCTCGTAGGTTCCCTGCACGATGCCCTGGCTGCCGATGTAGATCCAGGACCCCGCCGTCATCTGGCCGTACATCATCAGGCCCTTGCGGTCGAGCTCGTTGAAGTGCTCCCAGCTCGCCCAGCGCCCGACGAGGTTCGAGTTGGCGATGAGCACGCGCGGCGCATCGGCATGCGTGCGAAATACCCCGACGGGCTTTCCCGACTGAATGAGCAAGGTCTCTTCCGGCCCGAGCCGCTCGAGCGTTGCGACGATGCGCTCGTAGCATTCCCAGTTGCGCGCCGCGCGGCCGATGCCCCCGTAGACCACCAGATCCTGCGGCCGCTCGGCCACCTCCGGATCGAGGTTGTTCATGAGCATGCGCAGCGGCGCCTCCGTGAGCCAGCTGCGCGCGCGCAGCTGCGGGCCGCGTGCGGCGCGCACCGTGCGAGCAGCCCCTAGCGTTCGAGTGGGATTCAACATGGCAGCTCACCTTCAGCGATGAATGGGTTGGGCAAATGCATGCGTCGGGGCACGACAGAGCGGGCCCTCAGGGAGAGAACTGCCCGCGCAGATCGAAGCGCGAGCCCGGATGCGCGAGCAGGGCGTGCGAGGCCACCACGCCCCCGGCCCAGGTTCTGCGGCGTACGATGAGGCAAGCCTCCTCGGCTCCCATCTGCAGCAGCTGCCGTGTGGCCGCATCGGGCATCGCGGCCTGCACCACGTGCTCGACCTGCTGCAGAGGCGCGGCGCGCATCAGATAAGCGTGCGGGGTCTCGGCGGCGAAGTCGCGCTCGAGGTAGTCGGGCGCCACGGCCGGATTGACGTAGCGATCCTCGAGCTGCAGCGGCTGCTCGCTCTCGAGGTGCAGCACGCGCGAGCGAAACAGCGCGCTGCCCGCGCGCAGCTGGAAGCGCTCGGCGAGCTCGACGCTCGCGCGTTCGCGCGCGAGCTCGAGCACCTGCGCGCGATGCACGTGCCCGCGCTCGCGGATCTCCTCGGCGATGTTGCGGATCTGCAGCGGATGGGCATGGGCGCGCTCGGCCACGAAGGTGCCGACGCCCTGGATGCGCTGCAGGTGCCCCGCCTGCGTGAGCTCGCGCAATGCGCGGTTCACGGTCATGCGCGAGGCCCCGGTCAAGCGCACGAGCTCGTTCTCGGAGGGGATGCGCTGGCGCACGCCCCAGTGACCGCGAGCGATCTGCTCGAGAATGTGATGCTTGATGCGCCCGTAGAGCGGCGCGGGCGCACGCACCTCGCGCGCCTCTGCAAGCTCGACCCGTCGCTGCGCATGGGCGCGTGTGCTCATCCGCATATATAATCATGTATATACAAGTAGGCGCAAGAGGGTTCGGCGGCGCGTCGGGTTTCTGTGCGACGCGCCGTCACCGGCAGGCGCGTAGCTGATGCATCGCACAAAGACCCCAGCCGCCAGCGCCGAGGTTCTATAATTCGTCCATGGATACTCAGACCGTTCAGCCCGTGCGACAGCCGCCCTTCGGCAGCGTGCTCACGGAGGTGATGGCGCTCGCGTGGTTTCGCGAGGGCCAGTGGACGCCTGCGCAGATCGTGCCCACGGCGGCCCTGCCGATTCATCCGGCCGCGCATGCGCTGCATTACGGCAGCTCCTGCTTCGAGGGCTTCAAGGCCTATCGCCGCGCCGACGGCGAGGTACATATCTTTCGCCTGCAGCGACACATCGAGCGGATGCGCCAGAGCGCCCGCGCGCTGGTGCTGCCCGAGCCCGACCCGCAGCACCTCGCGGACATGGTCAGAGCGCTCGTGAGTCGCTGCCGGGCGGACGTTCCCGAGGCGCCCGGCTCGCTGTATCTGCGACCGCTGCTCTTCGGCAGCATGGCCAACATCGGTGCTGCAGGGGTGCCATCGAGCGAGGCGTGCCTGGTCGTGCTCGCAAGCCCGGTGTGGGACTACTTTGCCGGTGGGATGAAGCCGCTGCGCATCGCGATCGAGCTCAACTACCGCACCGCGCCGCACCTCGGCATGGTGAAGACCGGCGGCAACTACGCCGCAGCGCTCGGCCCCACGCTTGCGGCCAAGCGCGAGTGGCGCGCCGACCAGGTGCTCTTCTGTCCGGGAGGGCAGGTGCAGGAGACGGGCGCGGCGAACTTCGTGCTGATCCGCGATGGGGCCCTGCTCACCCGCAGCCTCGACTCGAGCTTTCTGCATGGCGTCACGCGTGACTCGCTGCTGGTGCTCGCGCGCGATCTCGGCTACAGCGTGAGCGAGCGCGCCTTCGATCTGGCGGAGATGCTCGAGTGGATCGCCGACGGCGAGGCCGCGCTCTCGGGCACCGCGGCGGTGTTGGCGGGCGTCGGTACCCTCATCCACGAGGGCAGGGAGTATCGCGTCGGTACGGGTGATGTGGGCCCGCACACGCGCGCGTTGCGCGCGGCGCTCATCGCCATCCAGCGTGGGGACACCCCGGATCGTTTTGGCTGGCTCACGCGAGTCTGATCGATGGCGGGTGCCTCGCGATTGCACATTCCGCATCCGCCGGCACGGCCCGGCGATCGTCCCGATTTCAGCTACCTGAAAACCTCGCCCGCGGGCGCGGTCGCGCGGCCGCAGACCACGGCCTCGCTCACGGAGGTGGAGCCCCTCGCGACGCAGATGGTGCGTGTGCTCGATGATGCGCACCAGGCGGTCGGACCGTGGAACCCGCACCTGGAGCCTGCCGATCTGCAAGTGGCACTGCGGCACATGCTCCTCACGCGGCGCTTCGATGACCGCATGCAGCGCAATCAGCGCCAGGGGCGCATCTCCTTCTACATGAAGTCGACGGGCGAGGAAGCCGTCTCGATCGGGGGCGCCATGGCGCTACGGCCCGACGATATGCTCTTTCCCGCCTATCGCAACCAGGGTCTGTACGTCGCCCGCGGCCGCAGCCTCGTCGATCTGATGTGCCAGTGCCTGTCGAACACGCGCGACATGTGCAAGGGCCGCCAGATGCCCGTGATGTATCACTGGACGAGCGGCAACATCTTCTCGATCTCCGGCAACCTCGCCACGCAGTTTCCGCAGGCGGTCGGCTGGGCGATGGCCGCAGCGCTCAAAGGCGAGGATCGCATCGCCGCCAGCTGGATCGGCGAGGGCTCGAGCGCCGAGGCCGACTTTCATTACGCGCTCACCTTCGGTGCGGTCTATCAGGCGCCGGTGATCCTCAACATCGTCAACAATCAATGGGCGATCTCGACCTTCCAAGGCTTTGCGGGCGGTGAGCATCGCACCTTCGCCGCGCGCGGCCCGGGCTACGGGATCCCCGGCGTTCGCGTCGATGGCAACGACTTTCTCGCCGTCTACGCGGTGACGCAGTGGGCCGCCGAGCGGGCACGCCGCGGCGGTGGCCCCACGCTCATCGAGCACGTCACCTACCGCGCCTCCGCGCACTCCACCAGCGACGACCCCGCGCGCTATCGCCCGCAAGAGGAGTGGCAGGCCTGGCCGCTCGGGGACCCGGTCAAACGTCTCGAGGAACACCTCATCGCACTCGGGGAATGGTCTGCCGAGCGTCAGCAGGCACTGGAGCAGGAGCTCGATGCACACGTGGCGGCATGCTGGAAGGAGGCCATGCGCTACGGCACCCTCACCGAGGGTCCACACCTCGATCCGGCGAGCATGTTCGAGGATGTCTTCAAAGAGATGCCACGGCACCTGATCGAGCAGCGCCGCGAGCTCGCAGCGCTGCAGGCGAGCGCTGCGAGGGGCTCCACGGCCGCAGCCGGCGCACCCGGCGCTGCAGCAGGCGCCGCCACGGGCGCCGCGACGGGCACCGCCACGAGCGCCGCCGCTGGCGCTGTCGCGGTGGAGCGCGCATCCGCGCCACCCAAGTCCGCACGCGGCACGGGGAGCTAGCCATGCCGCAGATGAACATGGTCCAGGCGGTCAACTCTGCCATGGACGTGATGCTGGGGCGCGATCCCTCGGTGGTCGTGATGGGTGAGGACGTGGGCTACTTCGGGGGCGTGTTCCGCTGCACTGACGGCCTGCAGAGAAAGTACGGCGAGCACCGTGTGCTCGACACGCCGATCGCCGAAGGGGGCATCGTCGCCACCGCCATCGGCATGGGAGTGAACGGGCTGCGCCCGGTGGCGGAGATCCAGTTCGCCGACTACGTCTACCCGAGCTTCGATCAGATCGTCAGCGAGCTCGCGCGGCTGCGCTATCGCACGGCCGGCGAGTTCTCCGCGGCGGTCACGGTGCGCATGCCCTGTGGCGGGGGCATCCGCGGCGGACAGACCCATTCGCAGAGCCCGGAGGGCATCTTCACACACGTGTGCGGCATCAAGGTGGTGATGCCGTCGAACCCGCACGATGCCAAGGGATTGCTCATCAGCGCGATCGAGGACGATGATCCGGTCATCTTCTTCGAGCCCAAGCGGCTCTACAACGGCCCCTTCGATGGAGACTGGCACAAGCCCGCCGTACCCTGGAGCACGCACCCGCGCGGCGAGGTGCCGGCGGGGCACTACAGCGTGCCGCTCGCCCGCGCCGAGATCGTGCGCCAGGGCAAGGATCTCACCATCCTCGCCTACGGCACCATGGTGCACGTGGCCGAGGCCGCGGTACGGCAGGCGCAGGTGGATGCGGAGATCATCGATCTGCGCACGCTCGTGCCACTCGACACCGAGGTGCTGTGCGAGTCCGTCCGCCGCACCGGTCGCTGTGTCATCGTGCACGAGGCCACGCGCTTCTCCGGATTCGGTGCCGAGCTGTCCGCCACCGTGCAGGAGGAGTGCTTCTGGAGCCTCGAGGCACCGATCCAGCGTGTCACGGGCTGGGATACTCCCTATCCGCATGCCTTCGAGTGGGAGTACTTCCCGGGACCTGCGCGCATCATCGCGGCGATGCGCGCCGTGCTCGCCGAACGCTGAGCGTGCGCAAAGCGCATGAGCCGCTTCACATTCAAGCTCCCAGACCTCGGCGAAGGCACCGTCGATGCGGAGATCGTCGCCTGGCGCGTGAGTGCCGGCGATGAGGTGGTCGAGGATCAGCCGCTCGTCGAGATGATGACTGAGAAAGCGACCGTCGAAGTGCCGGCGCCGGTGTCGGGTCGAGTGCTCTCGCTCACCGGCGCCCCCGGCGACCGCATCGCCGTCGGCGCAGAGCTCGCGGCGTTCGAGACGGCCGCGACGGCGCCGAGCCCGAGCGCAGCTGCGCCCGCATCACCCGGCGCGGCGACCTCCGCCGGCGGTGGAGCGCAAGCTGCGAGGCCTGCACCCACCCCAGCAGCGCAGCCGCGCGCCGGGCGCGTGTTGACCTCGCCGGCCATCCGCCGTCGTGCCCACGAGGCGGGCATCGATCTGGCGCAGGTCGCAGGCTCGGGGCCGAATGGTCGCATTCGCCCCGCGGACTTGCGGGCCTACCTCGCGCAGGATCGACCCCCGGCGCGCAGCCCCGCGCGAGCGTCCTCGACTCCGGTGCCCGCGGGAAACGGTGCGGCTGCAGGCAGCGCCGCTACCGAGGAGATCCGCGTCATCGGCATGCGGCGGCTGATCGCCGAGCGCATGAGCGAGGCGGCGCGCAGCATTCCGCACTTCGCCTACGTCGAGGAGGTCGATGTCACCGAGCTCGAGCGTCTGCGCGCCTATCTCAACCGCGAGCGCCCGGCACGCTCGCTTACCTACCTGCCGTTCCTCGTGCTCGCGCTCACACGCACGCTGCGCGCGCATCCGCAGTGCAACGCCCGCTACGACGCCGAGCGCGGAGTCATCGTGCGTCACCGTGCGGTGCACGTGGGGATCGCCACGCAAACCCCCGATGGGCTCAAGGTACCGGTCGTGCGCGATGCCCAGGACAAGTCGCTGCAGGCGCTCGCCGAAGAAATCCGGCGCGTGAGCGAGGCGGCGCGCAGCAACCAGGCCTCCCGGGCCGAGCTCAGCGGCTCGACCATCACGGTGACGAGCCTCGGCAAGCTCGGTGGCATCGCCTCCACCCCGATCATCAATGCACCCGAGCTCGCGATCATCGGCGTCAATCGCGCCCTCGAGCGGCCGGTCGTGCTGGACGGTCAGATCACCGTGCGGCGCCTGATGAACCTCTCCTCCTCGTTCGACCACCGCTTCATCGATGGCCACGATGCCGCCGCCATGATCCAGACGCTCAAGGGCTACCTCGAGCATCCGGCGACCATCTTCCTGCCGGACTGAGCCCTGCGCGGTCGGCTTACTGCGCCGAGGCCAGGTGCCCCGTCGAGCTGTCGACCTTGATGCGACTCATGCTGCCGTCGTCCTTGGCGAGCTTGACGTCGTACACCAGGTGATCGCCGTGGGCTTCGACGGCGGCATAGGTGGCGTGCCCGCCGGCCTGCTTCTCGGCCGAGGCGATCGCGTGCGCGAGGCTCGTCTGCGCGCTGTCGATCTGCTCGGGCTTGAGGTGCGTGAACACCTTTTCGACGGGCTCGTTGCCGGCCGAGACGATGTGGCCGGTGCCCGCATCGATCCGGTAAGACATGAGCTTGCGGTCATCGCTGCTCAGGACCTTGACCACGTAGTCGCCGGCCCCGTGGGTGGAACTGTGGAAGGTGGCCTCGGTCGCTCGGCCGTTGCCTTGGCGCTCGGCCTCGCGAATCGCATCCGTCACGGACACCTTGGCCCGGTCCAGCTGCTGCGCTTCCTGCTTCAAATTCGCCGCCTGCGCGCTCACGCACACGAGCACCGCTCCCGCGAGCGCCGTCAGAATCGCCTGGGTCCTCATGGTCGCACTCCTCACGAACGAGTAGGTCTGCGCGGCACAACGCGCGACCGTGGGCGTCAGTTCCGCCGTAGTGCGATGGCTTTCAATCCGCCTCGCCGAGACCCCAGCCGCCGTCGATGACGATCTGCTGTCCGGTGAGATATGCCGAGGCGGGGGAGGCGAGAAAGAGCGCGAGTCCCTTGATGTCCTCCGGCCAGCCAACGCGGTGCATGGGCAGCACCTTTGCCACCGCCTGCTGCACGGCGGGATTCTTGGCGTGGCCGCCGCCGATGTTGGTGATGAAGAACCCCGGCGCGATGGCGTTGACCGTGATGCCATAGGCGGCAAGCTCGAGGGCGACGTTGTGCACCAGGTGCGCCGCACCCGCCTTCGCGGCCATGTAGGCGGCGCCGATCGCCGCCTCGCATTTCAGGGCCGCGAGCGAGGTGGTGACGACGATGCGGCCGCTCCTGCGCGGCTTCATGTGGCGAGCCGCCGCCCGCAGCGTGGCGAACACGCCGTTCAAGTTGATGTCGATGACGCGGTTCCAGCGCTCATCGGTGTAGTTCTCGAGCGCCCCTTCGGCCACACGCGGGCGCTGCGAGCCGACCCAGCTGCCGAGGAAGCCCGGCCCGGAGTCCACCCCTGCGTTGGCGAACACCACATCGAGCCGTCCATAGGCGGAAGCTGCGGCATCGACCGCGCGATCGAGCGCCGCGTGTTCGGTGACATCGACCCGCTCGCCGCGCACGTCGTAGCCCGCATCGCGCAGACGCCGGCTCTCGAGCGCCACGGCACTCTCGCTGACATCGAGCAGGGTGACGCGCGCGCCGTTCTCCGCGAGCGCCTCCGCGTAGGCCAGCCCGAGCCCGCTCGCCCCGCCGGTGATGACGACTCCGTAGCCGCTGACCGAGAACAGCTGGGCGATTTTCATGCGCAAGCCTCGCGGATGAGCCGCGGGCTCATTTTACACGCGCCACCACGCCCGCCGCGCCGCGACGGCCGCGCATGGCGGCCGCGCGTGGCGGCCGCGCGTGGCGGCCGCGCGTGGCGGCGACGGCCGAGGCCTCAGTGCCGGTCGGACTCGAGCTTGCGGAGCAGGTCGGCGTCGCGGCGGTCCTGCTCGCCCTCCTTGGCGTGCCGCAGCGCCTCGCGCTCGGCATCGGTCAGCTCCTGCGTGGCATCCTTGGCCGAGCCCTCGAGCGGCTCGCCCGCCTTCTGCTTCTTCTCGATGAACTCACGCGTGTGCTCATCGTAGCGGCGCGCGGACTCGTAATCACCCTCGCCCTGATTCTTTGAACCCACCTGCGTACTCCTCTTGCGATCGGCTGTCGGCTGGGGCCAGCAACGGCCGTGCCCACGATGCTGCCGCGCCCGAGCCTGGGCGAGCCGCAGGCGCTATCATGCGCGCATGCTCATGTTGCGCGCCGGGCGGCGTCTCCTGCTCACGCTCATCGCGCTCTCGCTCGTGTGCGACACGCTGCGCGCGGCGCCCGCGGCACCGGTGGCCGAGCTCGCCCCGGATGCGCGCCCGACCCTGCTGCTCGTGACCCCGCCTCCCGAGCTCCTGCTGGTGCACCACGCGCATCCGATGCCGACCAACGAGGCCGAGCAGCTGGCACTGCGCCTGGGGCTGTTCATCGCAGGGCCGATCATTCGGCGGCGCGCGCGCGAGAGCGCCGCACCCCTGCCGCGCGCGTGGCGCAGCGCGTCAGCCGACCGCGGGTTTGCGCAGCAGCTCACCGCGGCACTCGAGCGCACCCAGACGAACTGGCCCTGGCGCACGCTGCGCGTCGTCGGCTCGCGCGAGCAGGCCGACGAGCTGGCCGAGCACCTGCAAGGCGAGGACGTGGCGATCGCGAGCTTCGAGTTGCAGCTGGAGGACCTCGAGCACGAGGTGCAGTTCAGCGCCGATGCCCGCATCCTGCTCGTGCGCTCGGCGGGCACACCGCGCGAGTCGCGGACCCAGATCCTGCTGCGTCACCTGGCGGTGCCGCTGCCGGCCGATGCCGGACAGCCGGCGCGCTACGCGGCGCTGTTCAGCGTAGGCGGTGCGCTCGATCAGCAGGTGAGCGCGGCCGTGAGCGACCTGACGCACGGGCTCGCGGTGATCATCGGGCGCCTCGCTACGCCCACGCCGACGGGGCCATTGCCGAGCCGGCGCTTCGAGGACCTCGCCGCAAAGCCCCACTGCCCCGAGTGCCGTCCGGAGGATGCCGTGCTGCACGAGGAGCCGGGCCGGGTCTGGGTGGCCCCGGGCCGCCTGCCGGGCACGGTGCTGTCACTGCCGCGCTGAGCCGCGCAGCCAACCGAGGCTTGCGAGCGTATCCCCGCTCGGCCGGTACTCTGCCCCGACCCACCCTTGATAGTCGCTCGCCGCGATGGCGGCGAAGATCGCGCCGAAGGCGAGCGCGCCCGTGCCCGGCTCGTGCCGCCCCGGACAGTCGGCAAACTGCACGTGCGCAATGTGCGGGAGCAGCCGCTCGAAGCTGTCCGCGGGATCGAGGCCGAGCCGTGCGGCGTGATAGATATCGAACTGCAGGCCGACCCCGGGGCAGGCTCGCAGCAGGCGCTGCGCCTGCTCGAAGCTTGCGACGCAATAGCCTGGCACGTCGTAGGGATTGATCGGCTCGAGCAGCACGCGGGCATTCGCCTTCGCGAGCTGCGTGGCGGCAAGCCTCAAGTTCTCCGCGAGCAGCTGCTCGCAGCCGGCAAGCTCTGCGGGCGCGGCGCGCCCGGCGAGCACGTTGACGCAGGGCACCTGCAGCGCCGCCGCATACTCGCAGGCGCGCTCGAGGGCGCTCGAGAACTGCGCCCGGCACTCGGGGCGGCAGGCGATGCCGGGCGAGCCGCCCGCTCCCATGGGGGCGTTGATGAGCACCGTGCGCACGCCCGCATCCTGCGCCGTGCGCGCGAGTATCGCGGCGGGCACCTCGTAGGGGTCTTGCATCTCGACGCCGAGGAAGCCCTGGGCGCGGGCCAAGGCGAAGCGCTCGAGCAGCGGCCGCTCGCCGAAGAGCACGCTGAGGTTGGCGGAGAAGCGCAGCATGCGCGGCTGCTAGCGCGTCGCGCTCAGTAACCGCGCTGCAGGTCGACCACCGAGAACAGGCGCTCGCCGGCCGCATAGCGCCGCAGGTTCTCGCGCGCGAGGATCCAGCGCGCCTCCCCCGGAAGGTCCGAGCGCGAGGAGATGTGCGGCGTGATGAGCACGTGGGGTGCGCGCCAGAGTGGGTGCGCGGGCGGCAGCGGCTCTGGATCGACGACATCGAGGCCTGCGCCCGCGAGCCGCCCCTCGTTCAGCGCCTTCACCAGCGCGTCGGTGACGACGCTCGCGCCGCGGGCAACATTGATGAACAGTGCCGTCGGCTTGAGGACGCCGAAGAAGCGCGCATCGTACATGCCGGTGGTCTCGCGGGTGAGCGGTACGCAACTCACGATCACATCGGCACTGCGGGCGAGAGCGAGCAACTCGCTCGGCTGCCCCACATAGCTCACGAACGCCGGCGTGGTGCCCGCGCCCGGCCGTGTGGCGGTCACTTTCATGCCGAGGCCGGCGGCTCGCCGTGCCACCTCGGTGCCGATGCCGCCCAGGCCCACCACGAGCAGCGTCTTGCCCTCGAGCGCCTGCATCGGCGTACGCGCGGCGTGCTGGCGGCTCCATTCGGCATGCTCGGTGTCCACGGCAAACACCTCGAGCCCGTGCGCCAGCGCCAGTGCGAGGGCGATCGCATGCTCGCCGATCACCGCCGAATCCACTGCGCGCATGTTGGTGAGCAGCAGGTGCCTCAGATGCACCGCCGGCACCGCCATGCAGTTCTCGACGCCTGCGGCGAGGGAGAGGATCCAGCGCAGCTGGTGTGCGGCAGCGATGATGCGCGCATCGCAGATCTGGGGGTTGAAGCCGATGAGCACATCGGCATCCCCGACCACCGAGATGGCCTCGGCGACGTTGTGGGCGAGGACCAGCCGGGCCCCGGGGACCGCGCTCGCCAGCTCGCTGCGCCGCGCCGCGGTGGCGGCCGGATCGAAGGCGAGCAGCACGATCTTGCGCGGCGCGCGCCAGTCGCGCCGCTCGCGCACCGGGGCCGGCATCTGCTGCAGCCCGAGCCGCGAGATGATGCTCTCGGGCGACTCGTGCGCCGCATCGGCTGGCCGCTCTACGGAGGGCGCAGCGCGGCCTGCCAGGGCCGCCAGCAAGCCGCAGCAAGCCAGCATCAGCGGCACGCGCCGCAAGCGCCGCAAAGGGCGAGGCAGTAGGTCTCGGTGCGGCGCGTGCATGGCGGTCTCGGATCGGGTGCGGCGGCACGGGAAGGCCGAGCCTACCTGCCGGGCGCGGTGCGCGCCACCGAGGAGCGTTGCTATGATCCGCAGCCCCGCACCCTGCCGTTCGATGGGAGACCGCCATGCTGCTCTACTACTACCCCGGCGCCTGCTCGCTCGCTCCGCACATCGTGCTGCTCGAGGCCGGCATTCCCCACGAGATCAAGAAGGTCGATCTGCAAAGCAAGCAGGTCGAGGGCGGTGGCGATTTTTCCAAGGTGAGCTCGAAGGGCTACGTGCCGGCGTTGCGGCTCGACAGCGGTGCCGTGCTCACCGAAGGGCCGGCGATCATGCAATACCTCGCCGATCAGCGCCCGCAGTCAGGATTGCTGCCGCCGCCGGGCAGCCTCGAGCGCTACCGCGTGATCGAATGGCTGAGCTTCATCGGCAGCGAGATTCACAAGCCATTCGGCGCGCAGTTCGCCCCGGTCGCCCCGGAGTGGAAGGCCGGCACGCTGGCGCAGCTCAAGGGGCGCCTCGCCTGGACCCACGGCGAGCTGGCGCAGAAGAGCTATCTGGTGGGCGAGCGCTTCAGCATCGCCGATGCCTATCTTTTCGTGGTGCTGGGCTGGGCGCCGCACATCGGGCTCGACCTCGGCCCGTGGCCGGCGCTCGGAGCCTACCTGCAACGGCTGGCGAGCCGGCCGAAGGTGCAGGAGGCGCTCAAGGCCGAGGGGCTCGTTTGAGCGTGCCCTGCGAGGAGCGCTAAACCTTCGAGTCCGCCGCGTGCGCGCTGCGGGCGAGCGTCGCTTCCATCCAGCGGCGGATGCGCCGCGCATCGGCGACGCGGGTGTTCTTGCCGAAGGAGTTGAGGAGCACGATCACCACGTTGCGCCCCTCGATCACCGCCTGCATCACCAGGCAGCGGCCCGCTTCGGTGATGTAGCCGGTCTTCTGGACGATGATGTTCCAGGTGGGATTGGAGACCAGGGAGTCGGTATTGCGGAATTGCACCATGCGCCGTCCGACGCGCACCGCGTAGCCGCGGTCGGTCGAGTACTCGCGGATGATGTCGTTCCGCGCGGCGGCGGACACCAGGCGCGAGAGGTCCTCGGCGCTCGCCACGTTCTCGCTGGACAGGCCCGTCGGATCGACGAAATGGGCGCTGCTCATGCCGAGCGCCTGAGCCTTGGCGTTCATGGCGCGCACGAAGGCCGGCAGGCCGCCGGGGTAGTTGCGCGCGAGCGCGTGCGCGGCGCGGTTCTCCGAGGACATGAGCGCGAGGTGAATGAGGTCCCCGCGCGTGAGCGTGGTACCGACGGCGAGGCGCGAGGCCGCCCCGCGGCCGATGCTGCAGTCCTCGCGAGTGATCTGCACCCTTTCATCGAGTGCTTGCCCGGCATCGGCCACCACGAGCGCCGTCAGGAGCTTGGTGATCGAGGCGATCGGCATCGGCTGATCGGCGTGGCGTGCGAGCAGCACGCTCGAGTGCGTCTCATCCACCACCAGCGCGGAGGTCGAGCGCAGTCGCGGCTCGTTACTGCTCGGGTGAACGTGGTGGCGCCGGTGGGTGGGCGAGGCCCCATCGGCGGGGATGTTGGCCCGTGCCAGTGAGGCGGTGGTTGCGCTGGCGATCAGCAGGGCGACCAACGCGGCTTGGCACCCTCTTTTTCTGCGGTCCATTCGCGGCGAGACTCCCCAACGGCGATCAGTGCATTGACAGTATAGCTAAGCATGACATATCCCGTGCAGATGTGATGCAACCGCAAAATTTGAGACGTCCACGAGGTGAATTGCCGCGGGCGAGAGCCCCCGCCGGTACCAGAACATGTCAACTCGGGGCGCAGGCCGCGTGCCAACTGTGAGCCGGCGCAAGCGCTCTGCCGCGCGCCGTGCGCCGCGCAGCGCACGCGACGCGCCGAGCCCCCGGCGTCGCCGCCGCTTGCCGTGGTGGCCGGGCCGGCGCGCGCGCCAGCGCCTCGCGCGCACCTGGCGCCGCGCACCCGGGCCGCTGCGCGTGGCGCTGCTGCTCGCAGCGCTCGCGGGCCTCGCGCTGGCGGTCAATTGGATCTATCAGGTCGCGCGCAAGCCGACCGAGCTCTTCTTTCCCGTGAGCGGCACGCTGTACAAGACCGCCGCGGAGAGCTGGCACGAGTACGGGCCCCTGTATCGGCGCTTCTCCACGGCGCTGGTGAGTGCGCCGCTGCTCGCCGCGCTTGCGCAGGTGGAGGGCTCGGGCAATCCGATCGTGCGCACCTACTGGCGCTGGTCCTGGGACGGGCCGCCGCTCGCCATGTATCGGCCGGCCTCGAGCGCCGTGGGCATGTACCAGATGACCGACGGCACCTTCGCCGAGGCGCAGCACTACTGCATCCGTGAGCATAGGGTCATCCAGGAGGGCGCCTGGGACGATCTGCACGCCTGCTGGTTCAACCGTCTGTACTTTCGCGTCCTGCCGAGTCATGCGGTGGAGCTCACCGCCGCCTATCTCGATCGGCACATCGCCGCAGCGCTCGCCCAGGCGCACGGGCGAGCCCCCGAGGCGCGCGAGCTGCAGCAGCTCGCGGCGGTCATCCATCTGTGTGGCGCGGGGGCCGGGGAGGCCTTCGCCAGGCGCGGCTTTCGACTCTCCCCGGGGCAGCGGTGCGGGGATCATGATGCTCGGGAGTACGTCTCGCGCGTGGAGCGCATGCGCGAGGTGTTCAGCCGACTCGCCGCCCGCGAAAGCCCCTGAGCGCTGCGGCCCGGGGCGTGCCGGGGAGGCCGGCGGGGCGAGCTCGCGGGCTTTGGCGAGGCCGCTGCGCGGTGAGCGGGTCCGGCGACGTAGAATGAGGGATCGGCGCGGGGGTCCGCACGCGCCGGCCGGAGTGCCAGCGTGTCCGTTCCCGATGCAACGACCGGGCAGAGAATTGCTCGCTATGTCCTGATCGCCGCGCTCGCGGGGCTCGGGGCGTGGATGCTCAAGCGTTTTCTGCCGGCATTGTGTTGGGCGGTGGTGCTCGCGATCGGCACCTCCGGCCTCTACGATCGCTGGCTTGCCTGCTTTCACGGTCGGCGGCGCAATGAGTGGGCGGCCGCCACGTTCACGAGCCTCATCGGCATCGTGCTGATCGTGCCGCTCGCCTATGTCGGGGTGCTCGCCACCCATGAGGCGCTCATCTTCCTGCACTCGGTAGGCAGCATGGGCGAGCCGCAGCTGCCGCCCTTCCTCGCGCAGATCCCGGGCCTGCAGGAGTGGGTGCACGCGACCTGGGATGAGACCTTTCGCCGCGCCGGGGAGGGAGCCGGACCCCACGAGGGTCATCCGGTCATCATCGATCTCACCCGCAGCGAATGGACTCGCATCGTCGGCGAGCAGTTCATCCGCCGCGTGGTGACGCTCGCCTTCACACTGCTCACGCTCTTCTTCGTGTACTTGAACCGCGAGCGGCTGCAGCGCGACGTGCCGCGCGTCAGCCGCAGGTTCTTCGGCCCGAGCGTGGACGGGCTGCTGCAGCGAGCGGTTGCCGCGATCCGCGCCGCGGTGGATGGGATCGTGCTCGTCGCCGTCGCCGAGGGCGCCGTCATGGGCGGGGTTTACGCGACCGCGGGCGTGCACCATCCGATCCTGTTCGGGGCGGTCACGGGCGCCTTTGCCATGATCCCCTTCGCGGCACCCATCGTCTTCGGCGTGGTGGCGCTCGTCGAGATCACGCAGGGGGCGCTCGGGGCCGGCATCGCCGTTGCGATCGCCGGCACGGTGGTGCTGTTCATCGCCGATCATTTCGTGCGTCCGGTCATCATCGGGGGAGCTGCGCGGCTACCTTTCCTCTGGGTGCTGCTCGGTATCCTGGGAGGTGTAGAGTCCTTCGGACTGGTCGGCATCTTTCTCGGTCCCGCCCTGATGGCTGCTCTGGTGGCGATCTGGCGGGGCTGGGTGAACGACGAGGCGGGCCCGGGAGGCGACTCCACCGAGCCTGCGCAGCGGCGCTGAGCTCGCGCTCGAGGCGCAGACACGCTGCCGCTTCTGCCGCCCCGGGCGAGCCGCTTGCTCGCCCGGGCACGTCGCAACAGTGAGGTTTGCTGATGACTGGCATTCGCCCCCTGGCCGCAACGAGCGACAGCCCGAGCAGCGCCGCGCAGGCCGCCTTCGGGCGCCTGCGCGAGTACCTCGCGAGCCAGATCATCGGGCAGGAGCGACTGCTCGAGCGGCTGCTGATTGCGCTGCTCGCCGATGGCCATCTGCTCGTCGAGGGGCCACCCGGGCTTGCCAAGACGCGCGCGATCAAGGCCCTCGCGCACGCGCTCGAGGCCGACTTCCATCGCGTGCAGTTCACCCCCGATCTGCTGCCCGCCGATCTCACCGGCTCGGACATCTACCGCCCCGATGAGGGCGAGTTTCGCTTCCAGCGCGGCCCGCTGTTTCACAACCTCATCCTTGCCGACGAGATCAACCGCGCCCCGGCCAAGGTGCAATCGGCGCTGCTCGAGGCGATGGCGGAGCGGCAGATCAGCGTCGGTGCGGCCACCTACGCGCTGCCGGCGCTGTTCCTGGTGATGGCGACCCAAAATCCGATCGAGCAGGAAGGCACCTATCCGCTGCCCGAGGCACAGCTCGATCGCTTTCTCCTGCACGTGCAGGTCGACTATCCCGATCGCACCGCCATGCTCGCGATCATGGCGCTGGCGCGCCGCGAGGCGCTGGCGCGCCGCGAGCTCGCCCCGCCCGAGCATCGCATCACACAGGAGGTGGTATTCGCCGCGCGGCGCGAGGTGCTCGCCCTCACGCTGGCCGAGCCCGTTGCAGAGTATGCCGCGGCACTGGTCGCCGCGACGCACAGCCCTCCGGCGCGCGCGGGGAAGCTGCGCGAGTGGCTGCGCTTCGGTGCCAGCCCGCGTGCGGCGATCGCGATCGAGCGCGGCGCACGTGCGCTCGCCTGGCTCGATGGACGTGACTTCGTGAGTCCCGAGGACGTACAGGCCATCGCACCGGATGCGCTGCGGCACCGCCTGCTCATCGACTACGGCGCGCAGGCGCGCGGCATCGGATCGCAGGCCTGCATCGACGAGCTGCTCGACTCGGTGCCCGCCCCGTGAGGCTGCCCGACCTCGCAGAGCTGCTCGAGCTGCGCGCGCTCGCGCAGCGGTTGATGCTGCCCACGCACCGTCCCTCGCGCGCCGCCTCCGTGGGCCAGCACCTGAGCGTGCATCGCGGTCGTGGGCTCGAGCTGCAGGAGGTGCGCGCCTACGTCCCCGGTGATGATCCGCGCAGCATCGACTGGCGGGTCACCGCGCGACGCGGCCGCCCGCACACCAAGCTGTTTCGCGAGGAGCGCGAGCGCCCGGTGTGGCTGCTCGTCGACCTGCAGCCCGGCACCTTCTTCGGCACGCGCTGCCAGCTCAAGAGCGCGCTGATCGTGCGCGCGGCGGCGGTGCTCGCCTGGACGGCCGCGCTCGGCGGGGATCGCGTGGGCGCGATCGTAAGTACCGGCACGGCGGCGCGCGTGCTCGCGCCGCGCTCGCGCGAGGCCGGGGTGCTGCCGCTGCTCGGGGTGCTCGAGCAGCTGCAGCCGCGCGCACCCGCGCCTCCGGCACCGCAGGGGCTCAACGAGGCGCTGCGGCTGCTCACCCCGCTTGCCCGTCCGGGCAGTCTTTCGCTGCTCGTCAGCGACTTCGCCGGCATCGATGCGCAGACCGAGCCGCTGTGGTGGGCACTCGCGGCACGCGGGGAGGGGCGGCTCTTTCAGGTGACCGACCCGCTCGAGCGGCACGGCCTGCCCGATGGCCGCTATCGCGGCGGCGTGCCCGATGCGTTGCGGCTTCTCGATGGAGCGAGCGTGCGCGATGACTGGCACGCAGCCTGGGCACGGCGCGCGGCGCACCTGAGCGCGCTCGCCGCATTGAGTCCCGCGCCCCTCGTGCGGCTCGACACCGCGCAGCCGCTCGAGGAGGCGCTCGCGCTGCTGCAGCGGCGCCGGAGCGCGGCATGAGCACCGATCTGCTGGCGCAGCTCGCGCCCGAGCACGCTCCGGCGCCACCCGGATGGTTTCCTCCGGCCCCGGGCTGGTGGATCGCTGCCGCGCTGAGTGCGCTTGCGCTGCTCGCGCTGTGGCGCTGGCTCAGCGATCCACGCCATCGTCCGCGCCGGGCGGCGTTGCGCGAGCTGCGCGCGCTGCGCCGCCGGCCACTCTCCGACGGTGCACTGGCCGCCTCGCTCGAGAATCTGCTGCGTCGCTACGCCATCGCGCTCTTCGGGCGCGCGGGTGTGGCGCGCCTCACCGGCCAGGCCTGGCTCGACTTCCTGGCCGAGCGCGGCGCACCGGCCCTGCGCGCCGAGGCGGGCCGCAGTCTCATCGGCTGTGCGTTCGCCGGATGCGGCGCTGGCGACCGGGATCGCTGGCTCGCCGCGGTGCACGAGTTCATCGGCCGGGCCGCGCGGGTGGCGCCGCGCCGATGATGCATTTCGCCTGGCCCTGGATGGCCGTGCTCGCGCCACTGCCGTGGCTGCTCTATCTGCTGCGTCATCCGGCCGAGCCCGGGGGCGCGGCGCTCTACCTGCCTTTCGCAAGCGCGCTGCCGGCAGCGGCCGTCGGGCCCGCGCGGCCCGCGCTGCGCCTTGCGCCGCTGCTCTATGGGCTCATCTGGCTGCTGGTGGTGCTCGCGGGCATGCGCCCGCAGTGGCTGGGCGATCCCATCGCGCTGCCGACCACCGGTCGACGGCTGCTGCTCGCCGTGGATGTCTCCGGCTCGATGGCGATCGAGGACATGGGCGCCGGGCGCAGCCGCCTGCAGGTCGTGCAGCAGGTGGCTGGGCGCTTCATCGACGGCCGCGACGGGGATCGAATCGGACTGATCCTCTTCGGCACGCGCCCCTACCTGCAGGCCCCGCTCACGGCCGATCTGCGCACCGTGCATCGCTTCCTCGATGATGCCGTCGTCGGGGTGGCCGGCACCGAGACGGCGATCGGCGATGCCATCGGTCTTGCGATCAAGCGGCTGCGTGCCGAAGGCGGCGAGAAGGCCGCGCAGCTCGCACATCAGACCGTGCTGATCCTGCTCACCGACGGGCAGAACGATGCGGGGGTGATGCCGCCGCTCGATGCGGCGCGGGTGGCCGCAGCGAGCGGCCTGCGCATCTACACGATCGGAGTCGGTGCGGCCGCGGAGCAGAACATCTATGGGCTGGGCGGGGGCAACACCGATCTGGACGAGGACGCGCTGCGCAGCATCGCCGCGGTGACGGGCGGTGCCTACTTTCGCGCCACCGATGCCACGGCGCTGCAGGCCGTCTATCGGCGCATCGATGAGCTCGAGCCGGCGATCGGGCGTCAGCAATGGGTGCGCGCAGCCGATGAGTGGTTCAGCTTTCCCCTCGGGCTCGCGCTGCTCATGAGCGTGCCGCTCGCTGCGCGCGGGGCGCGCGCGTGGGCGTGAGCGTGCTGCCGCATTTTCTGCATCCGGCGTGGCTGCTCGGCGTGCCGCTGCTGCTCGGGCTCGCTGCGTGGCTCGCACACCGGCAGGCCCACGCCTGGGCCTGGGCCGCGGTGGTGGATCGTGAGCTGCTGGGGCATCTCAGACTGCCCGCCGCCGACAAGCACGCCTCCCCATGGCCGCTCATCGCGCTCGGCTGGGCGCTTGCGGCGACGGCGCTCGCCGGGCCGAGCTTCGGCCACAAGCAGGGAAGCGCCTACCGCGTGGCCTCCGCCTGGGTGCTGCTGCTCGATCTGTCTCCTTCGATGAGCGTCACGGACTTGCGGCCCGATCGCATCACGCGCGCCCGCTACGCCGTTGCCGATCTGCTCACGGCCGCGCGCGACGTACGCGTCGCCCTCGTGGTCTTCGCCGGCGAGCCGCACACCGTGACGCCGCTCACCACCGATGTGGGTACGGTGCGCACGCTGCTGCGGCCGCTCGCGCCCCGGCTGATGCCCGAGTCGGGCGATGAGCTCGCGCCGGCGCTGCAGGAGGCCGCACAGCTGCTGCGCGGGGCGCATGCCTCGCAGGGGCAGATCATCGTGCTCTCGGACGGTTTCGATGACGTCGAGTCCGCGACCCTCGAGGCGCAGCGTCTGCACGAGCAAGGGATGACGGTGCACGTGGTGAGCGTGGGCACCGAAGCCGGCGCGCCGTTGCCCGATCCGCGCGGGGGATTTCAGCACGATGAGCGCGGCGAGATCGTGCTCGCGCGGCTTGCCCCCGCCGCGCTCGAGGCGGTCGCCACCGCCGGCGGCGGCCGCCTGGTGAGCCTCGCACAGCTACCCTCGCTCACCGCAGCGCTGCAGCATCTGCAGGCACGCACGCTCGATGGCGAGCAGCCCCTCGATGCACGTGCGGCGGCCTGGCGCAACGATGGCGTGTGGCTGCTGCCGCCACTGCTGCTGCTCGTGGGGCTCATCGCACGACGGGGCTGGCTTTGAGCGCGCCCGCCGTAATGAGAGTCACCCTGGGGAGCCTTGCGCTTGCCGCGGTGCTCGCGGCCGGCGCACCCGCGCACGCGGCGAGCTGGCAGGATCTGTGGGCCACGCGCGATCAGCAGGGCGAGCAGCTGCTGCGGGCCGGCAAGGCGGCCGACGCCGCCGCGCGCTTCCATGATCCGCGGCTGCGTGCCTATGCCGAGCTCGAGGCCGGCCACTTCGAGACGGCCGCACACGAGCTCGCCGCCTTCAGTGACCTCGACTCGCAGTACAACCGCGGTAACGCGCTCGCGCGCGCCGGGCAGCTGCAGGCGGCCCTGCAGGCCTACGATGCGGTGCTCGCGCGCGATCCTCGTCACCGGGATGCGCGCCACAACCGCGACCTGGTGGCGCGCGCGCTCGCGCGGCGCGACCCGACCTCCGAGGGCGATGAGGAGCAGGAAGCGGCCGCCGACCAGCGCGGGCGGGCCGAGCAGGGCGCCGGCTCACCCTCCGACGACGACACGCGCCGTCAGGGCGAGCGGCGCTCGCAGACCGCGAGTCCCACGGCGCAGCCCCAAGGTGACAGCGACGCAGGCGGCGCCGATTCGCAGGAGGGCGCGCAGCGCGATGCGGCGCTCGCGGCCAGCCTGCGCCATGAGAGCCGCGCCGGGCAGCGCGCGCCGAGCGCCTCGATGGCGCAGCGGCTCGCCTCGGGCAGCGCCGCACCGAGCGATGCTCCCTCGATCGACGAGGCGGATGGCGGCACGAGCTCGCCGCAGCCCAAGAGCGAGGACGCGCTCGCGCTCGAGCAGTGGCTGCGACGCATTCCGGAGGATCCCGAGGGCCTGCTGCGGCGCAAGTTTCTCATCGAGCATCTGCTGCGCCAGCAGGGGGCGACGCCGTGAGCGGCTCGAGCGCGCGCGCGCAAGCGAGCCCCGCCCGGCCCCCGAGTGCCGGGCGTGCGCTGCGGCTCCTCGGCGGCCTCGCATCGCTGGTGCTCTTGGTTGCGAGCGCTGCGGCGCTCGCGCACGTGCAGGCCTCACTCGATCGCACGCACGTCACGCCGGGCGAGAGCGTGCAGCTCACCCTCGAGCGCGCGGGACCACCGGGCGAGCAGCCGGACCTGCTACCGCTCAAGCAGCGCTTCGACATCGTCGACACCAGCACCGCGGCGAGCCTCGAGATCGTCTCCGCAAAGACCGTCGAGCACACCCGCATGGTACTCACGCTGGCGCCGCGGCAAGTCGGCCGCGTGGTAATTCCCGCGCTCAACTGGGGCGGTGATCGCAGCACGCCCCTCACGCTCGTGGTGAGTGATGCACGCAGCGCCAGCGGGGAGCCGCTGCGCAAGGTCTTCATGGAGACCGAGCTCTCACCCCCCGAGCCCTACGTGCAGGCGGCCGTGCAGATCACCGTGCGGGTGTTCAGCCGCCAGACGCTGTATCACCCCGAGGTGGAGTTTCCGGCGACACCCGCCGTGATCGTGCGCGAGCTCGGCAGCGACGAGCGCAGCAGCACGCGCCGGAACGGCCTCAGCTACGACGTGCTCACCCGCCACTATCTCGCCTTCCCGCAGCACAGCGGTACCGTGCAACTGCCCGGTGCCGTGCTCAGTGCACAGGTACTCGCCGAGCAGACCCGCCCGGATGCCTTTGCGCGCTATTTCGGGCCGGCGCAGTTTGCGGTGCTCTCTGCCGCCGCGCGGCCGCTGCGGCTGCACGCCGAGCCGCTCGTGCTCAACGTGCGGCCGCGTCCACCCGGCACCGTGGGCAGCTACTGGATCCCGGCGACCGCGCTCACGCTCGAAGGAAAGTGGAGCCCCGCCGACGCGAGCGTGCACGCGGGCGATCCGCTCACCCTGCAGGTGAGGCTGCAGGCAACGGGCGCCCCTGCCGAGCAACTGCCCGACGTGCCGGGGCTGCTGGTGCTGCCCGCCGGACTGAAGGCCTACCCCGATCAGGCACACCTCGATGACAGGCTGCAGGGCGACACGGTGGTGGGCTCGCGCGAGCAGAGCATCGCCCTCGTGGCCGACCAGCCCGGCCGCCTCACCGTGCCGGCACTGCACGTGCGCTGGTGGGACACCCGCAGCGCCACGCTGCGCGAGGCAGTGTTGCCGGCGCGTACGCTGCAGATCCTGCCCGCGCCGGCCGCGCCATCCGCGAGCCTGCCCGGCACGGCCACAGCCGCGCGGGCGTCGGCCGCCACGCTCGCTCGAGGCGGCGGCCCTTGGCCCTGGATCGCGCTGGCGTTCGCGCTGCTGTGGGTCGCCACGCTGCTTGGCTGGCGCGCGAGCCTGCGCCGTGCGCTCGCCTTTGCGCAGAGCGGGCAGGCTGCGGCGGAGCCGCAGGCTCGGGCCGATGGTGCCTACGCGGCGCGTGCCTTCCGGCGTGCATGCCTCGCGGGGGATGCCGGGGTCGCGCGGCGCCAGCTGCTCTCCTGGGTGGCCGCGCAGCGCGGCGAGGGTGCTCCGCGCGGGCTGCAGGCCTTCGCCCGAGAGAGCCAGGATCCAGAGCTCGCCCGGCTGCTGCGAGAGCTCGATCGGGCGTGCTACACGCAGACGCCCTGGCGCGGAGAGGCGCTCGCCGCGGCGCTGACGCGTCTACCCCGACCCCTTGCTCGGCACCGGGCGAGGCGGGAGCCACTCGAGCCGCTGTATCCGTAGGGCCGGCCTGCGTCGGGCGGCGGGGGTGCGCTTGGGTGGGGGCTTGGCGGGGGCGCGAGCGGCAGGCACGGCCGGTGCTACGGTCGAGACCAGGACACCGCCCGCGCGGGAGAACCGCCATGATCAAGACTTTGTGCGCCGTGGCCGCCCTTGCACTGCCGGCGTCGGTGCTGCCGTCGCTGGCCGCGGCGCAGGATGTTCCTGGGTGCAGCCTCAGGTTGCGCGTGCAGCTCGAGCCCGAGGTACCCAATCCCCGCTCAGCGGCATTTCTCAGCGACCTGGCTGGAGATCCGGGATTCATCCTGGTGCTGGTGAAGCCGGGTCAGTACAGCGAGGTGCTGCAACTGAGCGGACCCGGTCCGGCCTATCGCTGTCGCCACGAAGTCGAGCGCATCCGCAAGGATGCGAGGGTCATCAATCTCACCGTGCTCGATGGCACCGGGGGCTGATCGGTCACGGCATCGTTTATGATGCGCCGCTCCTTGCCGAGCGGAGTGCACTCATGAGCAAAGCGCGTGATCGGGACGGGCAGGCAACACCGGGTCGTACGCCGCAGGGGCTCGGGCAATGCGCCCGGCCTGAAGCGCTGGGCGGTACGTGGAGGCGGGTCGCCGCCGGTGCGCTCGCCGTGCTTATCGGCACGGCGGCATTCGCTGCCGGTGCGGCGCTCGAGTATCCGGCGGCTGCGCGCGGCGACCACGTGGATGTCTACCACGGCGTGCAGGTGCCCGATCCTTACCGCTGGATGGAGGACATCGACTCGCCGCAGACGCGCGCCTGGGTACAGGCCGAGGCGCATCTGACGCAGAGCTATCTCGAGCGCATTCCCGGCCGACGCGAGATCGCGCAGCGCCTCGAGCACCTCTGGAATTTCGTGCGCTGGAGCCCGCCGGATCATCACGGCGCCTGGTGGTTCTATGCCCACAACGATGGGCTGCAGAATCAGCCAGTGCTGTTCGTGACACCGGATCCGGCGACCCCCGCGCACGTGCTGCTCGATCCGAACGCTCTCTCGAGCGATGGCACGATCGCGCTGCGCGAGAGCGCGATCAGCGATGACGGCAAGTACTTCGCGTACGCGCTCTCGGATGCCGGCTCCGATTGGCAGATCTGGCACGTGCGCGATGTCGCGAGCGGTCGCGATCTGCCCGATGAGCTGCACTGGTCGAAGGCAGGCGGGGGCAGCTGGCGCAAGGACGATTCGGGGTTCTATTACACGCGCTACGCGCAGCCGAAGTCGGCCGAGGCGCTCAAGGCGGCCAATGAGTACGAGAAGCTCTACTTCCATCGCCTCGGCACGCCCCAGGCGCAGGATCGGCTCATCTACACGCGCAGCGACGATCCCGACTGGTTCGTGAGCGGTGAGGTCACCGACGATGGCCACTATCTGGTGATCGAGGCGAACCACGGGGATGAGGTGCAGAACACCTTTCTGGTGCAGGACCTCATGGCTCACGATGCGCCCGTACGGCCCATCATCGCCAAGCCGAGCGCCGTCTACGATGTCATCGGCAACATCGCACACACCTTCTACGTCCGCACCGACGATGGGGCGCCGCGCTATCGAATCATTGCCATCGACCTCGAGCGGCCGCAGCCGGCGCACTGGCGCACGATCGTGCCCGAAGGGGCCGATACCCTCGATGGGGCGACACTGGTCGGGCATCAGCTGATCGCGCAGTACCTGCACGATGCGCACAGCGCCGTGCAGCGCTACGGCGTCGATGGACAGCGTCTCGGCGAGGTGCGACTCGAGGGTCTGGGCACCGCAGGCGGCTTCACCGGACGGGTGCAGGACTCGACGACCTACTACAGCTTCAGCAGCTTCACCCAGCCGGCCAGCATCTACAGGCTCGATCTCGCCACGGGCGCGAGCACGCTGTGGCGCCAGCCGGAGGTGGCGGGCTTCAAGCCGGCGGACTTCGAGGCACGCGAGGTCTTCTACTCGAGCAAGGACGGCACGCGGGTGCCGCTGTACATCGTGGCGCGCCGGGGCGTGCGGCTCGATGGCAACAATCCCACCATTCTCTATGGCTATGGCGGATTCGACGTGTCGCTCGAGCCGGGATTCTCACCTGCGATCGCCGGGTGGCTGCAGCTCGGGGGCGTGTACGCGCAGGCCAACCTGCGCGGTGGCGGGGAGTACGGCCGGGCCTGGCACGAGGCGGGCATGAAGACGCACAAGCAGAACGTGTTCGATGACTTCGCGGCGGCCGCACAGTACCTGATCGCGCAGCACTGGACGCGTGCGCAGCGGCTCGCCATCCGCGGCGCATCGAACGGCGGCCTACTTGTCGGCGCTACCGAGGAGCAGCATCCCGAGCTCTTCGCCGCGTGCATCGCGCAGGTCGGTGTCATGGACATGCTGCGGTTTCGCGATTTCACCGTCGGCAAGGGCTGGGAGTCGGACTACGGCTCGGTCGACAACCCGGCAGAGTTTCGCGCGATGCTCGCCTACTCGCCGCTGCAGAACGTGAAGGCCGGAGTCGACTATCCCCCGACGCTCATCACCACCGGCGATCACGATGATCGGGTGTTCCCCGCGCACAGCTTCAAGTTCGCCGCAGCGATGCAGCACGCCGACCCCCACGGCAACCCGATTCTGCTGCGCATCGAGACGCGCGCGGGGCACGGACAAGGCAAGCCGACGAGCAAGCAGATCGCCGAGACCGCCGATATCTACGCCTTCGTGCTCAATGCGATGGGGCTCGCCCACGCCGAGGTCGCGGGGGGCGCGCGCCACTGAGGCAGCCGTGCGAGGCAGCCCAGCGCCTCGGCGCAGCCTCGCTCGATCTTGAGCGACAGCAGCGCATCGGCGCGCGTGTGCCCCAGGTTGACGGCGGCGATGGGCTTGCCCGCCTGGGCCGCGGCCTGCGCGAAGCGATAGCCCGAGTACACCATCAGCGAGGAGCCGACGACCAGCAGCGCATCCGCGCGGCCCAGGTGCTGCATGGCGCGCGCGACGCGCTCCGGCGGCACGCGCTCGCCGAAGAACACGACATCGGGCTTGAGGATGCCGCCGCAGCGCTCGCAGTCGGGCACCTCGAAGTCGCTCCAATCAACGCCCTCGAGATCCGCATCGCCATCGGGCGCCTGGGGCGCAGCGCGCGCGCTCCAGCGCGGATTGCGCGCGAGGAGTTGCTGCTGCAGCTCCTCGCGATGGAGCAGCGCCCCGCAGCCGGTGCAGCACACCCGATCGAGCCGCCCGTGCAGATCGATGACGGCACGGCTGCCCGCGCGCTGGTGCAGCCCATCGACGTTCTGTGTGACGAGCTGCTCGACTCGCCCCTGCGCCTCGAGCCGTGCCAGCGCCGCGTGCGCGGCGTTCGGCCGGGCGCTGTGAAAGCGCGGCCAGCCGATGAGGCTGCGCGCCCAGTAGCGACGGCGCATGGCGGGATCCTGCAAGAAGGGCTGCAGGTGCATCGGCGGGGAGCGCTTCCAGGCGCCGGTACGATCGCGGTAGTCGGGGATGCCCGAGTCGGTGCTGCATCCGGCACCGGTAAGTACCAGCACGCGCGGATGCCGCTCGAGAAAGCCACAGAGGTCCATGCGCTGCAAGCATAGCGCGTGAGCGGAACCTTTCAGAGCACGGGTCGTTTACGGTTCAGCTCGAGCGCCTGATGGCGCCCACACTGAAGGGGTTCGACATGGCTCGCGGGATTCTGCTCTGGATGCTCGGTGTTCCGATCCCGGTGATTCTGCTGCTCGCGATGTGCACGCATCACTAAGACGGGGGACTGCCGGCATGGATACCCTACTTGCGGTCACCGCCGATCGTGCGGATGCGGATGCGCTCGGGGCAAAGGCCTCGGCGGTGTCCTGGCCGGCCATCATCGCCGGCGCCGTCGTGGCGGTGGCGAGCGCACTGGTACTGATCGCGCTCGGCACCGGCTTGGGCCTGGCGACCGTCTCTCCCTGGCCGCATCGCGGGGCCTCGCCGACCACCTTCACCGTGGTTGCGGCGATCTGGCTCGTGGTTGTGCAGTGGGTCGCCTCTGCCGCGGGCGGCTACCTCACCGGACGGCTGCGCGTTCGCTGGGTCGGCACCCACACCCACGAGGTGTTCTTTCGTGACACTGCCAACGGCTTCATCAGCTGGGCGCTCGCGACACTGATCGGCGCCACCGTCATGGCAGTGGCCACCTTCTCGATGGCCGGCGGTACGGCGCGAACGGTGCTCGCCGGTACCGAAGCCGAAGGCGCGACGAGCGCCGCGGAGGCCTCGCCAACCGCGCCCATCGTGCCCTACCAGGTGGACAGACTGTTTCGTTCGCCGAACGGGCAGTCGAACGCCGCGGCGAACGATGCGCGCGCCGAGACGGCGCTCATCTTCGAGGCGGATTTCACCACCGGCAGCGTTGCACCCGCGGATGCCGCGTACATCGCGCAACTGGTGAGCTCGACCACCGGCATCTCCCAGGCCGATGCACAGGCGCGTGTCAACCAGGCAATTGCGGATCTGCAGGCGGCCGCCAATAAGGTGCGCGCCGCGGCCGATGCGGCACGCAAGGCAGCCGCCGCCGCCGCCATCTACACTGCCCTGTCGATGCTGATCGGCGCCTTCATCGCCTGCATCGCGGCCGCCCTCGGCGGACGCCGGCGCGACGAGCACGTCTGAAGCCGTGCTCGCGCGCAGCCGGGCAAGTATGGCGCCGGCTCAATTCGCCTTGGAGGAAGCCGCCGAGGCCGCAGAGCTTGCCTTGTCGCTGAGCTTGTCCGCCTCGTCCTGAGCCTTGTCGCCGATGGGCTCCGAGCCGCCATTCTTGATGGTGTCCACCGTGTGATCCACCTTCTCTCCGGCGCGCTCCAGGGGCCCCTTCTTCTCACAGGCCGTGAGCCCGAGCGCTGCAAGGGCGATAGCGAGTGGCACGATCTTGCCGATAGGCATGAGACTCTCTCCCAGCGCAATAGCGGATGCGCTCCGATACGGGTCAGCTTGGGTGGTCCGTGCCGCGGGCGGCATCGGAGAATGGGAGGTCGGCGTGCAGGACTTATCCGATAAGACCTCGCTCGCGCCCGGGCACCGCATAGAATGCCGCCGCGAGCAGGTCGCTCGTGCCCGCGCGTCGCTCGCATGCCAGCTCCCCGAGTTGCCCTGGTCTCCGCCGCTGCCGCCGTCGCTCTCGATGAGGATCTGCCACCGCTGATGGCCGCGCTGCGCGCGGCCGGGGCGCAGCCGCAGATCGCCGTCTGGGACGATGCGCAGGTCGACTGGCGCTCCTTCGAGCTCGTCTTGCTGCGCTCGGCGTGGGATTACGCCGAGCGCCGGGCGCAGTTCCTTGCCTGGGCGCGGCGCACCGCGCAGCTCACGCGACTCGCCAATTCCTGGCCCATCGTGCGCTGGAATACCGACAAGCATTACCTGCAGCAGCTCGCCGCGGCGGGGGTTCCGGTGGTGCCGAGTCGCTTCATCGAGCCCGGCGAGGACGCGGCGGGAGCGCTGCAAGACTTTCTCGAGACCTACCCCGAGGCAGAACTGGTGGTGAAGCCGGCCGTGGGCGCGGGCTCGCGCGATGCGCAGCGGCACGCGCGCGCGCAGCGAGCGCGGATCCTTGCGCATGTACAGCGACTGCTCGTGCAGGGTCGCAGCGTGCTGCTTCAACCCTTTCTCGAGCGGGTGGGCGCGCAGGGCGAGACGGCGCTCGTCTTCATCGGTGGACGCTTCAGCCACGCGGTGCGCAAGGGGCTGCTTCTGCAGAGTGGCGCGGCAGCGACGCCCTCGTTGTTCGCCCCCGAGGAGATCAGCGCCCGAGCGGCCTCGAGCGCGGAGTTGCAAGTCGCCGCGCAGGCGCTCGCAGCCGTACCGGAGCCTGCACTCCTTTATGCGCGGGTGGATCTCATCCGCGATGCTCAGGATGCCCCGCGCCTGCTCGAGCTCGAGCTCACCGAGCCCTCGCTGTTCTTTGCGCACCATCCCGGCTCTGCCGAGGCGCTGGCGCGGGCGAGCCTCGGGCTCCTCGGGATGCGCGCGGCGGACTGATCGCACCGACGCGCGATCCGCGGTTCGCGCCGCTGCGGCACAGGCCTTGCTTGCAGCTCCTGCGCTTGCCACAGGAGAGCCTCATGAGACTTCGCTCGCGGTCCGCATCCTGGCTCGCGACCCTGATCGGTGCCGCCGCACTGTGCGGCGCAGCCGCCAGCGCACTCGCCGCCGATCCGCCACCGCTGGTGCCGGCAATCGTCGGCGCCCCGAGCGGGGAGCACCACCCGGGCAAGCTCGTCTGGGCGGACCTCGTCACTCCGGATGTTGCCGCAGCCGAGCGCTTCTACGGCGGTCTGCTCGGCTGGTCATTCAGCGAACTGCACTTGCGCCGCGTGCCTTATGTGATCGCGATGCTCGATGGGGCGCCGGTCGCCGGCATCGTCGGGCGGCCGATGCCAAGCGGTGAGCGCCGCCAGCCTGCGTGGCTGCCGTTCTTCGCCGTCGCGAGCGCCGATCAGACGGCGCAGAGCGCGGTCGCGGGGGGCGGCAAAGTGCTCTCGGGGCCGCACGAGTACCGCGGTCGCGGTGTGCAGGCCGTGCTGCTCGATCCGCAAGGCGCCGCCTTTGCCGTGGTGCAATCGAGCGAGGGCGATCCGGAGGATGTGCTCGCGCCCGAAGGCGGGTGGATCTGGTGCTCGCTCGTGACCGGCGATGCCCGCGCCGATGCCGCTTTCTATCAGACCCTCTTCGGCTACCAGATCTACGACGCGACTGAGAGTGGCGATGAGGGTGAGCACGTGATCCTGGCCAGCGACGACTACGCCCGGGCGAGCGTCAACTCGGCGCCGGGGGAGGCGAGTCGCCGGCACCCCCACTGGCTGCCATACGTGCGCGTGCTCGATGCGCGGGCCGCCGTGTCGAAGGCGGCGGGGCTCGGGGGGCGTGTGCTCGTGGAGCCGCATCAGGATCGCCACGGAGGCTACTCCGCCGTGATCGCCGACCCGCAGGGTGCCCCGCTCGGACTGCTCGAGTGGACGCAGGCGCAGGGCATGGAGGCGACGGGCCAGACGGAGGCCACCCCATGAGCGCCGCACGCTTGGTCCGTCGCACGCTCGTCGCGGGGATGAGCCTTGCGTTGCTGAGCCTCGGCGCCTGCGTAGGCGATGGCGGCTACGGCTACGGAGTCGACTACGACGTGGGCTACTGGGGGCCCTGCTGCTACGACTACGGCTGGTGGGGGCCGGGCTGGCGCACGGGTCCTCCGCCGTTTCGCGGTCGGCCCGGCGGGGGCTTTCATCCCGGCGCGGGCGGTCATCCCGGCGGGATGCCCTCCATTCCGACCCGGGCGCCGCGTGGGGGTGCACCGCACGGGGGCGGCCGTCGCTGAGGCGGCAGCACCGGCTGAGCTTGCCCGAGCGCGCGGTCGCAGGGGCGAGGGGCCAGACTGCTAGACTCTCGGGGTGCTCACCGAAGAGGAATGTCGCCGCTGTGCCGAGGAGCTGCTGCGGGCCGCTCGCGAGCGTGTGCCCATCGCTCCCCCGAGCCGCACCTACCGGGAGCTCGAGGTCGCCGACGCCTACCGCATTCAGGACTTCCTGGCTCGCGAGCACGTCGCGCAGGGCGCGCGGGCCGTGGGCTACAAGATCGGCTTCACCTCGCATGTGTTGCGCAAGGCGGCCGGGGCGCTCGAGCCCGCCTACGGCCGCATCTTCGGGGAGGCGCTGCATCCGGATGGCGCACAGCTGCAGGCGCAGCGCTTCCTCAAGCCGCGCGTGGAGCTCGAGCTCGCCTTCGTCATGGGTGCGGACCTCGAGGGCCCCGAGGCACACCTCTACGATGTGATGCGGGCGACCGAGCTGGTGCTGCCTGCGCTCGAGATCATCGACTCGCGTACCGAGCTGCCGCGCACGGTCTGCGACACCATCGCCGACAATACGGCCTTTGCCGCCATGGTGGTGGGGGGGCGCACCGTGCGACCCACAGAGGTCGATGTGCGCTGGGTGGGCGCTACGCTCGGGCGCAACGGCGTCATCGAGGATTCGGGTGTCTCGGCGGTGGTGATGGGCCATCCGGCCGCGGGCATCGCGTGGCTCGTCAACCAGCTGCATGCCCTCGGGGGGCGGCTGCGCCAGGGTGATATCGTGCTGAGCGGCACCTTCATCCGACCCCTCGAGGTGCAGGCGGGCGATGTGATCCACGCCGACTATGGTCCGCTCGGCGGGCTCAGCGTCGCTTTTGTGTAGCCATCCGGAGCAGCCCATGGCCGCAGCCCTTGAGCCCGATAGGCCAGATGCGCACGCAGCGTTGCGCGAGATCGCACATTTCGTCGATGGCGCGACCCTGCGAGGCCGTGAGGGCCATGCCGCCCCGGTCTACGACCCCGCCCTCGGCGAGGTCACGGCCCGCGTGCTGCTCGCACAGCCAGCCGATGTCGATACCGCCGTGCGAGCCGCACAACGCGCCGCGCCGGGCTGGGCCGCCACGCCCGCCGTGCGCCGTGCCCGTGTGCTCGAGCGCTTTCTGCGCCTGCTCGAGACGAATGCCAACGAGCTCG
The DNA here is from genome assembly GCA_035504015.1 of Steroidobacteraceae bacterium. Lineage (GTDB taxonomy): Bacteria > Pseudomonadota > Gammaproteobacteria > Steroidobacterales > Steroidobacteraceae > JASHUC01. Next base: position 38,525 of record DATJSR010000006.1, read on the forward strand.
CGGCCGCCATCACCGCCGAGCATGGCAAGACCCTCGAGGATGCACGTGGGGAGGTGCAGCGCGGCATCGAGGTGGTGGAGTTCGCCACGGGCATCCCCCAGCTGCTCAAAGGTGAGTTCAGCGAGAACGTCGGCACGGGCGTCGACAGTCACAGCCTGCGCCAGCCGCTCGGGGTCGTGGCAGGGATCACCCCATTCAACTTTCCGGCGATGGTGCCGCTGTGGATGTTCCCCGTGGCGATCGCTTGCGGCAATGCGTTCATCCTCAAGCCCTCCGAGCGTGATCCCTCGGCCTCGCTGCTGCTCGCGCGCTGGCTTGTCGAGGCAGGATTGCCCCCGGGCATCTTCAACGTCGTGCAGGGCGATGCCGTCGCGGTCAACGCGCTGCTCACGCACCCGGGAATCGCCGCGGTGAGCTTCGTGGGCTCGACGCCCATCGCCCGCCATGTCTACGAGACCGCCGCAGCCCACGGCAAGCGCGCGCAGGCGCTCGGTGGGGCCAAGAACCATCTGGTGGTGCTGCCCGATGCCGATCTCGAGCAGAGCGTCGATGCGCTGATGGGGGCCGCCTACGGCTCGGCCGGCGAGCGGTGCATGGCAATCTCGGTCGCGGTGCCCGTGGGCGAGGCGCTCGCCGATGCGCTCGCGGAGCGCCTCGCGCAGCGGGTGCGAGCGCTGCGCGTGGGTCCGGGCACGCAGCCGCACATCGACATGGGTCCGCTCGTGAGCGCACAGCATCTCGAGCGTGTGCACGGCTACATCGCCAGCGGCGTCGCCGAGGGCGCAGAGCTGCGCGTCGATGGCCGCACGCTGCGCCTGCCGGGCCATGAGCGCGGCTTCTTCATCGGTGGCAGCCTCTTCGATCGCGTCACCCCGCAGATGCGCATCTACCGCGAGGAGATCTTCGGGCCGGTGCTGGTGATGGTGCGCGTGCCCGACTACGCCGCTGCGCTGCGACTGGTGAATGAGCACCCCTACGGCAACGGCGCCGCGCTCTTCACCCGCGACGGAGCGCGCGCGCGTGCCTTCTCCCAGGACGTGCTGGCGGGGATGGTGGGTATCAATGTACCGATTCCCGTGCCGATGGCGTTTCACTCCTTCGGTGGCTGGAAGTCCTCGCTGTTCGGCGATCACCACATGCACGGCCCCGAGGGTGTGCGCTTCTATACCCGCCTGAAGACGGTCACCTCGCGCTGGCCCGAGGAGCGCGGCGCAGCGGAGTTTGTGATGCCGACGATGCGCTGAGCGTGCGCGCGCGAGCCGCTTCGGCCCCGGTCTATCGCGACCGCGACCTGCCCGTCTATCTGTGCACGCGCTTTGCATCGAACGTGGCATCGCTCGTGCAGTCGGTGTCGATCGGCTGGCAGGTGTACGAGCTCGCGCGCACACCGCTCGCACTGGGCGTGGTCGGGCTGGTGGGCTTCGTGCCCATGTTCGCGCTCACCCTGCCCGCCGGAGAGATGGCCGACCGCTTCGACCCGCGGCGGCTGCTGGTGGTGAGCCTGCTGCTGCAGGCGGTCTGCGCGGGTCTGCTGTTCGCACTTGCGCTCGGGCACATCGCCCACGTGGCGCCGTTGTACGTGGCGCTCGTGCTCTCGGGTTGCGCGCGGGGCTTCTCCGGTCCGGCAACGCGTGCGGTGCTGCCGCTGCTGCAACCGCCCGCGCAGCTGCCACGGGCGATCGCGTGGGGGTCCTCGGTGGCCCAGATCGCCACCATCTCGGGGCCGGCGCTGGGCGGGTTCATCTATGCGCTGGGGCCGGCGCAGGCCTATGGCTCCTGCGTGATCGCATTTCTCATCGCCGCTGCCGGCGTGCTCAGTCTCGCGGGACGGCGCATGCCCATCGATCCGACCCAGCTCGCGGGCAGACTCGAGCGCGTGCGCGAGGGAGTGCACTTCGTGCGCTCGCGTCCGGTCATCCTCGGGGCGATCTCGCTCGATCTGTTCGCGGTGTTGCTCGGCGGGGCGACGGCGTTGCTGCCGATCTATGCACGCGACATTCTGCACGTGGGACCCGGTGGCCTCGGTCTGCTGCGCAGCGCACCGGCGATCGGCGCAACCTGCGTGGCACTCTACCTCACCCGTCATCCGATCGAGCGGCGCATCGGGGCGCGCATGTTCGCGGCGGTTGCCGTCTTTGGAGTCGCCACCGTCGTCTTCGGCCTCTCGCGCAGCGTCGTGCTCTCGCTCGGCGCGCTCATCGTGCTCGGGGCCTCCGACCAGATCAGCGTGTATGTGCGTACCGCCCTGGTACAGATGGCGACACCCGATGCGATGCGCGGCCGAGTCAGCGCGGTCTCCACGCTCTTCATCGGGGCCTCGAACGAGCTCGGGGAGTTCGAGTCGGGCATCACGGCCGCGCTCTTCGGCACCGTTCCGGCCGTCGTTCTGGGGGGCGTGGGCACACTCGTCGTGATCGCACTGTGGATGCGCCTCTTTCCGCCGCTGCGCTCGCTCGATCGGCTGAGCGAGGTGACCGGAGCGGCGACCGCGCCGGGCTGACTCACCTCAATACGGCAGTGTCGTGTGGTAGGCGAGCATCGCGCCACCGGGAAGCGGATCGACCGACAGCTGCGAGAGGCTCGAGCGCTCGCCCGAGCGATGCAGCACGAAGAGCGCCGTGGAGCTGCCGAGTGCGGCGCCCGCGACGGTGTCGGAGAACCAGTGCTGATCGTGCCGCAGGCGCAGGTAGGCCGTATAAGCCGCGATGCCGTAGCCGGCGAAGCGTGTGAGCCACACGTGCTCCTCATCGCCGGACTCTGCGAACACCGTGCCGATGGCGAAAGCGGCCGTCACGTGCAGCGAGGGGAATGAGCTGCCGCCGTCGCCCCAGAGGTTGGGATCGGAGGTCTGGTAGGGGCGCTCGCGCCCGCTGGCATAGGCGAGCGCATAGTTGGTGATCGCGGCGAGTCCGGTAGCCTCCACCATGTTCCAGGCCACCGTCGCCCCGGCGTGGTCGGCAAAGGCCCAGGAGTAGAGCTCCGTGCCCACGAGCAGCGATGCGGCCGGCAGCGCATCTTGAAGATCGTAGCTGCCATGCGGTGGGCTCTGTCCCTGCGTGAAGTGCGTACGCACATCGGTGTCGAAATGACGCGCGACCCCGATGGCGGCGAGCGTGCCGGCGAAGTATTCCCAGTCGCGTGCATCCCAGCGCAGCGGGGCCGTGTAGTAGGCTTCGATGTCCTCGAGCAGCCCGCCGCGTGCGCTGCCGGCGTCCGGCTCGAGCCGGGGAGGCGGTGGTGGTGGCAGCTCCACCGTGCCCGACTCCTGAGATGCAGCCGCACCCTGCAAGCCTGCCGGAGCGCTATCGACGGTGGCGGGCGAATTGACGGCGGGGGTGCCCGCTCCGTCGGGTCCACTCGGTGCCTGCGCTCGAGCGGTGCCGTCGAGCGCTCCCAGCACGATACAGGCGCAAGCGAGCGAAGCTGCGCGATGCGCAGCAGTCATGGGCAGTGGCACCTGGGCTCAGCGCAGAGGCACCCGCCGATGCGTCTCCTCCAGAACATCATCGAGCGCGCGGCGCAGCAGGTGCTGCATCGACACGTCGGCCTTCTGGCTGAGGGCCTTGAGCAGCCAGTACTTTCGCGGCGGCAGATACAAGGTGAACGCGATCTGCTTGCCTTTCATGTGCCGGCTGCCGCTGCGCGTGGGTACGTGCACGGTATCGCTCCGGGTACCAGTA
>DATJSR010000007.1:0-13328 GCA_035504015.1 Steroidobacteraceae bacterium
CCGGTGCGGCCTCGCGCCTGCGACGACGGCTGCTCGCCACGCGCCCCGCCTTCTTTCCCGCATCGGTGGCGCCGGTGATCATCGGCAGCGCCTGGGGCTACCGCACGGCGGGGCATTTCGACTGGACCGTGTTCATCCTCGCCCTGCTCGCCACGCTGCTCGTGCACCTCGCCTGCAATGTGCTCAATGACGTGGGTGATGAGCTCACCGGCGCCGATCGGCAGAACGAGGATCGCATCTTCCCCTACACCGGCGGCTCGCGCTTCATCCAGAACGGCATCATGAGCACCGCCGAGATGACCACCTGGGGACTCACACTGCTTGGCCTCGCCGCCCTGCCGGGCATCGCGCTGCTCGAGCTGCGCGGACCCATGATTCTCGCCTTCGGTGCCGTGGGCGTGCTGCTCGGCGTGCTCTACTCGCTGCCGCGCATTCAGCTCTCCGCGCACGGGCTCGGGGAGGCGGCCATCGCGATCGCCTTCGGCGTTCTGCCCGTGAACGGTGCCGCCTGGCTGCAGAGCGGGCGCATCGATGGCGCGAGCCTGCTGATCTCCCTACCGGTCGGCATGTGGGTCGCCGCCATTCTGCTCATGAACGAGGTGCCCGATCGCCTCGCCGATGCGCGCGCCGGCAAGCGCACCCTGGCGGTGCGCCTCGGCATGCAAGGCACCCGGGCGCTGTATCTGACGCTGCACGCGCTCGCCTGCGCGGCGCTGCTCAGCGCCGGCGCCCTCGCTCTGGTGCCCTGGTGGATGGCGCTACTCGGGTTGACGCTGCTGCCGGGTGCGTGGGCGGCGGCGGGCGCCGTGCGCGAGGGTACGGATCGCGCCCGGCTCGAGCGCGGCATCGAGGCCACGCTGCGGCTGCATACCGCTGGGTCGATCCTCGTCGTGCTTTGCGTGATGGTCGCAGCGTTTCGCTAGTGGAATCGGCAAAACGGGCCTGCGGCCGTTTTGCGGACCTAGTCCAAGCGATATTGCGCACTCAGCTGCACGATGTTGACGCGGTAGCGGTAGGGCTGCTCGCCCATCGACAGAACGGTCGGTATGGTCGCCGGGCCCACCCCGTCGAGCGCCCAGTCGCTCGAGTCGTAGCGCTCGTGTCCGAATCGCAGGCGCACATTCAGCGCCTTCGTCCAGTGATACGTGAGGTTCGCCCACAGCGAATCGAGTTTGGTGCGATTCTCCGGAAAGTCATCCGCGGTGCTGGCGCCGCCGGAGAGGATGCTGTCATCATCGCGCGAGGGCGCATGCACGTAGTCCACGCCAAGGTCCCAGCGATCCCGGAACGACCACTTGCCACCCGCGCCCACGGTCCAGAACCAGTCTGAGTCGGTGAGGTACCACGAGGGGGCCCCGGCACCGATGCTACCGTTCTGCGCCGAGGCGATGCGCTGATAGTCACTGTCGACGTACATGCTCACCTTCTCCGTAGGAATCCAGGTCAGGGTGTTCGACAGGTCGCGCTCGCGCACCTCCTGCAGACCGAGCCCGGAGAGCCGGTACGCGTCATCGATCCAGCCGCCCTGCGCTGTATAGGTGAGCGTCGCGGTCATGCTCCACGATGCCAGCAGCGAATAGAAGTTGCGGTCGCGGGGTGCGTAGTCGTAGGGCACCAGATAGGGATTCTCGGTCGGGGGCTCGGCGGCGGTGTTGAGCCCCGAGACCTTGCGGTCGCCGTTGCCGATCTTGAGCGAGAGACTGAAGGTCGAGTCCGGCGTTACCGTGAAATAACCCCAGCTGCGGCGGTCGTTCATCCAGGTGAGGACCTGCCCGGGGCTGTAATGGATGTCGAGGAACTGCCCGGCCACTCCCGCGCGCAGCCAGCTGAAGAATCGATAGTCCGCGCTGCCAGCGAGGCGCGTGCGCTCCTCACCATAGCGGGGCGTGAGCGCGGTACCGCCCGGGTACGTGTCGGTGACGATGTAAGGAATCGCCAGCGTCTGCACGTCGTCGATCCGAGCGTCGTAATTGGCGCTTCCGCGCACGTACAGTCGCGACAGCGGACGCGAGGACAATGCCACGTTGTAGTGAGGCAGCCGCACCTCGCCCAGCAGTGAGCTCTGCCCCAGCATGCTCGCTCCGGGAAGCGAGCTCACCGGCAGCAGCGTCGCGTCCTGACCCAGCCAGCCGTAGGAGAAGCCGTAGGTGAGCGTCGTGGCCTGGAACAGCGGCAGGCGCAGATCGCCGGATGCGGCCACCTGTTGCAGCTCGTTCCCCGGCGGCAGCGACAACAGGCCCTGCGTCGAGCCGGGCACGATCGGCAGAAAGGGGTTCGCGAAGCTGAGCGAGTCGGTATCGTCCTTGAACCACGAGCCGGTGTATACGATACGCAGGCTGGCGAGGCGCCCGGCCCAGTTGGCACCGACATCGAAGGCATCCGTGACGTAGTCGATCGGCACCGGAAGCTGCACGGCTTCGGTGAGAAAAGCGGCGCTCGTGAGGCCGGTTCCCTCCTTCTCCTGGTGGCGAAAGTCGGCGTAGAGCGTCCAGCTGGAGGCGAGAAAGTATTGCCCGAGCAGCGATACCGTGCGCCGGTCGAATTCGATCTTCGCAGGCGCAAGGCTCGAGCCGAGCTGCGTCATGGCGCCCGTCGTGCTCGCTGCTACCCAGTTGGACGGCAGCGCGAGCTGCCCCGTTGCGATACTGCGAAACGGAGATACCGTGTCATCGAAGACGCGCGTGGGCTGCCCATCGTAGGCGACGGCGACGGAATACTGCCCTGCCTGCCCTGCCTGGATGAAGCCGTCCCGATCGGGCAGCCCGAGATTCTGCAGATCATAGTTCACGAACGCGCCGGCGCTGTCGCGCCATGCGCCCTGGGCGTCGGCATCGATATAGGTGCCGGCGTGATCCATGCCCGTGTAGTGCCCAGAGGCGGCATTGGCTCCATCGGCATAGATGGCACCGACATCGCCGCTGGCGGTGTAGCCCTGAGAGAACGGGCACTGCTCGCACTTCCAGGCGCTCGTGTCCGGCGGCGGGGGGTCGTCGGCGCGCGCCGTGGGCACTGCCAGGGCACCGGCGATCGCCGCGGCCACGGCCGCCACGATCGGCGATCCTCGGGCTTGCGCGGCCGAGCGCCTCACAGCTGGCTGTGGCATCGCCGAGGATCGCGTGAGGTGCATGACAGAGGTGCGCCTTTTCCGCAAGTGCCTAGCGCATGAACGCGCGGCCCGATGGGTCGTTCGAGCCGTGAATCTGCGAGTGACAGTTCAAACACCCGCCGAGCAGCAACGTCGAATTCGGCGTGCCGCCGGCCAATCCCAGTGGCGTGTTCGGCACCGAGGGGTGGCCCTGCTCCTCGTGACATTGCTGACAGAGGAATGGCGCGCGGGTCTTCAGCATCGCGGGCTGCGTCGAGCCGTGCGCGTCGTGACAGTTGGCGCAATCCTCCGTTACGGGCTGATGCTCCCACAAGAACGGACCGCGGTATTCGGCATGGCAGTCCGTGCACGTCTCGTTGACGGAGGCCTTCTTGAGACTTGCGGGCGCGCTCGAGCCATGCGCGGCATGACAGGAGGTGCACGCCATCTTGCCCTCGCGCAGCGGATGTCGAGAGGGCTTGAGCATCGTCGCCAGATGCTGGCTCTGGTGACACTTGCCGCACACCTCCGGCTGGCTATCGACGCGTCGCACCGGGTCCTGCGCATCGTGCAGTTGATGGCAATCCGCACAGCTCACATCCGCTGCGGCGTGGGCGCTGGCTCCCCACGCATGGGCGGCATTGCCCTGGTGACATCCGAGACACATCCCGTTCTGCCGAGCAACCGGCGCGTGAGCACCGTGACCGAAGTCGACGATCCCGGCGGGCTGCCGCCCTCGCGCCTTGACGTGAGCACCACCCGGTCCGTGGCAAGCCTCACACTGCAGCCCTCCGTGTCCGAACGGACCGTGGGGATCATTCGGCCGCGCATGCGCGGTGCGGAAGATCCCCATGAGCGGTGCGTCGTTGTGGCAGTTGAGGCAGGTATCGGCTCCCTTGGCGCTGTAGGCGGGCGCCGCGGCTCCCGCAGCGGTGGCGTTGGCTGCAGGCGACGGCGCGGCCGACGCGGTGCCGTTCGCCGCGCTCGCCGTCCCTGTGAGGACGCAGGCGAGCGCGAATGCGACCCACGTCGGCCGTCTCGCGAGCCGCAGTCGCCGGTACTGCACGCGCATTCGCAAACGGGAGGCCTTTTACTGGAAGCTCGCGAGATTGTGCACGACCGCCACGTCCGCGATGGCGCCGGAGCCGTGACAGACGCTGCAGGTCTCCGTGGTTGCAGGAGGCGTCGTCGAGCCCGGCGCCGCCGTCAGCACGCCGGTCGCCGTCTTGCCGGCGTTGAAGAGCGCGCCGTTCTGAATCATGTGCTGCTGTGCCGTTGAATCGTTGTGGCAGCCCGAGCAGGCAGAGGCGTTCGGCGAGATGGCGACGTCATCGGCCAGGGTGGTGATGTTGTTGGAGTGGATCGTCGTGCCCTGAATCACCGTCGGATCCACCGGGTAGTAGGTTCCCGCGTTGTGGCAGGCCTGGCAGTTGGCGAGGCTCCCGTTTGCATCGCCGGGATAGAGCACCTGAAAGGTCGTCGCCTTGCCACCGAAGGAGCAGATCGTCACTCCGCCGGTCGCGCCCCAGGAATACGGATCTCCCGAGGCATGGATCTCATGGATCAGCCGCTTGAAGTCGATCGGATTGTCCGAAGTGGCCGCATTGCCCGAGTAGCACGGACTCGCTGGACTGGTCGAGGTATGCTGCGAGATGTCGGTGGCGTTGGGGTTGTGACACGAAGCGCACAGGTTGATGTCGCCCGTGCGATTCTCCCCGTGCAGCGTCAGCACCCGGTGACATACGTTGCACTTGTTGATGTCGACGATCGCCGTACGTGCCACGGGGGTCGGGTCGGTGATCGCAAAGCCGAGGCTCACGCCCTGAACCCCGAGAGTGGTGGCCGTCGTACCCGAGCCCGAGATGTTCGGCAGCGTCACGACCGCCCGGCCTTCGAGGGAGGCGATCCCCGAGCCCGTGGTGCCGGTTGCCGGAATGGGGGTCGTCGCCTGCAAGGTGAAGGAGCCGTCGGGATTCTTGACCAAACCCGGCCCACCGGCTTTGAAGTTGATGGTCACCGGCTGGTTCGCGGTGCCGGTGCTCTGTGAGCCGATGTTATTGATGTCGATCGTGTTCCAGGCGATGTCCAGGTTCAGCGCCGAGCTCGCCTGCTGGAAGGGTCCGGTGGGATTCGTGATGTCGTAGGCGGCGTTGTTGTTGGTCGGGTCGGTCACCTTGATCGTCGCCAGCGGCAGCTGACCGGGAGCGGTATTGCTGACACTGAGGATGTTGTACTCAAAGGTGGCGATGGCGCTATCGACCGGTGTCTGGTGCGCCGGCACCACGGCCACCTGAACGCCGGTGGGAGTGGTGATCGTGGAGCTCGGACCGTGGCAGGTCACGCACTGCGTGTCGTTGGCCACTTGGTTGTTGTGACCGACGCCGGTCGCGAAATTGATGTCGTCGTGGCAGGAGCCGCAAGCCTCGGCCGACGGCGCCGTGGCATAGTCGCCCGTCTGCGGCGTGTTCGCGTCGCTGGCATTGTGGCAGGTGACGCAGAAGCGCTGACCCGTACCCGAGACGGTGGTGTTGTTGCCGCTCGCATCGCTCTGTGGGTAAGCGACCGTCGAGTAGTCGTTGATCGAGTTCTCGTAACCAAAGATGTAGTAGTTCGCGAGCGGCGTCACCGTGGCGCCCGTCAGGGACTTGCCGCTCACCGTGGGCAGGTTCTCGCCCATGTGGATCTTGTGGAACATCACCTTGAAGTCGAGCGTATTGCCGCTCGAGGGGTCGATCGAGCTCGGGTTGTGGCACATCACGCAATACTGGATCTCGGTGCGCGCCCCGCCGTGCCAGGCGAGCACCTGGTGGCAGTTCTTACAAGTCGTGTCATCGACGAGGTCGTACTGCGTGATGCCGCTCGTCGCACCCGATGAGGGCTGAAAGGTGTAGACGGGACTGTTCGCCGCGATCGTGCTGCCCGAGGCATTGGTCACGCCCCGGATCTCGAAGCCGACCCGGTGCGTGAGGCTCGACGTGTAGGTCACGGCCGGATCGGAGGAGATATCCTTCGAGAAGGTGTACTGATACGTGCCGTCGCCGTTGTCGACGAACTTACCCGCGGTGCCGGCCTCGACGGTCGCCTGCGGCTGCGCGGCGGTGCCCACGACGGGGTCGGTCGTCGTGCCCGCGCTCGTCGGAGCCGGGCTCGCACTGGTGTAGATGTAGGACTGCCACTGGTAGGAGGGCAGCGGGCTCGGGGCACTGGTCTGGGGGGGCACCGCCTTCAACTGCGTCCCCGGCGGGACGAGCTTTGCGACGGTGAGATAGATCTCGCCGGCCGTCAGGCCCTTCAACGGCTCCCCGATCTGGTCGGTCAGCTGGAATGTCACCACCGGCTGCACGGGTGCTGCGGTCGGGACCGTGACGCTGGTGATCGTGGCGGTGATGGAGCTGGCCGTGCTGATCTCGAGCGCCGCGATCGGCCCGGTGGGACCGGTCGGACCCACCGGACCGGTGGCGCCGGCGGAGCCCGCGGGCCCCTGCGCTCCGGTGCTGCCGGTACACGCGCTGAGCGCTGCTGCAAGGAGCAGCATGCCCGATGCCGCCTGCCACGTGGTGATGACCTTCCCGATGCGCATCTCGGTTCACTCCCCTCGCGACGGCGACCGCTCGTGCGAGCCCCTTGCGTTCGGCCGATGCTAACGGACACACTGTCTGCGACGAACTACGTGGTTTCCACGATAGGCGCCCGGGCGCCGCGCTCACTCTCATCCCGGCATGCAGGTGCTGGCTGATCACCCATGAACACCGATGACTGGGTACGGGGGCTCCTCGCGAGCATCGATGCCAAGAGCACCGAAGGTTTCCTCGCACATCTCACTCCCGATGCGCTGTTCCGTTACGGCAGTGGGCCGGTGGTGAGCGGCCATGCCGCCATCGGCAAGGTGGTCGAGAGCGTGTTCGCCAGCTTCCAAAAGCTCTCGCATCTGCTGCTGCGCGTGTGGCACGGGCAGAACAGTCTCGTCTGCCAGGGTGAGGTGAGCTACACGCTGCACGATGGCCGGGTGGTCACGTTGCCCTTCTGCAACGTTTTCGAGCTGCGCGGCAGCCTGATCTGCCGCTACCAGATCTATATCGACCCCACGCCGCTTGCAGCGCCGCCCTAGCAGATGCGCGGCAGCGGATCATCCTCGAGCTCCTCGAGGTAGCGCTCGCCTCCGAGAGGAGTGGCGAGCACGACCCGCCCGCTCGGGCCTGCCCCGAGCGCACCGATGAGCGCCGCGGAACGCCCGGTCGGTAAGGCGCGCCAGCGCGCGAGTGCCGTCTCGGCCTGCTCCGGAGCGACCACGGCCACCACGCGACCCTCGCAGGCGAGGTAATACGGGTCGTAGCCGAGCATCTCGCACACCGAGCGCACCGGCTCCTCGACCGGTATCGCCGTCTCCTCGAGGCGCACGCCGAGGCCGCTCGCCTGAGCGAGCTCGTGCATCACGGTTGCGAGCCCGCCGCGCGTGGGATCACGCATGAAGCGCAGTCCGGGCAGATCGCGCACCGCGAGGGTGAGCGGCAGCACGCTTGCCGCATCCGAGCAGACATCGCCGCGCAGTCCGAACTGCTCCCGGGCGAGCAGCACCGCGATGCCGTGCGCGCCGATCGGACCGCTCACGAGCAGGCGGTCCCCGGTACGGATCTGCCCGAGCCCGAGCGCAAGACCGCGCGGGCGCACGCCGATGCCCGTGGTCGCCAGGTACAGTCCGCCGCCCTCGCCGCGCCGCAGGACCTTGGTATCGCCCGCGGCGACCTGCACGCCCACCTCGCGCGCGCTGCGCGCGAGGCTCGCGATGAGGCGCTCGAGGAGCGCGACCTCGAAGCCCTCCTCCACGAAGACATTGAGACTGAGATAGCGTGGCACGGCACCGCAGACCGCGAGGTCGTTGGTGGTGCCGTGCACGGCGAGCGAGCCGATGTCCCCGCCCGGAAACTCGAGCGGCTGTACGGTGAAGCCGTCCGTGGTGAACAGCAGCTCGCCCTCGCGCGTATCCCAGGGCAGGCTCACCGCATCGGCGCGCGTATCGAGCGCCGGGCTTGCGAGCTGTCGCGCGAACACGGTCTCGATGAGCTCGCGCATGTAGCGGCCGCCATTGCCGTGCGCGAGCGCGATGTGACTGTCCTCGAGACTCATACGGGGCGATGCTCCAGGGAACTCATGCGGGGGGAGTCATGCAGCCCTCAGCTCCAGCTCCGCGCGGATGTGCAGGCGCATCGCATCCCGAAAGGCGTTCACGGCATTGAAGAACTCCGCCATCATGAGCACCCAGCAGTACATGCCGCGCGGCGTCAGGCCGAGCCCGTCGGGCTGTGTGCGCAGCGCGCCGATCGCTGCCATGGCGGCGAGCTCCGGGGCCATGTACACCCAGAACGCCCGGCCGTACTTGCGCTGCACGTACTGATACGGCAGCGTGAGCCCGAAGAGCCGCACCAGGAAATCGTAGCGCATGCGCTCCTTGAGGCTGAGGCGCTTGCTCTGGGTGATGGCCGGCCCGGCGGCCGCGAGCCGCCCGTACTGATTGAGCGAGAAGGTGGTCGAGTACATCGAGCCGTTCACGTAGGAGAATGCGCCGCTGCCCACCCCGACATAGTCGTCCTGATCGATGATGTATTCATCGATCATCGGCGATGCGCTAGCGCTGCCCGCGGGCGCCCTGCGCGAGAAGCACCAGGCCGAGCTCGCCGCGTACTGAGGCTGCAGGGCCTCGAGAATGCGCTCGTAGAGGCGGTGCCGGCGCGTGGGATCGGCGCGGCCCACGGTTTGGTCCATCTTGAGGCGCGCCGAGGGGGCAGTCATCAGCGGATAGAAGGAGACCTGATCCACGGCGAGCTCGCGCAGCACCGCCAGGTCGGCATCCAGCATCTGCTCGCTCTGGTTGGGAAGATTGAAGATCATGTCCACGTTCAGCGTGCGAAACAAGCCGCGCGCGGCCGCGAGGCGCTCGCGGATCTCCGCGCCGCTGCCGTACGCGACGTAGCGCTGCATCTGCTCGAGCAGCGTGTCATCGAAGCTCTGCACGCCCACCGACAGCCGATCGACACCGGCGGCGCGCAGCGAGTCGAGGAGTGGCTGCTGCAGGTGATTCGGGTTGGTCTCCACAGAGATCGTGCGGATCGGCCAGAGCGTGCGCACGAGCTCGAGCGTCTCGAGGAGCTCCTGCGGCGCGACCGTGGGCGTGCCACCGCCCACGTACACATCGGTGAAGGCGAAGCCCCGTGCGTGATAGCCGCGGATCTCCCGGCGCAGCGCCTCGAAGTACGGGTGCGCCTTCGCCTCGCGATACGCGACGCGGTGAAAGGAGCAGAAGGGGCAGAGCGCGCTGCAGAACGGCACGTGCACGTAGAGCTGGCAGGGCCTCGCGGGTGGGGAGATCTCGTGCGCCGCGGCGCCCGCAAAGCGCAGACTGCGCCCAAACTCCCTCTGCAGGATGCGCACGAACGGCGGCTCGAACCACAGCATCCTTAGGCGCTCGCGGTGCTCGGGCGGGCGCGCGCCGCATGCTCGAGGATCTGCCCGTAGCTCAGACCCCCGTCGTTGCAGGGCACACACTCGTGAGTGAGCACCCTGAAGCCCTGCTCCTCCAGAGCCTGCTGTGCGAGCTCGGTGAGCAGACGATTCTGGAAGACCCCTCCGGTGAGGCCGACGCATTCGATGCCGCAGCGGCGCTGCTGCTCGCTGGCGATCGCTACGATGCTCGCGGCAAGGCGCGCATGAAAGAGTGCCGCGCGCGCCCCGGGTGAGTCCTCGCTGGTCATGAGATCGCCCACCAGGGGCGCCCAGTCGAGCCGCTCGAGGCCCTGGGCGTCGGCGCTGCGAGGCAGGCCGAGCGCTCCGGCGAGACGCGGCTGCAGATGTCGCTCACCGGCGAGCGCACGGCGCGCGGCGCTTTCGAGCTGCATGGGCGCCTGCCCCTCGTAGCTCGTCTCGCGGATCCCGAGGACCAGCGCCGCCGCGGCATCAAACAGCCGTCCGATCGAGCTCGTCGCGGGTGAGTTCACCCGCTGCTCCCAGGCGTGCCGCGCGAGCGGCGCCGCCCGGGCGTCGAGCTCAGGGCCGAACGCGCTGCCGAGCTGTGTACCGAGCTCCCAGCACAGCGCCGCGGCGCTGCGCCAGGGAGCCCGCGCCGCGAGCTCACCGCCCGGCGGGCGAAACGGGCGCACGCTGCCGATGCGCACCCAGTGGCCGGCGCCGCCGAGTAGCGTCTCCCCGCCCCAGAGCGTGCCGTCATCGCCGTAGCCGACGCCATCCCAGGCGAACACGAGGAGCCTCTCCTCGGCATGATGCTCGCCGGCGAGCGCCGAGGCGTGCGCATGATGGTGCAGAACGCGTGTCAGTGGCAGGCCCGAGCGCACCGCCCAGCGCGAGCTGGCATAGCCGGGGTGGGCATCGCAGAGCACCCGCGCCGCCCGCACGCCGTAGAGGCGCTGCAGATCCTCGATGATCTGCGCAAACACCGCCTCGCTCTGCACACTGCTGAGGTCGGCGATGTGCGGCGAGACGACCGCGCGATTCTCCCAGGCCAGGGCGACCGTCGCCTTGAGGTGCGCCCCCACGGCGAGCACGGGGGATGCCAGGCGCCAGGGCAGCTCGCGCTCGAGGGGCGCTCGGCCGCGTCCCGCGCGCAGCAGCCGCGCTCGCCCGCGCACCACGCGCATCACGGTGTCATCGGCGGGGCGCGCGATCGGCCGGTCGTGATGCAAGGCTGCATCGGCAACGCCACGCAGGCGCGTGCGCACCGCGGCCTCTGCGGTGAGCACCGGCTCCCCGCTCAGGTTGGCGGAGGTCGCAACCACAGGGCGATCCACGTCCGCGAGCAGCAGATGATGCAAGGGACTGTAGGGCAAAAGCACGCCCACCTCATCGAGCCCGGGTGCGATCGCCTCGCTCAGCTGCCCGCCCCGGCGGCGCGCCGCGAGCACGATGGGTCGCGCCGCTGAGCGCAGCAGCGCCGCCTCGAGCCGCGTCAGATGCACCTCCTGGTGCACGCGCGCCAGGCCATCCGCTCCGCTCTGCGGGAACATCACGGCGAGCGGCTTGTCGGGACGGCGCTTGCGTGTACGCAGGCGCTCGATGGCAGCGGTGCAGGTCGCATCACACAAGAGGTGATAGCCGCCGATCCCCTTGACGGCGAGCGTGCGACCGAGCCTCAGCAGCTCGACGGCACGGGCGAGCGCGCCCGCGCCGCGTAACGCGCTCGTGCCCGCCTGCGCGGCATCCTCCTCCAGCCACAGCTGCGGGCCGCACGCGGCACAGGCCACCGGCTCGGCGTGGAAGCGTCGATCGAGCGGATCGGCATACTCACGGGCACACTCCTCGCACAGCGCAAAGCTCGCCATGGTGGTGCGCGCTCGGTCGTAGGGCAACGACTCGATCAGCGTGTAGCGCGGTCCGCATGCGGTGCAATTGATGAAGGGATAATGCGAGCGGCGGTCGAGCGGATCGTTGAGCTCCGCGAGGCATGCATCGCATAGGAAGAGGTCGGGCGGCACGAACACGTGCGCGTCCTCGCTCGCGACGCTCTCGAGAATGCGAAAGCGCTCGGCGGCGCAGGAAGGGATGTCCGGCGTCGCCCCCTCGCTCGCCACCTCCTGCGCATCGAGCGCGTACACGGCGAGCGCCTCGCAGGAGAGCAGCCGCGGCCGCGCGAGCGCCGGAGCCTGCTCGATCACCTCGTGTGCGAAGCGCTCGAGCGAGGCGGGCGCGCCCTGCACCACGATCTCGACCTCACCCTGCAGATTGCGCACGCTGCCGGAGAGCTCGAGTGTGTGCGCCAGGCGATAGACGAAAGGCCTGAAGCCCACCCCCTGCACGTGACCGCTCAGGCGCAGCCGGCGCCTCGAGACGCACGGCTCAGACGGCAAGGGCATCTGGCGCGGACTCACGCCGCTTGCGCCGTCCACTCGCCCACCAGATGCGGCAGGCACCCTCATCGGAGACCATGCACGGCCCGATGGGCGTGCGCGGCGTGCAGGCAACGCCGTAGAGGCGGCATTCGTCCGGGTAGAGCTTGCCGAGCACCACGCGCGCGCAGTCGCAGCCCGGGGGCATCTCCCCCATGCGCTTGCGCACCTCGTGGCGATAGGCCGGAAACAGCCGCCGGGCATCGTGCGCCGCGTAATCGCTCGTGAGCTCGAAGCCCGACGCCGGTATGACGCCGATGCCGCGCCAGTTCGCATCCACGACCTGCATCACCTGCGAGAGCAGTTGGCGCGCCCGCGCGTTGCCGCCCGGGCGCACGGCCTCGGGATAGCAGTTCTCGAGCCGTGCTTGCCCTGCTTGCAGCTGCCGCAGCACCGAAGCGATGGCCGCCAGAAGCGTATCGGGCCGAAACCCGGCGATGGCGGCCGGCACCCCGTGCTTCTCAGACACGAAGCGCCACTCCTCCGGTCCCATCACGGTGGAGACGTGCCCCGGAGCGATCAGCGCATCGAAGGCCACATCTCCGCCCTCGAGCAGCATGGCGACGGCCGGCCAGGTGAGCCGGCCCGAGAGCAGCACGGAGAGATTCGCGGGCACCCCTTCGGCGAGCATCGCCGCGACCGGTGCCGTGGTCGTCTCGAAGCCCGCGGCAAAGAAGACCACGGGACGCTGCGGCATGCTCGCGGCGAGCTGCACGGCCTGCAGGGGACTTGCGATCGGCCGGATGTCCGCTCCGGCTGCCCGTGCCTGCTCGAGCGAGCGTGGCTCGCGGCGGGGCAGATTCACCGGCACGCGCAGCATGTCGCCGAAGGCAAGCAGCGTGACGCGCTCGCGCAGCGCCAGCTGCATGGCCTCGTAGACATCCTCCTCCGGACACACACACACCGGACAGCCCGGCCCGGGAACGAGCTCGATGTTGGCAGGCAAGGCCCCGCGCAGGCCCGCCTGCGTGATGGAGCGCTCGTGCCCGCCGCAGACGTTGAGAATCTTGACGAGCCGCGCCGGCGCCAGCTTGCCGATACGATCGAGCCATTCCGCGGCGCTCACCGACACGGGCGCTCTCCTTTCTAAGCCGGCACTGCCGCGGCACCCGCACGCGGGGCGAGCAGCGTGCGTTGCCGGGCGAGCTGCGCGCTCAGCCAGTCGCACCACTCGGGGATTCCCGCCCCGCTGCGGCTGGCAAGCGACATCGCCGGTGCCGTGCCGCCGATCGCGCGCAGGCTCGCCAGAGCGGCCGCCGGGTCGAAGTCCCCGAGCACGCCGAGCAGATCGGTCTTGCTGATGATGAGCAGATCGGCGGCGCGAAACATCACCGGATACTTCTGCGGCTTGT
>DATJSR010000008.1:0-16028 GCA_035504015.1 Steroidobacteraceae bacterium
GTCACGGAAGTCCTGCGGGTTGTCCCATGGATCTGCTGCGCGACCCACCGAATCTGTTCTCCGGGCCCTACATCGATCGGCGCAGCGAGGCGCGCGAGGCGGCGTCCTGGCTCGCCGAGGCGCGCGCCGACCATCGGGCGCGCTACCTCGTGGCCGGCAGCGCCGGGCATCTCATGGAAGAGGCCGGCGCCGCCGATGTGCCGCGCATCGCCTGGCTCTCGGGCGATCATCCGCTGGTGCAGTCGGCGGGCAACGAGCGCATCGTGCTGCTCGGCTGGTTCCGTGGCACCCGCAGCCTGCTCCTGGATCTTGGCGATGAGACGCCGCTGGCGCTGCCCCCCGGCGCGCGCTTCGAGGAGCTGCGCCCGCTCTCGAACCGCTTGCCGGCCGATGAGGCGGGGCTGCTCGCGTACGCGCGCGCCCTGGTCATCTGGCGCCTGCGGCACCGCTATTGCGGGATCTGCGGCTATCGCACTTTCCCCGAGCGGGCCGGTCACGTCATGCGTTGCTCGAACCCGAGCTGCTCACACGAGGTCTTTCCGCGCATCGATCCCGCGATCATCGTGCTCGTGAGCGATGGCGAGCGCGCACTGCTCGGGCGGCAGGCGAGCTGGCCGCCGGGACGCTACTCGACCATCGCCGGCTTCGTGGAGCCGGGGGAGAGCCTGGAGGATGCCGTCGCGCGCGAGGTGCTCGAGGAGACCGGGGTGCGCGTCCGCCGTGTCGACTATCACTCCTCGCAACCCTGGCCGTTTCCCTCCTCGCTGATGCTCGGCTTTCATGCGCAAGCCGATTCGAGCACGCCGTTGCATGTCGGGCACGAGCTCGAGGATGCCCGCTGGTTCAGCCGCGAGGAGGTGGCCGCCGTTTATCGGGCCGGCGGCGCTCTCGCTCCTGGGGCCGACGTGCCGCTGTTGCCACCGGCGCACGCCATCTCCTTCGTGCTCATCGCCACGTGGTTCGACCGCGGCGGCGGCGCGAGCCTCGCGGCGCTGCGCGGCGGCTCACGCTGACGGAGCAGCACCGCTCGTGTGCCTGCTCGTCATCGGCTGGCGCGCGCATCGGCGCTACCGTCTGGTCGTGGCCGCCAACCGGGACGAGTTCCACGACCGGCCGGCTGCGCCTCTCGGCTGGTGGTCGCCGCGCCCGGGCGCGCGCCTGCTCGGCGGCCGGGATCTGCGCGCCGGCGGCACCTGGCTCGCGCTCGATCGCGAGCGCCGCTTCGGTATCGTCACCAATTTTCGCGATCTGCAGCGCAGCGCGCCCGATGCCCCCTCGCGCGGCGCATTGATCCCCGATTACCTGATGCAGCCGCGTTGCGCGCGCGATTTCCTCGCACAGCTCGAGCCTGCAGCGGCCCGCTACGCAGGCTTCAATCTGCTGCTCACCGATGACGCATCCCTTTGGTATGCGAGCAATCGCGCAGCGCCGTTCGCGCGCGAGCTGGAGCCCGGCATCTACGGGCTCAGCAATCACCTGCTCGATACGCCATGGCCGAAGCTCGCACGCGTGCGCGGCGCCTTCGCCCGCTGGCTCGCGGCCGATCCCAGCCCGCCGCCGGACGAGCTCCTCGCGATGCTCGCCGACCGCGCACCGGCGGAGGCCCATGAGGGAAGCCTGCCCGACACCGGACTCAGCAGCGAATGGGAGCGGGTGCTGTCGTCCCCGTTCGTGCTGCATCCCCGCTACGGCACGCGCTGCTCCAGCGTCGTGCTGCTCGAGCCCTCGGGCGCGGGACTCGTGATCGAGCGACGCTTCGATGCCAGCGGCGCAGTGACGGGTGAGGCGCAGGAGGCACTGCGAGCGTAACTACAGCTCCTCGCGCCGCACCCAGCGCTCCGTGTGCGGTGCGCGGTAGGCCGCGAGCGCCGCGAGCAGCTCGTCGGGCTCGGCGGCGGTGAGCAGCCGCGCACGATCGCGCAGCTGCACGAAGCCCTGTTCCACGGCGAGGTCGAGGAAGGCGGCGAGCTTGCCGAAGTAGCCGTTCACGTCGAGCCAGCCGCAGGGCTTGCCATGCAGCCCGAGCTGCGCCCAGGTCCAGATCTCGAACAGCTCCTCGAGCGTGCCGATGCCGCCCGGGAGCG
The DNA here is from genome assembly GCA_035504015.1 of Steroidobacteraceae bacterium. GTDB lineage: Bacteria > Pseudomonadota > Gammaproteobacteria > Steroidobacterales > Steroidobacteraceae > JASHUC01. The sequence goes on from DATJSR010000008.1 coordinate 2,085, forward strand.
CGACGAAGGCATCGGCGAGCTCCGCCATCAGCGCCTTGCGCTCGTGCATCGAGGCGGTGACGTGCAGCTCCGTGAGGCGCTGGTGCGCGAGCTCACGCTCCATCAGCGCCCGGGGAATCACGCCGATGGCAGTGCCGCCCGCCGCGAGCACCGCATCGGCGAGCGCGCCCATGATGCCGACGCTGCCGCCGCCGTAGACGAGCGCGATACCACGGCGCACGAGTGCCGCACCGAAGCGCTCGGCGGCACGCCTGTACGCGGGGTCATGTCCCGCGCTCGCACCGCAGTAGACGCACACCCGTGCCAGCTTGGTCATGCCGCGACACCTCCTGCTTGACAGCGATGCATCAATATGCACAATCTGCGCAACTTTATGCACGCCTCCCTACGCCCCGCCGACGGCGACCATCAGCAGCGCGAGCGCCGCAGCGCCATCGTGCGCATTCTGCGCAGCGGCATCGTGCGCCGGCAGAACGAGCTCGTCGGCATGCTGCGCCGGGACGGCTACCAGGTCACGCAGTCGAGCGTCAGCCGCGATCTGCGCGACCTGGGCGTGCTCAAGGCGAGCGGTCGTTACGTGATGCCGCCCGATGAGGTGACGCACGCCAACGGCGATTTTGCGATGCTCGCGCAGTTCGTGCGCCAGATCCGCACGGCCGGGTCATCGCTCACCATCGTGCGCACGACCATCGGCGCGGCGCAGAGCGTCGCCGTGGCCATCGACAAGGCAGACTGGCCGGAGGTCGTCGGCACCATCTCCGGCGATGACACCATCTTCATCGCCACCGTCGGCTCCGCCGCCCAAGCGAAGCTCATCGCGCAGCTGCGCGCCCAATTCGCACTCTAACATCCCATGGCCAACGCATCCTCCGACGGCAAGCAGCCGATCGTCCTCGCTTACTCCGGCGGTCTCGACACCTCTTTCCTGGTGCCTTGGGTCGCGGAACATCACGGCCGTCCCGTGATTACGGTCACCGTGGACACCGGTGGGATCGATGCCGCGGCCGCGCGCACGCTCGAGCAGCGCGCGCGGCAGCTCGGCGCGGTGGCGCATCACCTGGTCGATGCGCGCGCCGACTACTTCGAGCAGGTGCTGCGCTTTCTCATCATCGGCAACGTGCGCCGCGGGCAGCTCTATCCGCTGTGCGTGGGAGCCGAGCGGGTGATGCAGGCGCAGACCATCGCGCACATGGCACGCCGCCTCGGCACCAACACCATCGCGCACGGCTGCACGGCTGCCGGCAACGATCAGGTGCGCTTCGAGGTGGCGCTGCGCACCCTCGCCCCGGATCTGCAGGTGCTGGCGCCGGTGCGCGATCAGGCGTTCAAGCGCCAGGAGGAGCTCGCGTACCTGCAGGAGCGAGCGCTGCCGGTGCCTCCCTTCGGCGCCGCCTACTCCGTCAACCGCGGCCTGTGGGGCGTGACGATCGGCGGACAAGAGACGCTCACCTCCTCCGGCAGCATTCCCGAGGAGGCCTGGGTGCTCACGCGGGACGCTTTCGTGCGCCCGCGGGCTCCCGAGCATCACGTCATCGCCTTCGAGCGTGGCCGACCGGTCGCCCTCGATGGGCGTGCGCTCTCGCCCGTGCAGCTCATCGAGGCGCTCGAGCCGCTCGCGGCCGCCTTTGGCATCGGGCGTGGCATTCACCTCGGGGACACCATCATCGGCACCAAGGGCCGCGTCGCCTTCGAAGCGCCCGCGGCCGAGGCACTGCTCACCGCGCATCGGGAGCTCGAGAAGCTGGTGCTCACGGGGCGCCAGCAGCGCATCAAGGAGCTCGTCGCCCAGCCCTACGGGGACCTGGTGCACGAAGGCCAGCTCCTCGACCCGGTCTGCCGCGACATCGAGGCGCTGTTGCTGTCCTCACAGGAGCGCGTCACGGGCGAGGTGCGCATGCTCATGGGGCCGGGACGGCTGTTCATCGAGGGTGTGGACTCACCGCACTCGCTGATGGCGGCCTCGCGCGGCGTCTACGGCGAGGCCGCGGGCGAGTGGACGGCGGCCGATGCGCTCGGCTTCTCCAAGATCGTCTCCCTGCCGGGCGTATTTCACCGCCGTGCCGGCGAGGCGCGCGCGTCGAGCACCCACTCCGCCAACCGGAGAGAGCCATGAGGACCCTCGTCGTCGACAAGATCGCCTCGGTCACCCAGGCCTGCGGCCTGCTGCACGAGGTGCGCATCGCGCCCGACATTCCCGCCGAGGAAGGCGTCGTCATCGTGGTCGAGGTGCTCACCAACAAATCGACCTACAACACCCTCGAGCTCACGAGCGGGCGCATGGCCAAGGTCGGCAAGGGCGACATCGTGGTGGGGGCGCTCGGGCACCGCAAGGCACTCTTCGGCTACTCCGGCTACGTGCCCGCGACGCTGCGCGTGGGCGATGTCATCCAGATGCTCAATATCGGCGGCGTGCTCGGCATCTGCGACTCGGTGAGCCCGGAAAAAGGCCGCCCCTTCGACTGCCGCGTGCTCGGCGTGGTGCTGCACTTCCCCTATCTGGCCGAGCGCATCGGCGTGCCCGCGCGCGGTGGGGCGCGGGCACTCGCCAGCGATGCGCGCCTCGATACGCGCGGCGTGCCGGTGGTCGCGCTCGCCGGCACCTGCATGGAGGCGGGCAAGACCGCCGCCGCCTGCGCCATCGTGAGCCGCATGCGCCATCGCGGCCTCATCGTCGATGCTTTCAAAGCCACGGGCGTGTCACTGCGGCGGGACATCCTCGCGATGGAGGACGCCGGCGCGCGCCAGACACGCATCTTCACCGATCTCGGGGTGGTGACGACCACCGGCGCAAACGGGCCGGCCCTGACACGCACCATGCTGACGGAGCTCGCCGCGGGCAAGCCCGAGGCGATCGTGTTCGAGCTCGGCGACGGCATCCTCGGCACCTACGGCGTCGATGCGATCCTCGATTGCCCCGACATCCGCGCGGGCCTCACCGGCGTGGTGCTCTCGGCCAATGACCCGGTCGCGGCCTGGGGCGGGGTCAAGCTGCTGCGCGAGCGCTTTCACATCGAGCCCTGTGCCGTCACAGGTCCCGCTACCGACAACCAGGTCGGGGTGGAGATCATCCGCAAGCAGCTCGGTGTACCCGCCTACAACGCCATCAGCGACGGCGCAGCCCTCGGGGACTGCGTGCTGCAGGCGATCGGTCTCGGCGAGCGGCGCGCACCGACCGCCAACGGCGAGGTAGCGCATGCGGATGCGTCCGGCCGGATGCCCGGCGCATCGCTGGGCAGCGATCAGCCGCAGACGCAGCCCGTCCCATGAGCGCGGTCCTCCCATGAGCGCGGTCCTCCCATGAGCGCCACGCCAGCGCGAGCGAGCGAGCCGGCGCGCATTCCGGCGCTGGTGCTCGGCGGCTCGGGCTACGTGGCCGGAGAGCTGCTGCGCCTGATCGCCGGCCACCCGCGCTTCGAGCTCCTCGGGGCGCTCTCGGAGAGCAAGCCGGGCGAGACCATCGCGAGTGCTTTCCCGCACCTCGTGAGCGCGTATGCCGACACGCGTTTTCAATCGCAGCCGCAGATCGCCGCGGCGCTGCGCGAGCATGCGAGCGCTGCGCTCTTCTGCGCCGCCCCGCACGGCGTCGCCGCGGGGCTCATCGACGAGCTGCTCACGGCCGCGGAGGCCGCGGGCTGCGAGCTGCGCGTCGTGGACATCTCGGCCGACTTTCGCTATCGCTCGGCGGAGCGCTACGCCCAGGTGTATGCACACGCGCATGCGGCGCCGGGGCGCCTGTCCGCATTCACCTGCGCGGTGCCGGAGCACCTCGCGAGCGCAGCGACGCCGCACGTCGCGCATCCGGGCTGCTTCGCCACCGCGGTGCTCCTTGCGAGCGTGCCGCTGCTCAAGCTCGGCCTCACGGCACCGACTTTCTTCGTCTCGGGCGTCACCGGCAGCACGGGCTCCGGGCGCAACCCCGTGCCGGGTACGCATCACCCGCTGCGGCATGCCGACCTCTACAGTTACAATGCGCTCTCTCACCGTCATGTCCCCGAGATCGCGGCCTGCGCTCGCGCGGCGAGCGGCATCGAGGCGGACTTCAGCTTCGTGCCGCATTCCGGACCGTTCGCGCGCGGCATTCACGTGACGGTGCAGGCGTCCCTCGCATCGAGCCTCGATGCGGCGCAAGTGCGCGAGGCGCTGCGCGGCTTCTATGCGCAGGCGCCCTTCGTGCGCGTCACCGAGAGCGCGCCGCGGCTGAAGGACGTGGTGGCGAGCAACTATGCGCACCTGTCCGCCGCCGCGAACGGCCGAACCGTGGCCGTCATGTGCGTGCTCGACAATCTCACCAAGGGCGCGGCCGGTGGCGCCGTGCAGTGGATGAACCGGCTGTTCGGCCTGCCCGAGACGAGCGGGCTCACTGCGCCCGCCCCCGGCTGGACCTGAAGAAGGCAAACTCATGAGCTCCGTCGCCTCACTCGATTCCCCGGCCGTGGATGCCGCAGCGGCGAGCTCGCCCGCGGGCGCCGCCGCCGCGGGCGAGAGGATCGATCATCTCGCCCACGTGTTTGCGCAGTATCCGCTCGAGGTGGTGTCCGCCGAGGGCGTCTGGCTCAGCGGCGCGCGCGGAGAGCGGGTACTCGATCTGTATGGCGGCCATGCCGTGGCGGCGCTCGGCTACGGGCACCCTGGCTGGACACGCGCACTCATCGAGCAGGCGAAGGGTTGTCAGTTCCAGAGCAACGCCGTGCCGATGGAGGTGCGCACGCGTGCGGCGCAGCGCCTGATCCGTTTCGCCGCGCTGCCGCTCGATACGGTGTTCTTCGTCAACAGCGGCGCCGAAGCCAACGAGAACGCCCTGAAGATGGCCTTTCGTCTGACGCAGCGCCCGCAGGTGATCGCGCTCGAGCACGGCTTTCACGGCCGCACGGCGGCGGCCGGCGCGCTCACCTGGGGCGCCGCCCAGAAATGGTACGGCTTTCCGCGCACACCGTTCGACGTAGGCTTCATCCCCCGCCGCGACTTTGCCGCCCTCGAGCAGGTGAGCGAGCGCACCGCGGCGGTGATCGTCGAGCCCATCCAGGGCGTGGGCGGCGCCTTCGACCTCGGCGCGCCGTATCTGCAGGCGCTGCGCCGGCGCTGCGATGAGACGGGCGCCGTGCTGATCTTCGATGAGGTTCAGTGCGGCATGGGACGTACGGGTTATCCCTTCGCCGCCAATCTGTACGGCGTCACGCCCGACATGATCACCACGGCGAAGGCACTGGGTAACGGCCTGCCCGTCGCGGCGCTGCTCATGGCGCCGCGGGTGGCCGCGGCTCTCAAGCTCGATGCGCTCGGCACCACCTTCGGCGGTGGCCCGCTCGCCTGCGCGGCGGTCGAGGCGGTCATCGAGGCGCTCGAGACCGAGGGCTTGCTCGAGCGCGTGCGCCGCGTCAGCGGCTATCTGCGGGCCACGTGCCTCGTGGGTCCGGTCACCGCACACCAGGGGGCGGGCTGGCTCACCGGGCTGCGCACCACGCGCCCGGCCGCGCAGATCCAGGCGGAGCTGCTCACGCGCGGCATCCTCGTGGGCACGGCGAGCGATCCACACATCGTGCGCGTGCTCGCGCCGTACATTCTCGAGGAGGCGCACGTCGACCTGCTCGCCGCCGCGCTCGCGGCGCTGCCCGCATGAGCCTGCAGCGCTTTCTCGATCTGGCGCAGCTCGAGCGGGGCGAGGTCCTCGACCTGATCGAGCTCGCGGGCCATCTCGAGCGCTCCCCGGAACCCCAGGCGCTCGCGGGCAAGATTCTCGGTTTACTCTTCTTCAATCCCTCGTTGCGCACTCTCGCCTCCATGCAGGCCGCCATGGCGCGGCTCGGTGGCAGCTCCATCGTGATCACCCCCGGACAGGGCACCTGGCAGATGGAGTCGCGCCTCGGGGTGGTGATGAGCGGCGTCGCGGCCGAGCACGTGCGCGAGGGCATTCCGGTGCTCGCGTCCTATTGCGATGCGCTCGGCATCCGCGCCTTCGCCGAGGGCAAGGACCTCGCCGCGGACCTCGCGGATGCGAGCTTCGGGGCCATGGCTGCGCTCATCGACAAGCCGCTCATCAATCTCGAGTCCGCCATCAATCATCCCTGCCAGGCGCTCGCGGACTGGAAGACGCTCGAGGACCTCGCGGTGCCGCGTCGCGCCCGCTTCGTGCTCTCGTGGGCGTATCATCCGCGCGCGCTGCCGCTCGCCGTGCCGGCGGCGGCACTGCACATGGCGGCGATGCGCGGGATGGAGGTCATCGTGCTGCGACCGGAGGGCTTCGCGCTACCTGCGCCGCTCATGGAGAAGGCGCGACGCGCCGCCGCAGCCGCCGGCGGTGACGTGCGCGAGAGTGCCGATCGCGACGAGGCTCTCGCTGGAGCGCACGTGGTGTACGCCAAGGAGTGGGGGGCGACGGGCTGCTATGGCGATGCGACCGCAGATGCCCGGCTGCGAGGCGCGCTCACCGACTGGTGCGTGCGCGAGAGCTGGTTTGCGGCAGCCGCGCCCGGCTGCCGTCTGATGCACTGCCTGCCCGTGAGGCGCAACAGCGCCGTCGCCGACGAGGTTCTCGATGGGCCGCGCAGCATCGTGCAGCGCGAAGCCTACAACCGCCTGCTGGTACAGACGGCGGTGCTCTACCGGATGCTGAAAGGAACTCGCACGTGATCATGCACAAAGCGGATCAGGCGCTCGCGATTCGCGCACTGCGCAGCGCGGCGCCTTATATCCGCCTCTACAAGGGCAAGACCTTCGTGGTCAAGGCGGGCGGCGGCGTGTTCGGCGACCCAGCGGCGACGCGCGCACTCATCGAGCAGATCGGAATCCTGCATCACCTCGGCGTGCGGGTCGTGTTCGTGCACGGCGGGGGGCCCCAGGTCACCGAGATCGCGACCGCACTCGGGGTGAGCACCCGCATGGTGCAGGGCCGGCGCGTCACCGACGAGCGCTCCATCGAGGTGACGGCCATGGTGCTCAACGGCCTCATCAACACACGCATTCTCGCTACCTGCCGCGACCTCAACATCGATGCCGTGGGGCTCTCGGGTGTGGATGCCGGACTGGTGCGCGCGCACAAACGCCCGCCCATGAGGCTCGAGGGCGCCGACGAGACCGTCGACTTCGGCTTCGTGGGCGACATCGACCGCATCGAGGTCGGGGTCATCCGCAAGCTGCTCGACAGCGGCCTGATGCCGGTCGTGAGCCCGCTCTCGGCCGACGAGCACGGCGTGCTGCTCAACATCAACGCGGATACGGTCGCTGCCGAGATCGGCGCCGCGCTCGGTGCCGAGAAGCTGATCCTCTGTACGGGCGCACCCGGCATCCTCGAGCGCGTCGATGATCCCGGCTCGCTCATCTCCTACACCGACGTGCGCGGGCTCGCGCGGCTGCGCGAAGCAGGACTCATCAGCGACGGCATGCTGCCGAAGGCGCGTGCGATCGAGAAGGCGATTCGTGACGGCGTACGCCGCGTGCACGTGGTCTCCTACGCCTCCCCCGAGGGCATCCTCGCCGAGGTGTTCACCAATGAGGGCACCGGCACGCTGATCGTGTCCGATGTGGATGCGCTCACCGCCGCCGAGCAACAGACGAGCGAGGCCGGGGCTGGCGCAAGCGGCGCGGTCGCAGGGGGCTGACGAGGTGCGCGCATGACGCGGCTGTGGGACAAGGGCGCACCGCTCGATGAGCGTGTGCTGCGCTACACCGCCGGCGAGGATCACGCGCTCGATGAGCGCCTGGTGCGCTACGACGTGGCTGCCTCGATCGCGCACGCCCAGATGCTCGCGGCACAGGGGCTGCTCACGGCGAGCGATTGCGCGGCACTGTGTGCGGCGCTGCGTGAGCTCGCTCAGGAGCACGCGCGCGGCGCCTGGCGGATCGAGCTCGCGGACGAGGATGGTCAGACCGCCCTCGAGCGGCACCTGACGCAGCGTCTGGGGGAGCTCGGCGGGCGGATTCATCTCGGGCGCTCGCGCAACGATCAGGTGTTGACCGCGCTGCGCCTGTACCTGCGCGATGCCGTGGAGGAGCTCGCCGCGAGCACCCTCGCGGTGGCCGCGGCGCTCGAAGCGCTCGTGCAGCGTCAGGGCACGATCGCGCTGCCCGGCTACACCCACATGCAGCAGGCCATGCCGAGCACGGTGGCGCTGTGGGCCGGCGGCTTCGCCACCGAGATCCGCGACGATGCGGAGGGCTTGCGTGCCGCGCAGCGTCGCCTGGGGAAGAATCCGCTCGGCTCGGCGGCGGGCTACGGCACGCCAGGCCTCACGCTCGATCGGGAGGCGACCACGCGCGCGCTCGGCTTTGCCGGCACGCACGAGCCGGTGAGCGCCGTGCAGCTCTCGCGCGGCAAGGCCGAGGCCGGCGTGCTCTTCGAGATCGCCCTGCTGATGCAGGATCTCGGGCGCCTCGCCGCCGACGTGCTGCTGTTCTATACGCGCGAGTTCGGCTTCGTGAGCCTTGCGGATGCCTTCACCACCGGCTCCTCGATCATGCCGCAGAAGCGCAACCCCGATGTGTTCGAGCTCGTGCGGGCGCGCACCGCCACCGCACAGGCGAGCCTGCTCGAGGTGCTGGCGGTGTGCGCGAAGCTGCCTTCGGGCTATCAGCGCGATCTGCAGCTCATCAAGGCGCCGCTCTTTCGCGCGATCGACGCGGCGGCTCAGACCCTGGACTTGCTGCCATCGGCGCTCGGCGCGCTCGAGTTCCGGCACGAGCGCATCCGGCTCGACCCGGAGCTGCACGCCGCCGAGCAGGCCTACGCGCTGGTGCAAAGCGAGGGGATTTCATTTCGCGAGGCTTACCGACGTGTCGCGCAGAAGCTCAAGTCTTGAGCTGCGGCGGCGGGCGCGTGCCCGTGCCGATGGGCTCGGCTCGGGCTGGAGGGCGGCCGCGCTGCTGGGGCTCCTCGGGGCGCTCGCGCTCGGCGGTTGCGGGCAAAAGGGGCCGCTGTACCTGCCGGATCGCAACGCCAAGGTAGTGACTCGCTCCGGCGCGGCGAGCGCCGCCAGCGGCGGCGCGGCCGTCTCCTCCGGTTCGGCGAGCTCGAGCAGCGCGTCGACGGGCGGCGCGGCGGGCAGCCGCGACAACGGCCGCCCGGAATGAGCAAGAGCGCACCGCTCGTCCTCGTCGACGGCTCCTCCTACCTCTATCGCGCCTTCCACGCCCTGCCGCCGCTTTCCAACTCGCGCGGGGAGCCCACCGGAGCGGTGCTCGGCGTGCTCAACATGGTGCTGAAATTCTTGCGCGAGCAGCAGCCGCAGCTCATCGCGGTGGTGTTCGATGCGCCGGGGCGTACCTTCCGCGATCAGATATTCGCCGAGTACAAGGCGCATCGGCCGGCGATGCCCACCGACCTGCGGGCGCAGATCGAGCCGCTCTTCAGCATCTTGCAGGCGCTGCATCTGCCGCTGCTGCGGATCGAGGGGGTGGAAGCGGACGATGTGATCGCAACTCTTGCCTGCCGCGCGGCACGCCAGGGCTATCGCGTCATCATCTCGACCATCGACAAGGATATGGCGCAGCTCGTGAGCGAGGCGATCACGGTGGTCAACACCATGAGCCAGACGACGCTCGATCGCGCCGGGGTCAAAGCCAAGTTCGACGTCTATCCCGAGCAGATCATCGACTATCTCGCGCTCGTCGGAGATACCTCGGACAACATTCCCGGCATCCCCAAGGTCGGGCCGAAGACCGCTGCCAAATGGCTCGGCCGCTACGGCACGCTCGATGAGCTCATCGCGCATGCGGGCGAGATCGAGGGCAAGGTGGGCGAGAACCTGCGCGCGGGCCTGACGACTCTCGAGCTCTCGCGGCGGCTCGCCACGCTGCATGCGGACATCGACTTGCCGGTGAGCATCGAGGATCTGCGCCCCGGGGAGCCCGACCGCAGCGCACTGCGCGCCCTCTACACACGCTACGAGCTGCGCGCGCTGCTGCGGCAGCTCGAGGAGTCCGGGGGTGCGCTCGCGGGCGCTGCCGGCGCAGCCCGCCCTTCGGCAGCTGCGCCGCAGGGCTCGGCCAGCCTCGAGCCGACCCCGCCGGCGGGCCGAGCGACCGAGACCCCGCAGATTCTAAAGGGTGCCGCCCCGCCAGCGCCCGCCGCCGGCTCCTACGCGCCCACGGAGACGGCGCTCGCCCTGGCGCGCATTCCCGCGCAGTACGAGACGGTGCTCGAGTGGGCGCAGCTCGAGCGATGGATCGCGAGCCTGCGCGAGACGACGCTCGTCACGCTCGCAACGCAGGGCTCGAGCTCCGACAGCCGCTGCGCGGCGCTCGTCGGCATCGCGCTCTGCGATAGCCCCGGTCGTGCGGCCTATGTGCCGCTCGGCCATGACTATGCGGGCGCACCCGCGCAGCTCGAGCGCGCGCGGGTGCTCGAGGCGTTGCGGCCGCTGCTCGAAGATCCCGAGCGCCCGAAGCTCGGTCATCACCTCAAGCGTGACGCGCACGTGCTGCTCAATCACGGCATTGCCTTGCGCGGCATGCGTTACGACACCATGCTCGAGTCATACGTCTGGAACAGCGTCGCCACGCGACACGACACCGAGACGGAGGCGGCACGCTATCTCGGCACCACGCCGCTGCGGCTCGAGGAGGTCGCCGGGCGCGGCGCCAAGCAGCTGCCCTTCAATCAGGTGCCGCTCGAGCGCGCCGCGGAGTACGCCGCACAGCTCGCCGATGTGACGTTGCGGCTGCATCAGGCGCTGTGGCCGGAGCTCGAGAGCGTGCCGGCGCTCGCGGGCGTGTATGTCGAGATCGAGCAGCCGCTGGTGCCGGTGCTGCTGCGCATGGAGCGCCGCGGGGTGCTCATCGAGCGCGAGCGTCTGCGCGCGCAGAGTCGCGAGATCAGTACGGAGCTCGCGCAGCTGCTCGAGCGGGCGCGCCAGGAGGCGGGCTGCGAGCTCAACCTCGAGTCGCCCAAGCAATTGCAGCAGGTGCTCTTCGAGCGGCTGCAGCTGCCGGTGCTGCGCAAGACACCCACCGGTCAGCCCTCGACGGCCGAAGATGTGCTCGAGGAGCTCGCCGCATCCTACGCGCTGCCGCGGATCATCCTCGATTACCGCGCGCTGGCGAAGCTCAAATCGACCTACAGCGACAAATTGCCGGAGCAGATCGACGAGACAACGGGACGCGTGCACACCTCGTATCAGCAGGCCGTGGCCGCCACCGGCCGGCTCTCCTCCGCGGATCCGAACCTGCAGAACATCCCGATCCGCAGCGCACAGGGTCGCCGCATCCGTCAGGCGTTCATCGCGCCGCCCGGTCAGCTGCTGCTCGCTGCCGACTACTCACAGATCGAGCTGCGCATCATGGCGCACCTGTCGGGCGATCCGGGACTGCTCAGTGCCTTCGCCGAGGATCGCGACGTGCACCAGGCAACGGCCGCGGAGATCTTCGGCGTGCCGCTGCAGGCGGTGAGCGCCGATCAGCGCCGGCTCGCGAAAACCATCAACTTCGGGCTGATCTACGGCATGTCGCCCTTCGGGCTCGCGCGGCAGCTGGGGATCGATCGCACTTCCGCGCAAGGCTACGTGGAGCGCTACTTCGCTCGCTATCCGGCGGTGAAGCGCTTCATGGACGAGACCCGCGTGCGCGCGCGGCAGATGGGCTACGTCGAGACCGTGTATGGGCGACGCTTGTACCTGCCCGACATTCGCTCGAGCAATCGCCCGCTGCAGCAGTACGCGGAGCGGGCGGCGATCAATGCGCCGATGCAGGGAACCGCCGCCGATATCATCAAGCGCGCGATGATCGAGGTGGATGCGTGGTGCGAGCGCGAGAGCGCCCCGGCGCGGCTGCTGCTGCAGGTGCACGATGAGCTGGTGCTCGAGGTGCGGGCCGACGCCGCACAGGAGCTGGCCGCTGCGGTGCGCGAGCGCATGGTGGGCGCGGCCGAGCTTGCCGTCCCCCTGCGCGTGGAGATCGGCATCGGGGCCAACTGGGACGAGGCGCACTGACTCGGTGCTGTAGCGCCGAAGCTACAGACTGTAAGTCAAGTCATTGATTGTAATAAAAAATATTTCGCGGCGGGCGGTGGAACTTCAGGGGGGGTATGCCGTCTAATTTTGCGAGTGCCTCCAGCACTCCCCGCTTCCCTCCCTGAGCGGGTCAACCCGGTTCATGAGACCTGTGCCGGGTTAGTCTGCCCCGGTGGCTCACGCCACCGGGGTCTTTTATTTCCCCTCCCTCTGATCGAGCAGTTGCGTGAACGCCCGCTGCGCCTCGGCAACCCCGGTGCCGTCGACGGCGGAGAACAGCTGCACGCTCGCGTGCGCAGGCAGGCCGTGCCGTGCCTCCCGCAGCGCGGCGCTCGCCTCGCGGCGCGTGAGCTTGTCCGCCTTCGACAGCAGCACGTGAATGGCACGCCGGGCTGGGTCCGCCCAGGCGATGAGCGCCAGGTCGGATTCGGAAATCCCGCGGCGCGCATCGACGATGAGGAACAGTCCGGCGAGGCTCGCTCGCTCGCGCAGGCGCTCGATGAGCGGCCCCCATTGCGAGCGCTCGCGCTCGGGCACGCGTGCATAGCCATAGCCCGGCAGATCCACCACGCGGCGCTCCGGGCCCACCCCGAAGAAATTCACCAGGCGCGTCTGGCCCGGGGTCTTGCCGCTGCGAGCGAGCCCGCGGCGCGCCAGGATGGCGTTGATCGCGCTCGACTTGCCTGCATTGGAGCGTCCCGCGAAGGCGATCTCGAGGCCACAGTCGGGCGGAAACTGCCCGGGGTCGGCGGCGCTGAGAAGAAACGAGGCGGCGGAGAAGCGGCTCACGGCGGCGAGAAAAAGCAGGCGTCAGGCTCTAGTGTACAATTCGCGACCTTTGCCACCGGGAGCTTTCCACGACAATGCTTGAGAGGATGACAGGCGGCCGCGGTCTTGGTATCGCGCTGGCCGCGGCAGCCATCGTGAGTCTCAGCGGGCCGGCCGCGCACGCCGCCCCTCCCGCGGTCCTCCCGTACCCCTATGCCGACGGGTCGGTGCAGCAGGGTGCCGCGAAAACGGCCGTGTGCACGGCCTGCCACGGGCCGGCCGGCAACAGCACCAACCCGCAATGGCCGAAACTTGCCGGGCAGAATGCCGTCTACATCAATCAGCAGTTGCAGCTCTTCAAGGCGGCCGTGCGCAACAACGCGGTGATGATGCCGATGGGGGCAACGCTCTCGGACAAGGACATGCACGATATCGCGGTGTACTACGAGGCACAGACGCCGCTCGGCGGCGAGGCCGACCCCTCGTACTGGCAGGCCGGCGAGGCCCTCTATCACGAAGGCGATCCCGCGCGGGGCATCCCAGCGTGTATCGCCTGTCACGGCCCGGTGGGCCGCGGCAACCTGGCGAGCGGGTATCCGGCCCTGCGCGCGCAGTTCGCGGAGTACGTGGTCAAGCAGCTCACCGACTACGCCAGTGGCGCCCGTTACGCGGGCGCGGCCGCAGGCAAGCCCCAGAGCCCGAACGCCATCATGATGACCACCATCGCGAAGCTGCTGAAGCCCGAGGACATGCGCAACGTGGCCTCCTACGTGCAGGGAATGCGCTGACCCGACAGCGCATGCTGGACCCCGCGGTCGCGGCGCCGCGCAGGCCATCGAGGAATCTGATGCATCGCGCTCTCGCTCTCCTTCTCGTCTCGAGCCTCTGCAGCCTGTGCGCCTGCGGGCGCGAGCCTGCGCACATGGCGGCGAACTCCAGCGCGGCCAGTCCCGGTGCGCCGGCGAGCGTCGAGCAAAGCCCCGCAGGCACTGCCGAGGCGAGCGCGGCGAGCAGTGCCACGAACAGTGCGGCCGCGACGAGCGCCGAGGACGCCACGGATGAGCCGGGCACTGCCTCGCTCGAGCATCTGGCAGCGCTGCCCCCGGAGCAGCAGCTGCCGAGCGGCCGCTGGAAGCCGGGCATCAACTACGATCCGATCGTGCCGGCGCAGCCCGTCAACGTGGCGCCCGGCAAGGTGCAGGTCATCGAAGTGCTCTGGCTCGGATGTCCCCACTGC
>DATJSR010000009.1:0-2896 GCA_035504015.1 Steroidobacteraceae bacterium
CGTGAGACCGTTCTGGTGGACGACGTTCACCCGCAGGCCATGGGAGGTGAGCCACTGCACGACGGTGTCGATGTCCGCCTGCGCAGGACCGAAGCGCTCGCCGAGCTGCTGCGCCGTGAGCCACTTGTGGTAATTCGCCGAACTCGGATTCTGCAGCTCCGCGAGCAGGCCATCGAGTGCGCTCTCCTGTTCGGAGCTGCGACGCAGCTGCACGAACATGTGCTCCAGCGGCAGACTGTCGCTCACGGCGCCGCGATCGAATTGCGGGGCAGCGAGCAGCGGCACGCTGCCTACGGGTGCGAGCTGCGACTCGTTGATGGGCTGCACGATGCGCGCGATCGCGGTGCTCGAGCCCGCGGCGAGCGCAGGGCCGGTGGCCGCCGCGAAAACGGCGGCTAGCGTCGTCAGGAACGGTGGGCGCCACGCGGCGCGTGAACGGCACTTCATTGCTGCTTCTCCCTTGTCGCTCAACGGCCGACGCAGCAGATGCGTCGCCGGTATTTGGTTGCGTTACGTCGGGCTGTAGTTGTTAACTTCCCGCCGATGTGAGCAGCAACATACACGCAGCGCATCGGTGGTTCAATAGAACACACACGCTCGCCGCGCGTGTGCGCCGTGGGGCCTGCGATCTGCCGCACGCGTGAGATAGCGGTGGCGATCGAGCGTGTGGTGCACGCCTGCGCAGACCGATCGCCGTCTGCCGGCAGGTGAGTCGGATCTGAAATCCGGCGCAGCAGACAGACGTGATCCTGCGCTTTGCTGCTTCGGACGCGCACGTCGTCCGCCAAGCTGGAGCTGGCAACGCGGCGTAAAATCCGTCGACACTCGCGACAGCGAGGAGTGAGGACCGCGTAATCCTCGAGCGCTAGCTCTACGGGTCGACTCGTGCGAGCGCACCGTGCCGGCCCTCGCGCATGCGGATCGGCCGACAGATTCGCGAGCCAGATTCGCGAGTCAGATGCGCGAGCCAGATTCGCGAGTCAGATGCGCGAGTCAGTGTCAGCCGGGTGGCTCGCTGCACCAGCTGGCGAGCGCGGTGTCGTCGTGTGTCCCCGCGGCCACGGGGCCGTGTTGCACGACGCCCGGCGTCCTCGAGAACCGCGGCACCGGCGCTGGCTGCAGCACGCCGTCGAGCTCGATGAAGGTTTGCCGCGCCAGGTAATGCGGATGCTGGGGCGCCTCTGCCAGGCTCAACACCGGCGTGACGCAGGCATCGGCGTCGGCAAAGAGGCGGCACCACTCATCGCGCGAACGCGTGCGCAGCAGCTGCGCGAGCCGCGCACGCAGCTCGGGCCAGCTGGCGCTGTCCATCTGTTGGGCAAACCGCGGATCCTCGATGCCTGCTGCGCGCAGCAGCCGGGCGTAGAAGCGCGGCTCGAGCGCGCCGAGCGCGAGCCACTTGCCATCCGCGCACTCGTAGGTGTTGTAGAAGTGCGCGCCGCCGTCGATGACGTTGCTCTCGCGCGTATCGCGCCAGCCCCCGCGGGCGAGGCGACCGTAGACCATGGCGAGCAGAGAGGCGGCGCCGTCGGCCATCGCACAGTCGATCACCTGGCCCTCGCCGCTCTTGCTTGCGTGCAACACGCCCGCGAGTATCCCGAAGGCGAGATACAAGGCGCCACCACCGAGGTCACCCACGACGTTCAGAGGTATGGCGGGCCGCTCCGCCGGACCGATGGCATGCAGCGCCCCGCTCAGCGCGAGGAAGTTGATGTCGTGGCCCGCGGCGTGCGCAAGCGGACCACTCTGACCCCATCCGGTCATCCGCGCATACACGAGTCGCGGCTGGCGGGCGAGCACCGCGTCCGGACCGATCCCCAACCGCTCCATGACACCTGGCCGGTAGCCCTCGAGGAGGGCATCGGCCTTCTCGGCGAGGGCAAGGGCCGTGGCGAGTCCGGCGGTGCTCTTGAGGTCGAGGACCAGCGAGCGGCGCCCCCGGGTCTCTATCTCCTCCGCACCGTAGCGCCGCCCTGGCCGATCGATGCGCAGCACGTCTGCCCCGAGATCCGCGAGGAGCATGCCGCAGAAGGGCACGGGGCCGATGCCGGCGAACTCCAGCACCTTCAAGCCGCACAAGGGACCCGAGGCGGGGGCCACGATCAGCGCTGCGGACACGACATCGGTGAAGTTTACCTCGCGTTGGCGGTACGAAACCTGCTCGCACGCCGGTATGGCAATCCGCCTGCTTGCAGGCGGGCAAAGGAGGGCAATCCCATGAAATCCCTGAAAGTGCTGGCGCTAGCGGCGGCGGCGGGCTGCCTCGCCGCAGTCTCCGCAACGTCCGAGGCGCAGGTGGCGATCAATATCGGGCCGCCGCCGGTGTGCCCGTACGGCTACTACGACTATCCACCCTATGCGTGCGCCCCGTATGGCTACTACGGGCCCGAGTGGTTCGTGAATGGCGTATTCGTCGGGGCGGGGCCATGGTTTCACGGGCCGGCGCGCTTTCATGGCTATGTCGACAATCGCTTCGACCTGCACCATGGCTACCATGGACCCCTGCCGCACCCCGGCGAGCACCCGGCCTTTCGAGTGAACCGCATGGAGCATTTCCGCGGCAACGAGATGCGCGACGGGCGCGGGCACATCGAGGAGCGCCGTTAGCGCAGTGGGTGCATGGGGGCGCCGCCCCGGGCGCCCTGCTCAGCGCAGCAGCCCCATGAAGGTCAGATCCTCGAACTTGCCAGCGACGTAGATCGCACGGCGCAGCACGCCCTCGGGCTCGAAACCTACCTTGCGGTAGGCGTGCTGAGCCTGAGCGTTGGCACCGACGATGGCGACCGACAGGCGCTGCAGGTTGAGCTCATCCCAGCAGAAGCCCACGCACAGTCGCAAGGCTTCCTGCCCGTAGCCTTTGCCCCGGTTGGCCGCCTCGCCGATCATGATGCCGATC
>DATJSR010000010.1:0-10381 GCA_035504015.1 Steroidobacteraceae bacterium
CCGGCAAGCGCCTACGCACCGAGCGCCCTGCCCGCAAGCACGGTCGCAGCCGCCGGTGAGACGGGCGAGGCGCAGAGCTTCGCCACGGGACGCGCCATCTCCGGGGAGTGGTGGACGCTGTTTCAGTCCCCGGCGCTCAATGCGCTCATCGAGCAGTCCTTCAAGGCAAATCCCACGATCGATGCGGCCGTCGCGGCGCTGCGCCAGGCGCAGGAGAACGTGTACGCGCAGCAGGGCTATTTCTTTCCGACCCTGCAAGCGAGCTACCAGGCCCAGCGCCAGAAGCTCTCCGGCAACACCGCCACCTCCGCCGCGCCCGGGGTGCAGGGCAACGGCAGCGTGATCGCCCCGCCCGGACCCGCACAGCCCGTCACCTATACGTTCCACACGGCGGAGCTCACCGTCGGCTTCACCCCCGATGTGTTCGGATTGAACCGCCGGCAGGTCGAGTCGCTGCGCGCGCAGCAGGATGCCGCCCGCTACCAGCTCGAGGCGGCCTACGTCACGCTCGCCTCGAACGTGGTCGCGGCTGCCGTTCAGGAGGCCTCGCTGCGGGCCCAGATTGCGGCCACGCAGGACATCATCAGCGCGTTACAGCGCTCGCTCGAGGTGCTGCGCCAGCAGCTGCGCCTGGGATACGCCGCGCGACTCGATGTCGCCGCACAGGAGGGGGCCCTCGCCCAGGCGCAGCAGCAGCTGCCTCCCCTGCAGCGCCAGCTCGCGCAGACGCGCGACCTGCTGCGTGTGCTCGCCGGCAACGCGCCCGATCACGACATTCCCGAGACCTTCGATCTGGCAAGCCTGCACCTGCCGCAGGATCTGCCCCTGAGCCTGCCCTCGCAGCTCATCAATCAGCGGCCCGACGTGCGTGCGGCGGAGGAGCAGGTGCACTCCGCGAGCGCCCAGGTGGGCGTCGCGCTCGCCAACCGCCTGCCGCAATTCTCGATCGACGGGGAGCTCGGCGGGCAGGCCACGAAGTTCAACCAGATGTTCTGGGGCTCGGGCACGTTCTGGTCCGTCATCGGCAATGCCACGCAGACACTCTTCGATGGTGGCACGCTGATGCACAAGCAGCGCGCGGCCGAGCAGGCGCTCGCACAGGCCGCCGCACAATATCGCAGCACCGTGCTCACGGCTTTCCAGAACGTCGCCGACAGCCTGCATGCGCTGTATTCCGATGCGGATGCACTGCGGGCGGCGGTCGCGGCGGATGAGGCCGCGAAAGTCACGCTCGATCTCACCCGGCGGCAGCTGCAGGCGGGCTATGTGAACGTGCTGGTGCTCCTCAATGCCGAGCAGGCCTACCAGCAGGCGCAGATCGCCCTGGTTCAGGCGCGCGCGAGCAGGCTCGGCGACACCGCGGCGCTCTACCAGTCGCTCGGTGGCGGCTGGTGGAATCGTGCCGCGCCGACGGCCGCCAACTAGCCTTTGGCGCAGGCGACTTTTTGCCGAAGCAACTACGTGAAGAAATAGCGCGTGACGTGAAAGAAGATCGGCGCGGCGAAGCACAGCGAGTCGAGCCGATCCAGCATGCCACCGTGCCCCTCGATGAGGGTGCCCCAATCCTTGGCGCCGATGCTGCGCTTGACGGCCGAGAGCGCCAGGCCGCCGAGGAAGCCCATGATCACGATGATCGCGGACATCCCGAGCGCCTGGCGCGGCGTGAACGGCGTGATCCAGTACATGGCACCGCCGATGATCGTCGCCGCAAGACCGCCGCCGACCAGCCCTTCGACCGTCTTCGAGGGGCTCACCAGCGGGGCAACCGGAGTGCGCCCGAGCAGCTTGCCGAACACGTACTGCAGCACATCGCTCAGCTGCGCCACGAGCAGCAGAAAGAGCACGAGCAGCGCGCTCTGGCCGTGAAAGCCGGGGATGTCGAGCAGCAGCAGCGCCGGGGCGTGACTGACACAGTAGACGGTCATCATGACGCCCCACTGGATCTTGGCCGTGCGCTCGAGGAAGCGATCGGTATCCTGGGATAGCGCGGCGAGCGCGGGTATCACCAGGAATGCATAGACCGGAATGAAGATCGCGAACAGGCCGTACCAGCCGATGGCGATCAGCAGGTACTGAGCCGGAATCAGCACGAAGAAGCTGAGCGAGAGCACCAGGTGATCGGCGGGCTTGGTGGGCGTGAGCGTCACGAACTCCCGCAACGCCAGGAAGGACATGACGCCGAAGAGCGCAAGGGTGGTGTCGCGTCCGGCGATGAAGGCCACGGCAAAGATGCCGAGCATCACCCACCAGGCCCGGATGCGGCTGTTGAGATTGTCGATGGTCGGGCGCGCCTGCTCCGAGCGCACGTGCCGGCGAAGCAGCGCACCGATGAGCGAGGCTGCCAGCAGCAGCACCACCAGGCCTGCCATCAGACTCTCGAACTTCTGCCACGCACTCATGCGAGTGCGACCACGGCGGCGCGAGCGCGCTCGAGAAAGGACTCCTTCTGTTCCGCCGGCAGACGCTCGAGCGGCATGCCGAAGCGTACGGTGCAGATGAGCGGAATCGGGATCCAGGTCCCCTTGGGCAGCGCCCGGTGCAGATTCTCGAGATAGACGGGCACCAGCAGCACCTCGGGAAAGCGCATCGCCAGATGGTAGAGCCCGCCGCGAAACGCCGCGGGCAGCGGCCCCGCCCCACGCGTGCCCTCCGGAAAGAGGATGAGAGACTGCCCGTGCTCGAGCGCCTCGCTCATGACGAGCAGAGGGTCGCTCTGGCGTGCGTCCCGGTGCCGCTCGATGAGCAGCGCATGCAGCACCTGCACGGCCAGGTAGCGCCGCACGGGATCCCGATCCCAGTAATCGCGGGCCGCCACCGGTCGCGAGCGCGCCCGCAGGGGCGCACTCAAGGCTGCCCAGATCGCGAGCGTGTCGATGTGGCTCGTGTGATTGGCGAAGAAGATGCACTGGGCGCAGACCGGTGGCGTGCCGACCCAGCGTGAATGAGCGCCCACGAGCAATCTCACCAGGGCGACCAGCGCCGCGCCGACGGGCCTCATGCGCCGCTCGCCCGCGTGCGCAGCTCACCGGCGATGGCCCGGGTGCGTCGCACACAGGTGAAAAGGCTACCGAGCGCCACCACCCAGAGCGAGGCCACGAGCGTGTAGTGGCTGCCCCACACCCAGTGCTCGAGTGTGCCGAGCAACGCCGCGCCCGTGAGCACCGCCATGCGGTGGGGCTTCGCCATCGGTCCGCGAAAACCCTGCGCCAATCCGAGCGCACCGCCCAGCACGCGGATGTAAGCGGTGAGCACCGCCAGCCAGGCGCTGCACCAGCCGAGCGCGGGGAGCCGGACGAAATAGCCGAGCGCGACCAGGAAGAGCGCATCGGCGATGCGGTCGGGCAGCTCGTTGTAGAGCACGCCCGTGGAGGAGCGCTTACCGCCTTCGATGGCGAGCATGCCATCGAGGAGGTTGCACAGCAGGCGCAGCTGGATGCACAGCGCGAAGAGCAGCAGGCAAGCGGGCTCGGGCACTTCCCATAGCGCCACCACCCCGAGGATGGCAAAGCCGACGCTCGCTACCGACACCGCGTTCGGTGTGATGGCGGTGCGCGCCAATGCGGCGGCGGCCCAACGCGCCCAACCGCTCGAACGGCTCTTGAGCGGCCGCCTGCCCGAGCCTGCCTCGCCCCCCATGCTGCCCCCAGGACGACTCCGTCGCGCCCCCTGCCGCGCGTGACAGGCCTATTCTACGGGAGCCAGACCCCCCTGCGGCGCCAAGCGCATGTCGCGAGCCCTATTCGTGCAGCCAGACGTCGATGCCACCGTGCTTCGAGCAGGCGTATTTGCGATCCGTGGTGTTGGTAAAGAAGCCGTCGTGACAGCGGGCCGCGGCGTGCGGATGAGCCTTGCGATAGCGCTCAACGTCGGGGTTCGCCTGCTCGTCGTGGTGCAGCTGATCGTCGCGACGGGCCTGGTCGTGCCGGGCCTGATCCTCGGGCCGCTGGTCCTGAGCAAGCACGGTCAGTGATCCGAAAGCCCCTAGCGCGAGTCCCAGCATCGCAACAGCCAGTCCGGTACGTGGTTTGTGCAGCATCGATCACCCTCCTCGAGCGTTACACCGGAGGTGCTACTAGCAGCCCTCGTGCCACTCAGTCCTCCGCAACCACCACCATGGCATCCACCGAGAGCGTTCCGGTGGTGGCATCGTAGGGGCCCTGAGCGAGCACCTGCTGGGCCGCGACGGTACCCGTGAACTCCGACGTGAGCGCCGCCGTGTAATCGGCGAAGGTCGAGTACGCATCGATCTTGTGGCTCTTCAGGTGCGCGAGCACGAGGCGCGGATTGCTGTCCGAGGCATCCGGCTGCAGCACCACACCGCCGCTGAGCGTCGCGGGGTCGAGCGTCTCGGGCCCGATCCGGATCAGATCGCGGCTGCTGGCCTCGAGCGTCGCCTGACTGATCACCAGCTGCGTGGCCGAGAGGCTGGAGAACGGTGTCGTTGTGCCGGATGCACCCCACAGGACCTGCAGCAGAGCATCGCTCTGGGCGTAGTTCAGAACCGTGATCGCGGAGAAGTCCGGCGGCGCCGCCCCGAAGGGGGTGACGAAGCCGAGGAATCCCAGCGGCTGGGCAGTGCCGAGATTGCTCGTCGACAGGCCCGCGGCCAGCGACACCGCGTAAGCCGACGGGTTGGCGTCCGTGCCGTTGTTGCTGCCCGTGCCTGCGAAGTTGAACGCCGCCGGCGCTCGCCCATCCAGGCTCAGCACATTGAGCGTGACGGAGCCCGAGGCGCTCGACACCAGCGTACCCGCCACCACCGTGGGCAGCATCTCCGCGCTGCCCTGAGTCGCATCCATGGTGACGTTGGAGCTGAATGGCCATACCGGGCCGCCGATGGGGCTGGAGCTGCTCGAGCTCGAGGAGCTGCTGGAGCTGGAGGAGCTGCTGGAGAAGCCACCGGTGAAGCTTCCGTGCACGATCACATGCTGTCCGACCGACAGGTCCTGGATCGTGAAGCTGCCCGACTGTCCCACTTCGGTGACGGCGGTGCCGCTGCCGATGGTGACGGTCGCCGCCGGACCGAACACCAGGTTGCCATTATGGAAGAAGAGATTGTCGGCGACGGTGAGCGTATCGGCGCTGCGCGCAGTGATCGTCCCTTCGAGGCTGTCCTGGCCCGCGCTGCCGAGACTCGATCCGGCGAGCACGCTCGTGGCCGTGAATACCCCGCTGCTGACATCGAGCGAGCCATAGGCGGCAGTGAGCGTGCCGGCGGCGATGCCGGCGAGCGCACTCAGTCCGGCGCTGCCCGTATAGGCGGTGCCGTTGATCGAGAAGCTGGTGCTCGCCGTGGTCGTGACCGTGAGCTGGCCGCTGCTGCCGCTGCTATTGAAGAACGGGCGCACACCAATCACGAAAGAGCTCGCCCCTGCCATGTCGTTCACGCTCACGAGCGGTCCGCGCACGTGCAACGGCTTGCTGGGGTCGGGGACCACACTGGCGCTGAGCACCGGGTTCACCGTGACGGTGACGGGATTGCTCGGGGAAGGGCCCACCGTGTTCGAGGCCAGCAGGTTGAAATCGAGCGCCAGGTTTGCGATTGCGTTGGGCGTCACCGTGAACATGCCGCTCGCGGGCAGTGTGAGCGAGACGGTGAGCTGGGAATTCGGCGCGACGAGCGCGGCGCCCGTGGCACCGTCGATGATGTCGTTCGCGGCAATGGGCACCGGGCCCGTGCCATTGTCGACCGTGATGTTGGCGCCGCTGTAGTCGAGGGTGAGCGAGGCCGATACGTACTGCCCGGCCGGGATCTGCGTCGCGCTCAGCACTTCCGACAGATTCACCAGCTGTGCAAAATCCACCTGTGTGGTCTGCGGCACGGTCTGCACGACGGTGCCGTCGGCGCGCGTGAGCTGCAGCGACACCAGGTTGACGATATAGCTGTCGAAGTCACCCGGTGCATCGGTGAGGGAGATCACCGCCGCCCCGCACGAGCCGCTGCAGCCCGAGCCGCTCCCCGGCGTACTGCCCTGGGTGGTGCCGGTGCCCCCGAGGGTCGTCGAGGAGCCGGAGGAGCCGCAGCCGGCGAGCATGGCAGTGCCGAGCAGCGCCGCTGCCAGGAGGATGCTGGCGCGTCCCGGTGCGCGCCTTCGAGCAGTCATCGAGCGGTCCATCAGGAGTCCTCCCCGAGATAATATGTCACCTGCATCGAGCAGCGCGTGCGCTCGAGACCGGTCGGCGGGCACTCTAGAGCAAGTACTTTGCTCGACCAAGATGTCTCTCGAGACCGACATTGGTGAGATCTGGGATGAACGACGATGCGCTCTGAGGGATCCCCTGCGGCAGCGCCCGCGCACCTGCTGCGCGAGGCGCTTGCACATCTGCAACGCCAGGAGCTCGCGCAGGCTTCACATCTCAGCGACACCCTCAAACGGGAGCATCCGGATTTCGCGCCCGGCTGGCAGCTCGCAAGTACGCTGGCGCTGCGCCAAGGCCGGCACGCCGCGGGCCTTGCGCTCATCGAGCACGCGCTCGCCCTTGCACCGGGCTCGGCGAGCGCGCTGCTGCAGAAGGCGCACTGCCTGCTAGCGCTCGGACGCGTCCCCGAGCTGCAGGCGAGCATGCTGGCTGCGCGCCAGGCGGCAGACGACGACGTGCCATCGCTCCTGGCGCTCGGAGCGCTCTGCAGCCGACTCGGGGAGCACGCCGCCGCGCTCACCGCCTACGAGCGCGCGCTGGCGCTTGCGCCCAACCATCCTGCTGCGCTCTTCAATCGCGCCACCGCGCGGCGCTTCCTGGGCGATCTAACCGGCGCCGAGCAAGACTATGAGCGCGTTATCGCCGCGCAGCCCGAGGATTGCGAGGCGTACCTCAACCGCTCCGAGCTGCGCGAGCAGAGCCGCGCCCACAATCACGTGCAGGAGCTCGAGCAGCGCATCGCTCGGTTGCAAGCCGACTGGCGTGGCGAGACGCAATTGCGCTACGCCCTCGCGAAGGAATACGAGGATCTGGGTGAGTACGCGCGCTCCTGGAGTGAGCTCGAGCGAGCGGCGCGACTGCGGCGCCGCCATCTGCGCTACGACGTGCAGCGCGATGTGGCGAGCGCCGAGTGGATCGCGCAGGCGTTCCCAGGGCCGGCCCCGACCACCTCCAGTGGCCATGCCAGCGACGCCCCGATCTTCATCATCGGCCTGCCCCGCAGCGGCACCACGCTCGTCGAGCGCATCCTCTCCAGCCATTCGAGCGTGCACGCCGCGGGCGAGCTCGACTGCCTCGCCGCAGCGCTGACCGAGGCCGTGCGCACGGCCGAGGATAGCCTCGGCGACCGGCGCGCCATGATCGAGGCCGCCGCGCGCCTGGATCCCCTGCCGCTCGCCGAGGACTACCTCGCGCGCAGCCGCCCCTTTGCGGGTGGCCGCGCGCACTTCACCGACAAGATGCCTCTCAACTACCTCTACGTCGGGCTCATTCGCCGCGCGCTGCCCCGGGCGCGCGTGGTGCACCTGGTGCGCCATCCGCTCGCGGTATGCCATGCCATGTACAAGACGCTGTTCAAGGACGGCTACCCCTTCAGCTACGACCTGCAGGAGATCGGCCGCTACTACATCGCCTATCGCCGGCTCATGCAACACTGGCATGCGAGCTTGCCCGGATTCGTGCACGATGTGAGCTATGAGCGGCTGATCACCGATCAGCGCGGGGAGACTCGTCGACTGCTCGAGCTCTGCGGGCTCGAGTGGCAGGAGCGCTGCATGGAGTTTCATCGCAATCCACTGCCGGCGACCTCGGCGAGCGCGGCGCAGGTGCGCCGCCCGCTATACGACAGCTCGGTTGCGCGCTGGCGGCACTACCGCTCACAGCTGGCGCCGCTGCGCGCGCTGCTCGAGGCCGCCGGCATCGAGATCGAGGACTGATTGGGCCGCGGCGCAAGCGCACCGAAGTTCCGCCGTGCCGCCCCCGGCGTGCGGCGCGAGGCGCTCGTCGAGGCGACGCTCGCCTGCCTGCGCAAGTTCGGTCACGACGGGGTCTCGGTACGGCGCATCAGCGCCGAGGCGGGCGTCTCTCCGGGACTCATCAATCATCACTTTCCCAGCATCACGACGCTGCTCGCCGCCGCCTACGAGACACTGGCGCTGACGCTGCTGCAGTCGATCCGTCGTCACACCGAGGATGCGACGCACAAGCCGCGCGAGCGGCTGACGCGCTTCTTCGAGGCCTCATTCACGCCCGACATGCTCGATCCGACGCTGTTCAACACCTGGCTCGTCTTCTGGAGCACCGTCTCGCACGACCAGGAGATGCGTGCCGTGCACGATCGCACCTGGGGAGCCTACCGTGCGCTGCTCGAGTCACTGCTGGGGGAGCTCGCCGGGGGTGCCCAGGTGCCCGCCTTCGATGTGCGCCTCGCGGCGATCGCGCTCTCGGCGCTGCTCGATGGCCTGTGGGTCGAGTCCAGTCTCAATCCGCGCACGGTGGAGCCGCACGAGGCGATCGCACTGTGCCGCGACTGGACCGAAGCGCTGTGCGCCGGCGCCCTGCCCTCGCTGCGTGCGCCCGGAGCGCGCGCCGCGCGGCGGATGCCGCGCCGCGCGGCACCGTCCGGCCGGTGAAGCCGGGGCCCGGCTATATCGGCTGGCCCGCCCGAATGCGCAGCACGCGCAGCCGGCTCTCGACATCCTCCTTGTTGAGGTAAGCGCCGGCGAGTCGACGGTAGCCGACGTAGGCATCACGCGCGTGCAGGATGCGCCAGTTATCGAAGAGCAGGACGGTGCCGGGCAGCAGACGACGCCGATACTGCAGCGCAGGCTCGCCGCAGAGCGCGGCGAAGCGCGCCAGCGCGCGATAGAAGCGCCGATGCTGCTCGAGCGGCAGCACAAACGGGGCCCGGTCGTGATTGTTGTAGCTCACCTGGACGAGCTCGCCGCGAGCGGCATCGAGGCGGAAGAGCGGGCGCCGCGCCATCAGCTGGATGCCGCGCTCATGATCGAGATACTGTCCGGGTATCCCCACCTCGGTGAGGACCCGATAATCCTCGGGGTGCTGCTCGCGCAGGATGGCGGCGATCTTGAAGCCATCGAGGAGCACGTTCTCCCCGCCGGTGCACTCGGCGGCGAGACAGTGAAACATCTGGTAGCCCGGCGCATCGAGACTGTAGGTCCCGTCGGTGTGCGGGCCGATCGCGAGCGAGGTGTACGCGGTATCCTTGTGCTCGAGGTTGGCGGTGAAATCGTAATAGCCGCCGAAGATCGTCTCGCGGATGTAGCTGATGCGCCGTGCCACCGCTTGGGTCGCCTCCGGCGTGCCCGGCACGCCCTCGACCCAGCACAGGCCATGGCGCTCGAGCAGCTCGAGCGCTTCGAGCAAGGTGGCATCGCTCGACAGGTAGGGCTCGTAGCTGACCTGCGGCTTGTGGGCGCAGATCTGCTTCTGATCCCACAGCTCGCGCTCGAGCGGCAGCCGCTCCGGGTCGGCACGCAGGCCGCCAAGAAAGGCGGCGCTATAAAGGCTCGGCTGAGCATCGTGGCGCCAGCGAACGCGCAGCGCCCGCCCTTCCTCGATCACGTCCACCGAGTCGGCGGCCAGATCGGCCGGGATCTGAAAGGTGTCGGCGAGGCGCTGGCGCGTCTGCGGGTGCGTGACCGTCGGGCTCGGACAGTGATCGCGCAGCCACAGCAGCGACAGCTCGAGTGCCGGGCGCCCATCGGTGAAGCTCAGCTGCACATCCGCGCCGCGCAGGCGCACCTGCTGCAGCCGCACGGCTGTGGCGCTCGGAACCTCGCTCGTCAGAGCGTGCGCTTCGACTGCCATCGCAGATCCTCCCACTGTTGAGGG
The DNA here is from genome assembly GCA_035504015.1 of Steroidobacteraceae bacterium. Classification (GTDB taxonomy): domain Bacteria; phylum Pseudomonadota; class Gammaproteobacteria; order Steroidobacterales; family Steroidobacteraceae; genus JASHUC01. The sequence continues at coordinate 9,775 of DATJSR010000010.1, forward strand.
GTCCGCGCGGCCAGCGGACCTTATTGTACGGTCGTACAACAAGGATTCTACGCAGCGCCGGCGCAAAAGGCAAAGCACCCCGCGCGGTGCGCCCTATGCTCTGCGGCGCAGCGTCCGCCCGAGCCTCCTGAGGAGCTGCGCCATCCCCAGGCCCGACAGCAGCAGGAGCGCGGCCGTGAAGGCGGCACGGTGGCGGCTGGTCCACAGCATTCCGCCGCCACTGCGCGCGCGAGCATCGAAGCGGCCGTGGGCGCCGTAGAGGCCGGGTACCGGCTCGAAGAGATTGGCCGCGCCGTGGGCGGGCGCTGGCTGCTCGGAGAGCTGCCCCGAGTAGCCCGCGGAGGCGAGGTAGCGATCGACGAGAGCGGGTGCCAGGCGGCTCGCGAGGATGGCTTTCAGCGTCGGCCAGCCCACCCATACCTCGCGCCGCCGATGGGTGGCGGCGAAGTAGATCGCACGCGCAGCCACCTCGGGCTGAAAGATCGGCGGCACCGGCTGCGGCCGCCGCGGCATGCGATTCAGCGCCCAGTCGAACTGCGGCGTGTTGTGCGCCGGCAGGTGCACCATGGTGAGGTGCACCGCCAGGCCATCGTGCAGGATCTCCGAG
>DATJSR010000011.1:0-28686 GCA_035504015.1 Steroidobacteraceae bacterium
GCTCACGAATCATCGCTCGATCCGCCTCGGGAGAGTAATCCTGCGCGATCAATACCTCGCTGTCCTGCCCGTCCCAGCGCCGCGTCCAGTTCTCGTTGGCCCAGCACAGGCAGAACGGAAAGTCCGGTCTGCCCGAGCTCAACACCTCGGCGAAGGGGCGCTCCAGCAGGCGCTTGCCGTTGAACCAGTAGTGGTAATAGCAGAAGCCGTGTATGCCGTATTTGCGCGCGAGCCCCGCCTGCGCCTCACGTACCTCCGGCAGGCGCAGATCGTAGAAGCCGAGCATGCCTGGCAGCCGTGGCTGGTCGTGCCCGTGGAACAGCGGGCGCGCCTCGACCACATTGGTCCACTCCGTGAAGCCCGTGCCCCACCACGCGTCGTTCTCGGGGATCGGATGGTACTGGGGCAGATAGAAGGCGATCGCCCGCACGTCGTCAGCCATTGCGTATACCTCGGCTATGCAGCCACATTGCGTTGGATCAGGGCCTGCGACAGCTCGCCTTCCATGGCTGGCGCCCCTTTCGTGCTGGCCTCGATCAGGAATTGATAGACGAGAGCGTCGGGCCCCGCCAGCAGCGCGGCCCGCACCGCGGGGGCGAGCCCATCGAGCGCTGCGGGGCCAAACTCGGTGTCCTGCGGGGACTTGATGATCTCGTCCGTGGCGACGACACCGAAGCCGTTCAACTCGAGCATCTGCTGGGCGGAAGCACGCGTGAAAAACCGCAGGTGCGTGCGATCGAGCAGGCCCCAGGGCCGATACTCGAAGCGCCCCGCAATGAGCTCCGCCACCAGCCCCGCATAACCAAGGTGCGGCAGTGAGATCAGCACACGGCCCTCGGGCGCGAGCAACGCGGGCAGCCGACGCAGCACTTCGCCCGGCGCTTCCAGATGCTCCAGCACGTCGGCGAGCACGATGAAGTCGTAGCGGCGGCCCGGGAGCAGCGCGGGCAGGTCCGCGTTCTGCAGGTTGGCGCCGATGATATCGCGGTAGTAGGGTCGTGCGCTGGCAACCGCCTCGGGATCGGTCTCGAAGCCATCGAACGTGCAGGACTTCACCCGCGCGGTCAGGCGGCCGAGCACCCCCGGCCCGCACCCGAGGTCGAGGACCGCGGCGTCGGCGAAGATGCGCTTGGCAAAGCGCGCGAGAGGATCGTCGGCCTCGAGCGTGAGCTCGCGGTCGTAGCGCGAGGCGCCGCGCAGCCCGCTCGAGTTACCCGCGCCTGTGCCCGATGGCGGCACAGCCTGGGGCTTAGAAATTGGGGGTTGTTGCGCCGGCCGTGGCGCATCATGCGCGGCGTGTGCCGCTCGCTGCTGCGCCGGCGTCTCTGGCGGCCTGCGTCCGGGCTGCGGCGCGTGGCCCGGCAGCGCCAAGGCGGCGGCCGACACTTGCGGCGGAGGCCGCGCCACTCGTACTTCGCCAGCGGCAGCGCCGTTCACGTGCTCTTTGGCCATGCGATCTCCAGGGTGCGAATCGGCGGCGTCAGCTCGTGCCGGCCGGGGTGGCAGATCCGAGTCGCCCACCGGCACGAGATGCTCGGGCAGCAGCCCGAGGTGATAGCGCCGGTACATGCGCTCATAGAGCGCCTCGAGCTCGCGCGTGAACCTCGGTGTGTCGAACAGCGGGGCGCGCGAGCGCGCCAGCGCCAGCTTGCTGCGCAGCGCTTCGAGCTCGGCCGGCTGAGAAGCCAGCTCGATCGCCCGGCGCTCATAGTGCGCCCGGTCGGCGGTGATGAGCTCGGGCACCCCGGCTGCGGTGAGGATGCTGGCCGCCATGCGGCTCGCGAAGGCCTCGCCGCGGCAGCTGAGCACCGGCAGACCCGCCCACAGCGCATCGCTCGCAGTCGTTCCGGCGTTGTAGGGAAGCGTGTCGAGGAACAGATCGGCTACGCAATATCTCGCGAGATATTCCCCGTACGCGACCCGGCCGGCAAAGATGAGCCGCTCGGGCGCCACGCCACGCCGCAGCGCTTCCTTGCGCAGATTGCGCACTACCGCCCCTTCGCCAAACAGAAACAGCACGCTTGCGGGCACGGCCGACAGGATCCTCATCCAACTCGCGAAGGTCTCGGGCGTGATCTTGTAGCTGGCATTGAAGCAGCAGAAGACGAAGCCGCTCGCGGGCAATCCGAGCTGCGCGCGAGTCAACGTCTGTTGCGGGACCGGTCGGCCGGAATCATTGACTTGATAGCTCGACAGGTAGGCGATCTTCTCGGCGTAGTGCCTGCGCTCGGCGGGAGGTATCAGAACCTCGTCGGCGATCAGGTAATCGAGGAGCTTTCCGCCCAGCGTTCCCAGATAGCCCAGGTAGCCGACCTGGATCGGCGCGGCACGCAGCGCGAAGATGCGCGGCCGTGCATCCTGAGTGTACCCGCCCAGGTCGACGGCGATGTCGATCTGCAGGTCCCGCGCGAGCGCGACGATCTGCTCATCGGTGTGATCGAACGCAGGGATGAAACGCTCGAAGGCCCCTGCCACGCGCGCCCCCATCTCGTCCTGCGCGTCGGGACCGAGGGAGAAGCCGGTGAGCTCGAACCTTGCGCGGTCGTGCGACTCGAACAGCTGCGCCGCAAGCAGCGAGACAGCGTGGTTGCGAAAGTCGGCCGAAAAATACCCGATGCGCACCTTCTTGTGCCAGGGACGGCGCCGCAACGGCGGCAGCGTTTGCGCCACGCCGCATTCCTCGCGCACCCACACACTGGCGAGCCTGCGCTGCACGCTCGGTGAATCGAACAGAGACAGTGCCTCGAAGGGAGTCAGCGCCAGCTTGCCGCGCCCGACCGCGTTGGCGAGCAGCGCCAGGTCGCTCTCCAGATCGCTCCAGTCGCAGATATGCATCCTCGCATGCCGGTGCATACCGCGCAGGAGCCTGCCGTGCGGCTGCAGCGCGAGCGCGCGCTGCAGGCTCGCCGCCGCCTCCTCGGGTCGATTCAGCCCCTGCAGCGCCAAACCCAGGCAGCGATGGCCGTCGGGGTCACCCGGACGCAGCGCAATGGCAGCCCGATAGCTGGACAGCGCATCCTCGAAGCGGCGCAGGCTGTACAGGGCCGCGCCCCGATTGAGCAACGCTTCCGCGTAGTCGGGCTTGAGGCTCAGCGCCTGGTCGTAGCTCGCCAGTGCCTCCGCGAAACGCCGCCACGCCGCAAGCGCCACGCCGCGGTTGTTGTGCGCCTCCGCGCACCGCGCATCGAGGCTGAGCGCGCGATCGGCGCTCGCGAGCGACTCCTCGATGCGACCCAACTTGCGTAACGCGAGTGCCTTGTTGTTGTAGGCCTCGGCATAATCGGGCTTGAGCGCGAAGGCTCGATCGAAGCTCGCGAGCGCCTCCTCCGGGCGCCCCAGGTCCTGCAGCGCGGCGCCTCGATTGTTGTGCGCTTCCGCGTGATCCGGCGCCAGCGCGAGCGCTCGGTCGTAGCTGGCGAGCGCTCGGCCGTGGAATCCCAGCCTCTGCAGGACGGCTCCGCGATTGCTGTGCGCCGTTGCATGATCGGGCTTCAATTCGATCGCGCGACCGAAGCTCGCGAGCGCCTCCGGAGCGCGGTCGAGTTCCTGCAGCAGGCTGCCGCGGTTGTTGTAGGCGGCCGCGTAGTCGGGCTTGAGCTCGATGGCGCGGTCGTAGGCGGCGAGCGCCTCCTCGAGGCGGCGCAGCTCCTGGAGCGCCACCGCGCGGTTGTAATGGGCCTCGGCGAAGTCGGGCGCGACGGCCAGCGCGCGTGCGTAGCATTCGAGCGCCGCTTCCGGCTGCCCGAGCTCGCGCAGCGCGCTGCCATGGTTGTTGTGCACCGAGGCGTCGTTGGGCAGCCGCGCCGCGGCTCGTCCCAGCAGCTCGGCAGCCTCTGCGGTGCGCCGGGCCTGCGCCATCAGGATCCCGAGCAGCACCAGAGCGCCTGCGTGACCTGCTTCACAGGCGAGAATCGCACGGCACTGGGACTCCGCCGCGGAACGCTCACCGCGGGCATAGGCTCCCCAGGCCTCACGGATGGCATCCGGCGGCAGCGCATTGCCGGCCGCGGCCGGCGAGCGCCGCGGCTGCGACCCCCGGCTCAGCGGGGAGGTGCTTCTGCTCATTGCCTCAACAGGCCCCCGGTCGGCGTGACGGTTTTCCGGCGCATTTCGCGCCGTGACGCAGGAGGTGCAATTTGCGAGCCAGGCGGCTCGAGCACAAACCGTGAAGGGCCGCACGTTTCGGCCGGCTGCCTGCCTCAAGTTCCCCGCTGGCGCACCGATAACCTCCGTGGACAGAGGGCGGCCCGCAAGGCCGCACGGGTAGCAGTGCGACGGACTGGTGTCCGGCGCCTGAACGAACATCAGGAGTCACAGGCAATGTCACTAGTCCTCAACACCAACATCGACGCGCTCATTGCGCAGAACAGCTTGACCGCGTCGGGCAACTCGCTGACCACCGCGCTGCAGCAGCTCTCGACGGGCTTGCGCATCAATACGGCCGCGGACGACGCCGCCGGCTACGCCATCGCGCAGGGCATGACCTCGCAGATCAACGGTCTCAATCAGGCCGCGCAGAATGCGAACGACGGTGTATCGCTCGCCCAGACGGCATCGGGTGCGATGCAGGAAATCACCAACGACCTGCAGTCGATGCGCGATCTGGCGGTCGAGTCGCTGAACGCCACCAACAGCTCGGACGACCGTGCGGACCTCAACGCGCAGTTCCAGCAGTTGATGTCCGACATCAACAGCGTCGCCTCGCAGACCAACTTCAACGGCGTTAACCTGCTCGACGGCTCCTTCCAGGGCGCGACCTTCCAGGTCGGCGCGAATGCCGGTCAGTCGATCACGATCGGCGCGATCTCCAGCGCCAGCGCCAGCAAGATCGGCAACTACTACAACGGTGCGGTGAGTGCCTCAGCGGGCGGCTCGGTAACCACCGCTGCCGGTGCGACGGTCGACTTCTCGGCCGGCGTCGCGGGCGCTTACAGCAGCGCGAACCTCTCAGGCTCGAACGACCTCGGCACGGCGGTGAACGGCTCGTCCGTGACGCTGAACGTCACGGTGGACGGCACGCAATACACCACCAACGCCATCACGCTGACGGGGGACGAGAGCACGGACCTCAAGAGCATCGCGGCCGCGGTCAACCAGGCGCTGAGCTCCAGCGGCGGCATCGTCGCCACCGTGAACAGCGCGGGCACCGCCATCCAGCTGAGCGGCACGGAAGCAGCCGGCGCGGGCGATGTGGTGACCTTCTCCGTCGCGAGCGCCACCGATGCCTCGGGCAACGCCATCGCCACCCCGGGGGCGAACACCCTGGCGGACCTCGGCGTGGATAGCTCCGATACGATCGGCACCTACACGAGCGGCGGCGCGACGGCCACCACCTCGGACGTTCAGTACCTCAGCGGCCTGAACGTGAACACGGTCGACAACTCGAACCTCACGCTGATCTCGATCGACGCGGCTCTGCAGCAGATCGCGACGAGCAGCGCGGACCTCGGTGCATACCAGAACCGGTTCCAGGCCGCCATCACGGGCCTCAACACCGATTCCACGAACCTCAGCTCCGCCAAGAGCGGCATCGTGGACACCGACTACGCGATGGCCACCACCAACCTCTCGCAGGCCCAGATCTTGCAGCAGGCGGGTACGGCGATGGTGGCGCAGGCCAACACGATCCCTGAGAACATCCTGACCCTGCTCCAGAAGCTGCCGTAACGGCGATGGCTCACGGGTCCCGAGTACTCGTGATCGCAGGGGTGGGCGCCGCAAGGCGCCCACCCCGCGCCGTTTAGACGGGTGGTCAACGGCAAGCTACGAGGACGCAGGCAATGACGACGAGCAATGTGACGAGCGGCACCAGCGGCAACCCGCTCACGAGCACCAATCCCGTCCCCACCATCGCGAGCAGCAGCAGTGCGGCGGCGGCGGGCGGATCCGTCATCGACGTAAGCTCGCTCGTCTCGCAGCTCGTGGCCGCCGCACAGGACCCTCAGGAAGCCCTGATCTCCAATCAGACCGAGGCGGTCACCACCCAGATCTCGGCGCTCGGCACGCTGCAGAGCGCCCTGTCGACCTTCCAGAGCTCGCTGAGCGCGCTCGACACTCCGAGCGCCTTCGGCGCCCAGGCGGCAAGCAGCAGCGACACGACGGCATTCACGGCCACCGCCACCTCGGATGCCGTCGACGGGACGTACAGCGTCAGCGTCTCGCAGCTCGCGCAGGCCGAGCAGCTGCTTTCGAATCCCTTCAGCAGCAGCTCCGCCACGGTAGGCACGGGGACGCTGCAGTTGAGACTGGGGGGCGCGAACTTCAACGTCTCGGTCAACGCCGGCAACGACACCCTCGGTGGCATCGCGGCCGCGATCAATTCGGCGGCCGGCAATCCCGGGATCACCGCCACCGTGCTGCAGGGAAGCGACGGGGCGCATCTGGTGCTCTCGTCCTCCCTCACCGGAGCGGCGAACACCATCCAGGTGAGCGAGACGGATGGCGGCGATGGCCTCGCCGCGCTGACCTACAGCGGTACGAACACGAGTAATTACATCCAGGAGGTGGCGCCGCAGGATGCGATGTACAGCATCGCCGGCGTGAGTGCGACGAGCCCGAGCAACACGGTGACCGATGCGCTCTCGGGAGTGACCCTGACGCTGCTCGGCACCACGACCTCGAGCAGCTCGGGGAGCTCCTCTGGCACCTCTGGCACCTCTGGCACCACCAGCACCCCCGCCACCCTGACGGTGAGCAGCGATACCTCTACCATTGAGAGCAATGTCGCGAGCTTTGTCGCCGCGTACAACACGCTCATCGGCACGTTCTCCTCGCTCGGCGGCTACGATCAGTCGACGAGCACGGCCGGACCGATGATGGGCAACGCGGTGCTGAGTGGCACCCAGAGCCAGATCCAGTCGGACCTCTACAGCATCGTCGACACTGGATCCTCCTACGACTCGCTCGCGAGCATCGGCATCACCACCAACAGCGACGGTACGCTGAGCCTCAACCAGACGACGCTCGCGAACGCCCTGTCGACCAATTTCAGCGCCGTCAGCCAGCTCTTCAGCGGCACGAGCGGCGTCGCCGCATCGCTCAATTCGACCATCACCGGCGCGCTCTCCTCGACCGGCGCAATCACCGCCGAGAGCCAGACCCTCACGAATCAGGAAAACGCGCTGACGCAGCAGAGCAATGAGCTCACCACGCAGATGAACGCGCTCTCGGCGAGCCTGACGCAGCAGTATTCATCGCTGAACACGCTCCTGTCGCAGCTGCAGCACACCTCCGCCTACCTGACGGAGACCTTTGCCACGCTGCCGCAGGTGCAGAGCACTCAGAGTGCCTGAGCCCGCCGACTGGGCGCTCAAGTACGCCTGCGTGCGGCCGTTAAGCTGTGCATCGCAGAAGATGGAGTAGCGTACCGTGAGCACCTTCGGCAGCAAGGCAAGACTTGCCACGTACCAGAGCGTCTCCGCTCAGGGTGCCGTGGCCAACGCGGACCCGCATGGGCTGGTGCTCGTCCTGATGGAGGCGGCGCTGCAGCGGATGACGACCGCGCGCGGCTGCCTGGAGCGCGGTGACATCGTGACCAAGGCGAAGCTGCTGCACAGCTGCGTCACGCTCGTCGCCGAGCTGCGCGGCAGTCTCAATCTCAAGGACGGCGGGGAGCTGGCACAGAACCTCTCCGACCTGTACGACTACATGATCCGCCGCCTGATGCTCGCCAACGCCAGCAACGATGCGAACTGCATCAGCGAGGTGTTCGGTCTGCTCGGGGAGCTGCGCAGCGCCTGGGTCGCGATCGGGCCGGAAGTGCGCGGCAATGCCTCCCCGGGAGCAGCCACGGCGGCACCGGCAACCGCCACGGTGAGCGGCGCCGCGACCCGACCCGGCGTGCGGATCACGGGTGTCTGAGCCTCACGCGCCTGCGGGTGCGTGCGAGGAGCACGTATGACCGAGGACATCGGTTCGATCAGTCCGCTGGGCGGCACGACAGCGGCAGATCTCGGCACGGGCGGCTCGGGCTCCGGGGGCGCGAGCTCGGGTGCCGCGTTCGCCTCGTCCGGATCGGCTGGCGGCCCCGGTGGCGCCAAGGCCGGCGCGGGCGCCGCGGCGGCCTCCGCCAATACCTCAGCCGGCAGCGGCAGCTCCACCCAGGATCTGCAAAGCGCCGTGCAACAGATCAACGGCCACCTCGCGGGCGTGAACCGCGTGATGGAGCTGCACGTGGACGCCGCGAGCGGCGTTACCGTCGCCACCATCAAGGATGCGCAGACCGGCGAGGTGCTGCAGCAGGTGCCGAGCGAGGGCGTGTTGGAGCTCGCAGCGATGCTCTCGGGCTGGTCTCCCGGCGAGCGCGCGCTGCTGGATCTCATCGCCTAACCGACGAACTTGCGCGCATTGCGGAAGATGCGCATCCAGCCGCTCCATTCTCCCGCGTCCTGCGGATGCCAGGAGCTCTGCACGTAGCGGGCGCAGCGCTCCGGATGCGGCATGGTGATGAGCACCCGGCCGTCTGCATTGCAGAGCGCGGCGATCCCGAACGGTGAGCCGTTGGGATTGAAGGGGTAGCGCTCGGCGGGGCGGCGGTGGTGATCGAGGTAGCGATAGGCCACGAGTCCGCTGTCGAGCGCGGCGCTCGCCGCCGCTTCGGACGCGAATTCCGCGCGTCCCTCGCCGTGGGAGACGACGATCGGCAGCACCGAGCCGGCCATCCCTTCGAGCAGCAGCGCCGGTGAGCTGGCGACGGAGACCAGCGAGAATCGCGCCTCGAACTGCTCGACGCGGTTGCGCACGAACCGTGGCCAGTGAGCCGTGCCCGGGATGAGGCTCTTCAGCGCCGCGAACATCTGGCAGCCGTTGCAGATGCCGAGGGCGAAAGTGTCCGAGCGTGCGAAGAAGGTGGCGAACTCCTCACGCACGCGCGCGTGAAACAGGATCGACTTCGCCCAGCCCTCCCCCGCCCCGAGCACATCGCCATAGCTGAAGCCGCCGCAGGCGATGAGCCCGGCAAAGGCGCGCAGGTCACGCGCCCCGGTGAGCAGATCCGTCATGTGCACGTCGATCGGCTCGAAGCCCGCATGCGCGAACATCGCCGCCGTCTCGACGTGGCTGTTGACTCCCTGCTCGCGCAGCACCGCCAGGGGCGGGCGGGCACCGCGGGCGATGTAGGGAGCGGCAATGTCCTGCTGCGCATCGAAGCTCAGCGCAACGCTCAGGCCGGGATCATCGAAGGCGATCTGCGCAGCGAGTTCCTCGTCGGCGCATTGCGGCTCATCGCGCAGGCGGCGCAGATGGTAGGAGGTCTCCGACCAGGCGCGTCGCAGCTCGCTCCAGGGCTCCTCGAGCAGCAGCCGCTCGGCCTGTGCGATACGCAGGCGTGGCTGCGCCACGGGCGCGCCCAAGCGCCGTGCCGCGAGCGCGTGGCGCGCGAGCGTTGCGGCGAGCGCCGCCTCGTCGGCACTGCGCACCTGCACCACCGCGCCGAGCTCCTCGCTGAAGAGCTGCGCGAGCGCATCCTCCGGTCCAAGCGCGATGTCCAGCCCGCAGTGACCGGCAAAGGCCATCTCGGCGAGCGTCGCGAACAGCCCACCGTCGGAGCGATCGTGATAGGCGAGCAGCAGACCCGCTGCCTTGAGCTCGGCGAGCGCGGCGGCAAAGCTTATGAGCAGCTGCGGCTCGCGCAGATCGGCGGGCTCGAGGCCGAGCTCACCATAGGCTTGCAGCAGTGCCGAGCCTCCCAGGCGGTTGCGCCCCTCCCCGAGATCGATCAGCCACAGCACCGTCGGGCCCGCATCGGTGCGCAGCACCGGGGTGAGCGTGCGCCGCGCATCGCCCACGGGCGCGAAGGCCGAGACGATCAGCGAAACGGGCGCGATCACCGCACGCTGCTCGGCGCCCTCGCCCCAAAGCGTCTTCATCGACAGGGAATCCTTGCCGACCGGAATGGCGATGCCGAGCGCCGGGCACAGCTGCTCCGCGACGGCCTGCACGGTGGCGTAAAGTGCCGCGTCCTCGCCAGGCTCGCCGCAGGCTGCCATCCAGTTGGCCGAGAGCCGCACGCTCTCGAGCGAGGCCACGTCGGCCGCGAGCAGATTGGTCAGCGCCTCACCGATCGCCAGTCGACCGGAGGCGGGCGCATCGAGCGCCGCGACGGGCGAGCGCTCGCCGACCGCCATGGCCTCGCCCGCGTGGCTCACGTGATCCGCCAGCATCACCGCCACATCGCTGACGGGCACCTGCCAGGGGCCCACCAGCTGATCGCGGCTGATGAGGCCGCCTACGGTGCGATCCCCGATGGTGATGAGAAAGGTCTTGTCGGCGACCGCCGGAAAGCGCAGCACGCGATAGGCAGCCTCGCGCAGCTCGATGCGCGCACTCACCCTACGGCCGTACCCGCCGCCGCTGGTCGCGTGACGCAGCATGCGGGGCGGGTTGCCGAGGATGATCTCGAGCGGCACATCGACCGGGTCGTTACCGAAGCGCGTATCGTGCACGCGCAATCGTCTGCTGTCGTCGATCTCACCGATCACGGCGCAGGGACAGCGCTCGCGCGCGGCGAGCGCCGCAAGGCGCGGCATGTCCTGCCTCGCCACCACCACGACATAGCGCTCCTGCGCCTCGTTGCACCACAGCTCGAGCGGCGACATGCCGGGCTCGGTGCTCGGAATGGCCCGCAGATCGAGATGCGCGCCGCGCCCATCGTGCGCGACCGCCTCGGGCACGGCGTTGGAGAGTCCTCCGGCGCCCACATCGTGAATGAGCAGAATCGGATTCGCGTCCCCGAGCGCGATGCAGCGATCGATCACCTCCTGCGCGCGCCGCTCGATCTCGGCATTACCGCGTTGCACCGAGGCAAAGTCCAGATCCGCGCTGCTGGCACCGCTCGAGAGCGAGGAAGCCGCACCGCCACCGAGCCCGATGAGCATCGCCGGGCCGCCGAGCACCACCAGCTGCGCGCCGATCGGGATCGCATGCTTCTCCACGTGCGCTCGGCGGATGCTGCCGAGTCCCCCCGCGATCATGATCGGCTTGTGGTATCCGAGACGGCGGCGCGGCGACTGTGCGAGGGGCTGCTCGAAAGTGCGGAAGTAGCCGCACACCGCGGGTCTGCCGAACTCGTTGTTGAAGGAGGCGGCGCCGACCGGTCCTTCGAGCATGATCGACAGCGGCGAGGCGATGCGCGTGGGTGCCTCGAGCTCATCCTCCCACGGCTGCCGATACCCCGGGATGCGCAGGTGCGATACCGAGAATCCGGTGAGCCCTGCCTTGGGCTTGCCACCGCGGCCGGTCGCGCCCTCGTCACGAATCTCGCCCCCCGAGCCCGTTGCCGCGCCGGGAAACGGCGAGATCGCGGTCGGATGGTTGTGCGTCTCGACCTTGATGAGAAAATCGAGCGGCTCGCGCACGGCGGCATAGCGGCCCGATACCGGATCGGCAAAATAACGCATGCCCTCGGCACCCTCGATCACCGCGGCGTTATCGCGATAGGCCGAGAGCACGCCCCGCGGGTGGCGCGCGTGCGTGTGCCGGATCATCGCAAACAGGGAGCGCTCGCGCTCCTGACCGTCGATGACCCAGCGTGCATTGAAGATCTTGTGGCGACAGTGCTCGGAGTTCGCCTGTGCGAACATCATGAGCTCCACGTCCGTCGGGTCGCGCCCGAGACGGGTGTAGGCATCGAGCAGGTAGTCGACCTCCTCGGCAGAAAGCGCCAGAGCCAGCTCGGTGTTCGCAGTGGCGAGCGCGGCGCGGCCGCGCAGCAGCGAAACGCGGCGCAGTGCCTTGGGCGCATGGTGCTCGAAGAGCACGGCCGCCGATGCCGTGTCGAGCAGCGCGGTCTCCGTCATGCGATCGAGCAGCAGCGATGCGAGCCCCTGCAGCCTGGCGGGCTCGAGCTCCCCGGCAACCTGCAGCCCATAGGCAGTGCCGCGCTCGATGCGACGCACGGCCGCAAGACCACACACCTGCGCGATGTCGGTGGCTTTGCTCGACCACGAAGACACGGTGCCGGCTCGCGGCACCACGAGCAGCAGCGCGCCGGGGCCGCGGGCAGACTCGGTCCCTGCGGCGCGCGGGCCATACCGGAGCAGCTGCTGCAGCACGGCATGCTCGTGGTCGGCGAGCGGGCGCTCGATGTCCACGAAATGCATGTATTGGGAGGTGAGCCCCCTGATGCGGGGCTCCAGCGCCACGAGGCGCGGCAGCAGCTTGGCGATTCGAAACGCTGATAGCGCGGCAGCGCCCGGCAGTATCAGCATCCGTTACTTCTTGCCGGCCGGCGGTTCGGTGGGCGCGCCGGAGTATACGGGCAGCGGAAACTGCGCCACATTGCTTGCCCCTTCCAGCGTGGTGATCTTGCTCACCCCCTGCTTCTTGACCTCATCGATGCGCAGCACCGAGTGCAGCGGCAGGAAGCTGCGCTTGACTCCGGTGAACTCCGCCTTGATGCGCTCCTCGGCGGGGTCGACGACCACGGTCGAGCGCTCCCCGAAAACGAGTTCCTCGACCTCGATGAAGCCGAACAGACTCCCGTGGCTCACTTTGCGGGCGTAAACCTCATAAACCTTGCCCTGATTCACGAAAATGACCTTGAAAATGTGACTGGCTGCCATGGGTTTTCGGACCGACCGTTGCTAATTTGCTGCGGGATTATATGCCTCGCGCGCGGGGAGCGGTTCGCGCGAGGCGCTGCATTTTTGCGGGGAGCGCATGCCGCTGCGACTGCGCGTCATTAGTGAACATCGGCGCTCGCTCGGCGAACGCAGTACCATGACCTTCGCGAGCGGCGGAACCATCGGCCGCTCGGCGGATAACGACTGGGTATTGCCTGACCCTCAGCGCTACGTCTCGGCACATCACGCCCGCATCTACCAGCGCGGCGGCGACTACGTCATCGAGGACGTGAGCACCAATGGGGTGTACCTCAACGACGAGGAGCAGCCGCTCGCCAAGCTTGGGCCCTGCCGCTTGTGCAACGGGGATCTGCTGCGCATCGGCGATTATCAGCTGGTGGTCGCGATCGACGAGAGCGCCGCTGTCATACCGTTCGCCTCCCCGGCGGGCACCCCGGCCGCTGCGCCTCAGGGGCTTGCGGGCGGCCCGGGCGGCAACGACGGCGCAAGCGCGCCGCTGCTGACCCCCCTCGCCCCGTCCACGGCAGGCCCGGCTGCCGGCGGCGCAGAGCCTGCGCGACCCGCAGCCGCCGTCCCTGTGCCGCCTGCCGCGCAGGCGCGGACCGCGGAGACGGGCACCGATGTGCCGGTGCCGACCAAGATCGACGTGCTGCAGAGCATTGCCCGAGCCGCGCAGACCGACCTCGGCGCGCAGCTGAATCTGGATGAGCTGCTGATGACCGATGGCGCGGTCGGCAGCGGCGAGCGCCTGCGGCCGGTCGATGCCTATGGGCAGGCGGTGCCCGTGGCGGCTCCAAGGCCGCGGGCGAGCGCGGCGCAGGAGCGCGCCGCGCGCCGCATGGAACGGCTGGGGCGCGCGGCTGTGGAGCGGGAGCGGGGTCCGCGCCCGGAGAGCCTACCGGCGCTGTACGACGTGCAGAGCGGATTGCTCGTCTTCTGCCGGGGCGCCGGCATCGATGCCGAGCAGCTGCCCCCCGACTCCCAGACCCGATTGCTGCATCTGGTGGGACAGCTGCTGCGCGAGTCCCTGCTCGGCCTGAAGGACCTCGAGCGGCTGCGGCACGAGATGCACAACCGCTACCGCATCACCCTCACGAAGGATCCGGAGGATACGCGCCCCAGCCTGGAGGGCTCCTCGATCGAGGAGTTGCTGCAGGAGCTGCTGTGCGGGCATGAGAGCCGGCGGATCGATGCGGTGCAGTGGCTGCGCGAGGCGATCGAGGGGACCAGGCGCCACGAGCGCGCAACGCTCGAAGCCTTGCGAGCAGCCTTCCTCGAGTTCCTTGGGCGCCTCGAGCCGGCCGAACTCGAGTCGCGCTTCCAGCGCGCTCCGCGACGCAAAGCGGGCAACGGGGGCGAGCAGTATTGGGCGCTGTTTGGGGAGTTTTACCGTAATCTCATGCAGATGCCCCCCGACCATCTGCCGACGCCCTTCCTCGAGGCATTCGCCGCAGCCTACGCCAGGGCCATCCTGGCGCCGCGGGAGCCGCCCGCGGACTAGGGGGCGCGCCGGCCACACGAGCGTTTCATGCCGCTGCCCGCCCGTGCCAGAATCAGCCAGCCCTTCGCCGACAAGCAGACCACCCACCATGTCGGGAGGGGCTTGCTCGGGCCCCGTTAAATTGAGATGGTGCTCCCGCCGATGACCGCCGAGAAGATTCTTGCAGAGATCAGAACGATCATGGCCGACGTCTTCGACATCGACCTCGCAGAGGACAGCGTCAACCCGGAGACGACCGCCAACGATGTCGAGGGATGGGACAGTCTCAGCCACATTCGCCTGATCGTCGCCATCGAGCGGAAATTCAATGTCAAATTCCGCAACGCCGAGATCGAGGGGCTGAAGCGGGTCGGCGATCTCGTCGCTTTGATCGAGGAGAAGACTGCCTAAGCTCGACACAGGCAGGGAGACACCCATGTTGAAGTCCATGGAGTGGCTGCAGGCCGCGCCGGCCACCTTCAACGACGAATTGCGGGCGCTGCGGGCCGCCCTGAGCGTCGACCCGCGCGGCAAGGTGGCAGAGGCCCTGGCGCGGCTTGCGAATCACGCCCTCGATGAAAATCAGTTGGTGAAGCTGGCGCGGCTCGCGAAGGACTTCGCCGCGGCCGGTGGCGCTGCGCCGCCCCTCACGTATCTCAAGGTCGGTCTGTTCGGCGACGGCACGCTCTCCCTTCTGGCACCGGCCATTGCGGGCTCGGGGCTGCGACACCGACTGCTGATCGATACGTTCGTGGGCGGATTCAATCAGGCCTTGATCGAAACGGTGGATCCCTCCAACCCGGCGCTCGCCTCGGGGCTCCACGCCGCGTTGATTGTCAGCGACGCACGGGTCCTGGGCCTGACGAGCGCCGCGGTCTCGCGCGAGGAGGCCGACGCGAAGATCGAACGCGCCTTGCGGCAGTTGCGGCAAATCGCACTCAATCTGCGGCCCCACGTCTCCTCTGCGATTTTGGTGCAGACCGTGGCGCCGCCGCTCGAGCCGCTGTTCGGCAATTTCGACCGAGTCGAAGCCGGATCGCCCTTCGCAATGATCGAAGCCTTGAACCGGCGGCTCGCGGATTGGGCAGCGGGCGGCGAGGTGGTGCTCATCGATGCGGCGCGCCTTGCGGCGACCGTCGGCCTGGAGACCTGGGACGACCCGCGCCATTGGCACGGCTCGAAAATGAGCTTTTCACCGGCGCTGTTGCCGGTCTACGGCGATGTCGTCGCGCGGACACTGGCCGCGGCGCGCGGGCTGTCGCGCAAGTGCCTCGTGCTCGATCTCGACAATACGCTCTGGGGCGGCATCATCGGCGATGACGGCCTGGGTGGAATTCAACTCGGGCAGGGATCGGCCGCCGGAGAGGCCTTCCTCGCCGTGCAGATGATGGCACTGGAGCTGCGCGCCCGCGGGGTCATT
The DNA here is from genome assembly GCA_035504015.1 of Steroidobacteraceae bacterium. Classification (GTDB taxonomy): domain Bacteria; phylum Pseudomonadota; class Gammaproteobacteria; order Steroidobacterales; family Steroidobacteraceae; genus JASHUC01. Next base: position 15,482 of record DATJSR010000011.1, read on the forward strand.
TTGGCCGTCTGCAGCAAGAACGACGAGTCCAACGCGCGACTTCCGTTCCGCGAGCACCCGGAGATGCTGCTACGCGAGGAGCATATCGCCGCCTTTCAGGCCAACTGGACCGACAAAGCCGCCAATCTGCGCGCGATCGCCGCAACGCTGAACATCGGCGTCGACGCGCTGGTGCTGCTCGACGACAACCCTGCCGAGCGCATGCAGGTGCGCCGCGAACTGCCGCTGGTCGCCGTGCCCGAGTTGCCCGACGATCCCGCCCTGTATCCGCGCACGCTGGCGGCGGCCGGCTACTTCGAGGCCATCACGCTCTCGAGCGAGGATCGTGAGCGGGCGAGCTTCTACCAAGCGAATGCGCGCCGGGCGGCGGCGCTCGATGCGAGTGAGGACATTGGCTCTTACCTCAAGTCGCTCGGCATGGTGTGCACGATCGCCTCCGTCGACGACGTGGTGAAGTCGCGGGTCGCGCAACTGATAAACAAGTCCAATCAGTTCAATCTCACGACGCGCCGCTACTCCGAAAACGAACTGGCGTCGGCAATGAACGACCGCTCGCGGCATCTGGTTCAGGTGCGGCTTGCCGACCGCTTCGGCGACAACGGAATCATCAGCGTGCTGATCGCCGACAAGAAGGGCAGCGATTGGGAGATCGATACCTGGTTGATGAGTTGCCGGGTGCTGGGACGGCGAGTGCAAGAGGCCTGTCTCGCGCACCTGGTCGCGGCCGCGCGGGAGGCGGGCGCGGCGGCGCTCGTGGGCAAGTACATCCCTTCGCTCAAGAACGCCATGGTGGCCGACCACTATGAGAAGCTCGGATTCTCCCCGGCCGAACGGGTAGGCGATGCGACCCTCTGGAGATTGCCGCTCGATGAGTTTGTGCCAGCCCCTCTGGAGATGACGGTCGAGGACCGAGTCCTCAAGAAGGACGCGGCCGGCGCATGAACGCAGGCGGCGGCGGCATTGCGGTCCGCAGGGGGCACGCGGCTTCAACGGAGGCCCATTAGTTGCTCTTCAACTCGCACCTGTTCTTGTTCGGCTTTCTTCCGCTCGCACTTACCCTTACCTACCTCTTTGGGCGCAGGCAGAGTCCGACACTCGCTAAACTCACCCTTGCGGTCCTGTCGCTCGCATTCTATGCCTATTGGCGCCCGATCTATCTGTGGCTCCTGCTTTTCTCGATCGGCTTCAATTATCTGGTCGGGGACCGCATCCAGCGTGCCGTCGCCGAGGAACGCAAACGCAGCGTGGCCGGCTGGTTGGCGTTCGGCTTGTGTGTCGATATCGCGCTGCTCGGCTGGTTCAAGTACGCGAACTTCATCACCGACAACGTCAACGCGATTGCGGGAACCGGCTGGCGCCTGGAGCGCATCATTCTGCCGCTGGCGATCTCCTTCTATACGTTTCAGAAGATCGCCTATCTCGTCGATTCGGCGCGCGGTGAAGCCCGGCGGATGAGCGTCGTGGACTTCACGCTGTTCGCCGCGTTCTTCCCCCAGCTCATCTCCGGCCCCATCGTCCATTACAAGGAGGTCGTCCCTCAGTTTGAAGTACCGCTGTTCGGCAAGCTCATCTGGCGCAACATCCTCGTCGGCTTGGTCATCATGGCGATCGGCTTGTTCAAGAAGACGGTGATCGCCGATACGCTGGGCGGCTACGCCGATCCGCTGTTCGCGACGGCCGAAGGCCAACACTCGCTCGGCGTTCTCTCCGGCTGGTTCGCGGCGATCACCTACACCCTGCAGCTGTACTTCGATTTTTCGGGCTATTCGGACATGGCGATCGGCCTCGGGCGAATGTTCGGCGTGAAGCTGCCGTTGAATTTCCATTCGCCGTTGCACGCGGCCAATATCGCCGAATACTGGCGCCGCTGGCACATGACCCTGCAGCGGATGATCTATGGCTACGTCTTTCAACCGCTGTCGCTGCTCTTGAGCCGCGGAACCTGGCACCTGAATCTGACCGGCTGGAGCGCGTTCACGGTCAGCGTCGGCGTTCCCACCTTCCTCACCTTCGTCATCGTCGGCATTTGGCACGGAGCGGGTTGGACGTTCGTCGCCTTTGGCGTGATGCACGCGATCTACGTCAGTATCTTCGAGATCGCGCGCGAGCGGCGCGCCCGGCTGCAGCGGAAAATGCGCAAGCTCAAGATCAAACTCGCCGAGCCGGGTCCGGCCCGGCGGGCGCTCGGACACGTGCTGACTCTGACGGCGGTGCTGCTCGCGAACGTGATGTTCCGGGCCAAGACGGTCCTCGGGGCCACGTCGGTTTGGGCTGCGATGACGGGGCTCGGCCGGGTGGGCGCCGACCTACGCGAATTCAACTCGCCCTTGGTGGTGACGCTCGCGGTCTGTATCGTGATCGTCTGGCTGTTCCCGAACACCCAGCAGATCATGGCCAGGTTCGACCCCGCCTACAACTGGCGGGAGTGGAGCGCGGTGGCACGGCCGATCCTTCTCTGGAACTGGCGGCCGACTCTCGGCGGTCTGCTGTTGGCCGCAGCGCTGTTATTCTTCGGCATTGCCTTCATCGAGCGTGGGCAATCCGGCTTCATCTACTTCAACTTCTAGGGCCCACGATGGTCCCGCTGCGAGCCTGCGCCAAGACCCTGTCGATCCTCGCCGCCGCCTTGGGGTTCGCGATCGTCGCCAGCCTGTTGCCGGAGAACCCTTACCAGCGTTGGCAATTGCTCCATGGCACGATCCACGCCGGCGCCCGCTGGACCTACGAGCGCTCCAGTTTCGATCCCACGCCGATTGACGTGGTATTCCTCGGCCCCTCGCGGACGAGGTTCGGAGTCGATGCGCCGCGGCTCGCCAGCGCCCTCGAGGCGCGCGGGCTGCCGCACAACGTGGTCAATTTCTCTTTTCTGGAGGAGGGGCGGAACATCAATTTTGCGACCGCAAGGATGATGTTCGAGCACAAGCGACCGAAGCTCGTGATTCTGGGCGTGATCGAAAAGCCGCACCGCTTCGGGCACGAGGCGTTCAAATACCTGGCCGATCGCTCCTCCATCGTCGACTGTGGCTTCGTCGGCAACTTCGATTATCTTCCAAATCTGCTCTATCTGCCGTTTCGGCAGATGCGCCTGTTCGCGGCCGATCTGCTGCCTGGCGGTCTCGGTCTGAGGAGGACGTTCGATGCGGCGGATTACTGGGGCACATCGATCGATACGGTGCTGGGCGCCACCGCGCCGGCGCCCCGCGAATTGACCCGCGCAGCAACGGCGTTCAAATCCAACCTGCACCCGCCCATTCTGCCGTCGAGATTCGCGGACCTGGAATTTGGCGACGAACGCTTCTATGTCGCGCAGATCGCCGCACTGGCCCGGCGCCATGGCGCACGAGTCGCCTTCCTCTTCATACCCTACTATACGGGGCCGACAACGATTCAAGAGCTGCAGTTCTACCGCCGGTACGGACCCGTGATGAGCGCCGCTTTCCTCGCGTCCCACGCCGAGTGGTTCGCCGATTGGGCCCACTTGAACCGTGGTGGCGCACATGCTCTTTCGGATTGGCTGGTCGAACCGGTCGCCGCGTTGCTCAAGACTGCGAAGTAGCCCATGAGCGTCCCCCCGCCCCTGCATCATGTCGGAATCGTCTTGCCCAGCGAAGCGGACGCGCAGGCGCTGATGCAGCTGCTCGGGCTGGAGGAGGACTATCGCGGGTTCGTGTCGCGCTGGTCGGCGCTCTGCATATTCACGAAGGCGACCCACGGATCCCCGATCGAGTTCGTGATCCCGCAGGGGGGGCCGCTGGAGCGGTTCAACAAGGGCGCTGGTGGATTGCACCACATCGCTCTGCAGGTGCCGGATCTGAACGCTCTGGCTCAGAGGCTCGAGGCGCAGGGGATGAGATTTCTCGAACCGGAGCCCGTCAAAGGCGCAGGGCCGTTCCTCTGTAATTTTCTCGGCCCCTCCTATACCCGCGGGATCATCGTCGAATATGTGCAATTGATCGAGTGACGGGAGGGCCCTCCGAACGGCCCGGCAGGGCCGGGCTCGTCGGTATTGGCGGAGAGGGTGGGATTGCGCGGCTCCATCCCTGCGCCGCGCCCTGCGGGCCGGCTACCGCCGTCCAAAATCGCTCCCAGCGATTTTGTCGAACCCCCTGCGGGGGTTCTCATCCCGCCCCCCGGGGCCAATACCAAAAAGCCCGGCAGGGCCGGGCTCGTCGGTATTGGCGGAGAGGGTGGGATTCGAACCCACGTGCCGGTTTTACCCGACCATCCGATTTCGAGTCGGCGCCGTTATGACCGCTTCGGTACCTCTCCGGCGATAGACTATGTGGCATTGCAGCAGTCTGCGCCGCCCGCATAAGTACTTGGAAATAAAAAGAAATGCTATCGCGCACCAGCTATTGTAAAGTCCGTCGCCCGCGTTCTGTCGTGAGCGGAGACCGCGCAGGTACCGCGGCTGCTATTCTAAACGAAGCCGATAGGGGCGCGAGGTGGCGATGCATCGACGGCGGTTGAGACACCTCTTCGGAGTGGGGCGGCCAACGGGCTTGCTGCGCCCGCCACTGGCGGTGGCGGTGCTCGCGCTCGTTGGCAGCTGCACCCCACAGCCGCCCCAGGGTGACCGCTGGCATATGGTGGGGGAGCTGCGGGTCGTCACTCTCAATAGCCCCACGTCCTACTATCAGGGGGCGCAGGGCCCCGAAGGCCTGGAGTTCGAGCTGGCCAGCGAATTCGCGCGGCGGCTGAACCTCAGCCTTTACATATATCCGGTCGCGAACCTCGCGGCGATGCAAGCCGAGCTGGCGGCGGGTCGCGCCGACATCGCCGCCGCGCAGATCACGGCCGATGCTGGCTGGCGTGCCGTCGGCGAGCCCGCCGACGTGTACGCACACATTCCGCAGCTGGTGGTCTATCACCTCGGTCAAGAGCGTCCGCGCGAGACGCTGCAGATCGAGGCGGCACGGTTGTCGGTGCGAGCAGGCAGCGCTCAGGAGCACCTGCTGACGCGCCTCAAGCGCACCGTCGCGCCGTCGCTGCAATGGATCGAGACCGCCCCGCGAGCCGCGGATCCCGTGGAGGACGTGCAGATCGGCGAAGCCGATTACGCGGTCGTCGACCAGCGCGAGTTCTCCTTCTCGCATCACCTGTATCCGGACGTGGCGGCGGGATTCGCCCTGCCCGATGCGCGCCCGGTGCAGTGGGTGGTCCGTCATGGCGCGGCACGGCTGTATCGGGAGGTGAATCGCTTCTTCCGCGACATCGCCAGCTCGGGCGAGCTCGAGCAGATGATCGAGCACTCCTCCGGGGATGCGCGGCACTTCGAATACGAGGAGTCGCATCGCTTCCAGGAGTTGCTCACCGAGCGCTTGCCGCAGTTCCGGGCATCGTTCGAGGAGGCCGCCTCACGTACCGGGATCGACTGGCGGCTGCTCGCTGCTATCGCCTACCAGGAATCGCAATGGGATCCGACGGCGCAGTCTGCCAATGGCGCCTCGGGCGTCATGATGCTCACACAGAGCACTGCCGAGGCGCTCGGCGTCAAGGATCGGCGCAACGCCAAGCAGAGCATTCTCGCGGGCGCGCAGTATTTCCTCGAGGTGCACGACAAGATCCCCGACCACATTCCCGAGCCGGACCGCACCTGGTTCGCAATCGCCGCCTACAACGTGGGCTTCGGTCATCTCGAGGATGCACGTGTGCTGGCGCAGGCGCGCGGCATGAATCCCGATTCCTGGCAGGACGTGAAGCAGCAGCTGCCGCTGCTGGCGGACGAGCAGTGGTACGAGCGCGCGAAGCGCGGCTTCTGCCGGGGCTGGGAGCCGGTGCAGTTCGTGAATCGGATCCAGCGCTACCTGGAGCTGCTCGAATGGCAGGCTCCGGAGAAGCTCGCACGGCAGGGTACGCACGTGCATCCTCAGGCTTGAAGCCCGCTGTCAGCGTCGGCTGGCAAAGAACTCCTCGAGCAGTGCTGCGCACGGTTCGAGCAGCACGCCTCCGAAGACATCCACGCGATGATTGAGAGCGGGTAGCCGCGTCACATCGAGCAGACTGCCAGCGCCTCCGGCGCGCGGATCCCAGGCCCCGAACACCAGGCGCTGTACGCGCGCGTGGACGAGGGCACAGGCGCACATGATGCACGGCTCCAGCGTGACGTAGAGCGTCGTACCGCCGAGACGGTAGGAGCCGAGGGCGCGTCCGCCGGCCCGCAGGGCCTCGATCTCCGCATGTGCCGTAGGATCGAGCGCGGCGATGGGGCGGTTCGCTCCCTCGGCGATGATGCGCCCCTCCTGCACGAGCACGGCGCCGACGGGCACCTCGCCCTGGGCCCGCGCCGCCACCGCAAGCTCCCACGCGCGGCGCATGAATTCCTCGTCGGTGCGCTCAGGGCTCATCGATCGCCGCCCGGCGCCATGCAACTCGTAAACCGCCGCAGTGTCTCATGCGTTGAGCCTCGACTTCGCCGAGGAAAGGAAACGATAGTGACTGCATCGCGCAACAAAGCCTTACCGTGCGTCATCGCACTCGCCTCGAGCATCGCTCCCGCGTGGGCCGCTGCCGATGAGAGCAGCAATCCCTTGGGAGTGTACGTGGGCGCCGCCGTGGGTGATGCCAACGTGCGGGAGAGCCCGGTGGCCGCGGGATTTGCAGTCGATGAGCACGACACCGGCTGGAAGCTGCTCGCGGGGCTGCGTCCGATGACCTACCTCGGTGCCGAAGTCGAGTACGTCGATTTCGGCCGACCGAGCTTCAGTGGCTACTTCCCTGCCGGCTACGCCTATGGCAATGCCTCCGACCGTGCGTTCTCGGCGTCCGCACTCGCCTACCTGCCCTTGCCGCTGCCCTTTTTCGATGTCTACGCCAAGGCAGGCATAGCGCGCTTGCAGGAGAGCTACGCGCTGTATCCGACCTATCTCGCCTGCAGCGGCAGCAGCTGCGGCACCGTCAGCAGCGCAATCGGCGTGGACCACACCGGCGCTGACTTCGCCTATGGCGGCGGCCTGCAGTTTCACTTCAGCGCCCTCGCCGTGCGCGCCGAATACGAGCGTATCGACGATAGCTACGGCAGCCCCGAGATGGTTTCCCTCGGTCTTAGCTGGACCTTCTAGGCTCACAGATTGCGGCGGAAGAACTCGAGGATGCGCCGCTGCTCCTGCAGGCGCACGGCCGGCTCGCTCACCATGTGCGTTCCCAGCATCGGCATGAACTCATAGCTCTTGCCGGCGCTGAAGAGCGCATTACACAGCTGCAGCGAGTGCTGCGCGTAGACGTTGTCGTCGGTGAGGCCGTGTATGATCAGCAGCGGCCGCTCGAGCTGTGCGGCGTATGTCGTGACATCGCTGACGCGATAGGCCGCAGCGTTCTGCTGCGGCAGCCCCAGATAACGCTCGGTGTAGTGGGTGTCGTAGTTCTCCCACGTGACAACGGGCGCTCCGGCGACACCAGCCCGGAACACATCCGGACGGCGGATCGTGGCCATGGCCGAGAAATAGCCACCGAAGGACCAGCCGGTGACGCCGACACGCGTGAGATCGAGCTGCGGATAGCGCGCCGCGAGCGCCTGCAGTCCCGCCACCTGATCCTCGAGCGCCACGTCGATGAGGTCGCCGCGGATCGCACGTGACCAGGCCCGGCCGTGCCAGGGAGTCCCACGGCCATCGATCCGCACGACGATGTATCCCTGATCGGCCAGCCACTGATCCGTGAGATAGGGGCGGCTCGCGGCTGTCACGTACTTGACCGTGGGTCCGGCATATACCGAGAGGATCACGGGGTAGCGGTGCCCTGCGTCGAAATCGCGCGGCCGAATCACCGCCGCATCGAAGGCGCGTTCGCCTGAGGTGCGCAGCAGCTCCACGCGCGGTGCCTGGCGCGGATGTTCCGCGACCGAGCGCAGCTCCGCCGTGCGCTGCCCGGAGCGCGCATCGAGGACTTCCCAGCCGGTGCGGCCGTCGGCGAGCTCGAAGCTATGCACGTACCAGCGCCGGTCCCTGGAGAAGACCGCCGTGTGCTGGCCTGGGGCGCTGGTGAGCGCCGTCCCAGCACCACCGGCGAGCGGGAAGCGCCACAGCTGCACCTCACGCGCATCGGGCGCCCCGGCTACGTACAGATGCTGCGCGTCGGCGGCGAGCAGGCGGCGATAGCCGAACTCGGGCGGCGTAAGAGAGCGCAGAAAGCGTCCCGCGCGATCGTGCAGCTCGACCTGCCATGCCCCTTGTCGCTCGGTCGTCCACAGAAACTGCGAGCCCCCGGGGAGCCACAGCGGCGTTTCGGCCTGATCGAGCTCGAGCCACGCCGGATCCGACTCCCGCAGCAGCTCCTCGGTAGCGCCACTGTGCGGATCCACAGCGAGCAGCACCTGCGACTGCTGCACGCGGTCTTGCACCAGGATCGTGAGCGGCCCCTGTTCCCGCCAGTTGACGCGCGCAACATAGGGATAGCGTTCGGCATCCCAGCGGATCCAGCGCGTGATTCCTCCCTCACGCGGCACGATGCCGAGTCGGACTCGCGTGTTGGCCGTTCCGGCGCGCGGATAGAAGCGCGCGTCCGGCCGGGTTTCGGGGTGCAGCGGATCAGCGATGTAGCGCACCTCCACCGCCGACTCATCGTTCTCCTGGTAGAGAAGCGCGCGACTGTCGGGCGACCACCAGAACCCGTCCCGTCGATCCATCTCCTCCTGAGCCACGAATTCGGCCAGGCCGTGCCGCAGGGTCTGCGTCGCACCCGAGGTGACGGGGTGCTCCTGCCCTCGGGCGATGTCGATCACGTGCAGCTCGTGGCCGACGACCGCGGCCACGAATTCTCCGTCGGGCGAAAGATGCGGCGCGAGCCAATCCTGACCCGGCAGCTCGCTCGCCGTCGCGCTCTGGCGGTCGATCCAATAGAGCCGCCCCGAGAGCAGGACCAGCACATGCCGACCATCGTGCGCCAGCTCGAAGCTGGTGAAGCCGCGCGTACTGATGCGGGCGCGCTCGCGGCGCGCGCGCTCCTCCGCGGAGAGTTGCTCGGGCGCCTGCCCGAGCAGCTGCTCGGGAGAGCTGAGCATGCGCTCTCGGGCGGTTCTCAGATCGAGCTCGTACAGGCGCAACACCGGCTCACGCGCGCCGGCGCGCAGGAACAGCACGGCCTGGTCGTCGCCGCTGAAGGCGGGCGTGACTGGCTGGCCGAGCGTGTAGTTACGCGTCTCGGCGAGGTCGCGAAAAAAGGCGAGCGCCTGATCGGTGTCCATGGCGAGAGCAGGAGTCGAAGCCAGCAAGAGCGTAGTCCACCACAGTAGCGGGGGCCGACGCGACCATCCGGACAGATGCATGGGACTCCTCGTCGCTGCGTGGTTGCCGAGCGAGGGCGGCATTCTAACCGCCTTGGCACGAGCACTGCCGAGCCCCGAGGGCCGCATCAGCGGCGCTGGCCACCGAGCGCGCACCGTCGCGGGCCAGGCTAGGCGGCAACCGGGAAAGGGTTCATAGTGGCTGTGGCGGCCGTCGCGGTGTGCGGCGTCGACAACAAAAAGCCATCGCTGCGGGGGACACATGGCCGACGCGAATCGCTGGGACTCATCCTATGAATGGAAGGCGATGCTCATCCTGAGCCTCGCCTTCGGGCTCGTCGGGCTCGATCGTTTCATCCTGCCGCCGCTCTTTCCGGCGATGATGAAGGATCTGCGACTCGACTATCAGCAGCTCGGATTGCTCGTGGGCGTGCTCGCCGTCGCCTGGGGCTTTGCCGCCGCCCTCATGGGCTGGCTGGCCGACCGTGTCGGCCGGCGAGGCGTGCTGGTACCGGCGGTCGTGGCGTTCTCGCTCATGTCCGCCTTGAGTGGCCTGGCCACGGGATTCCTCTCCTTACTCCTGATCCGCGCCGCCATGGGCTTGGCAGAAGGGCCGGTTGCATCGACCGGCGTCGCCGTCTCGGTCGAGGCCTCGCACCCCAAGCGCCGCGGCATGAACAACGGCATCTTCCAGTGCAGCATCGGCCTCTTCGGTCAGGGATTCGGGCCGATCCTAGCCACGCAGCTGCTGCTGATCACGACCTGGCGCAAGGTGTTCATGATCGTCGCCATCCCCGGGTTGATCGTGGCGATCTTCATGGCCTTCATCATCCGCGAGCCGGCCACGATCGCGACGGCCCGCGGTGGGGCAGCCGCAACGCGCGCGCCCTTCGCCACGATGTTCAGCCACCGCAACCTGCCCCTGGCGATGCTGGCCCTGCTCTGCGCGATGAGTGGGGTGTTCGTGCTGGCAGCGATGGTGCCCAACTATCTGGTGGACTATCTGAAGCTGACTCAGACGCAGATGGGCTTCGTCACCTCCGCGATCGGCTTCGGCGGCGCCTTGGGGCAGTTCGGCCTGCTCACGCTGTCGGATTTCATCGGAAGACGCTCGGCAACCCTGCTGTCCTTCATCGTTGCGGCCATCTTTCTGTGGCTTTTCATCCATACGGGCGCGAACCTGACGCTGCTCTTCCTGCTGCTCTCGGTTGCGGCGATGTTCAACTTCGGAGCATTGGCGATCCTGGCCGGACCGATTCCAGCGGAGGCGGCTCCCATCGGCCTCGTCGCCTCCGCGGCCGGCCTCGTGATCGGGGCGGGCGAGGTTTTCGGTGGCGGAATCGCACCGCCCCTTGCGGGCACGTTGGCACAGCACTTCGGCATCCAGTACACACTCTACGTGGCCCTCGGCGGGCAGATCGCCGGACTGCTCATCAGCCTGCTGCTGCGGGAGACGGCACCGCGCCGTTCGCGCGGCACCCCGCGCGGCGTGGTCTCCGAGCTCGATCGGGTGAGCGAGGCTTAGAGACGCACGCCACGCATGCCACCGGAGGCCACCGCAGCCGCACTCCTCTCCGCCCTCGTTCACGCCAGCTGGAACGCGTTTCTCAAGGCAGGGCGCGACCGCCTGATCGATCTCGGGGTCATGGGCATCGGGGGCAGCCTGTTTGGAATTTTAGTGGTGGCGTGGCGCGGCCTGCCCCTCGCGGCCTCCTGGTCCTACCTCGTCGGCTCGGGCATCGTGCATCTCGCCTACTGGCTGGCGCTCGCACGCTCGTACTCGAGCGGCGACATGAGCCAGGTCTACACCATCGCACGCGGGCTGGCACCTGCGCTCGTCACTGTGGGTGCAATGCTCGCAGCGCAAGAGGCGCCCACGCCCAGCGCCGCGGTCGGCATCGCAGCGGTCAGCGCCGGCATTGGGGCGATCGGCTTCTCCTCGCGCGCCCCGGGCCGTGCCACCGCTTGGGCGATTCTGACCGGGGTGACGATCGCGACGTACTCGCTGCTCGATGCACTCGGTGCGCGTGCCAGCGGCAACGTGATCGCGTACGTCGGCGCCTCGGCGCTCGCGAACTTTGTGCCGATCACCGTGCTGTTGCTGCCGCGCCGTGGGATCGAAGACCTCTCGAGCGCCATGCGCGGTCGCTGGTGGGCGGTCATGGGGGCAGGAGCCATCAGCAATGCCGGGTTCGGCCTGGCGCTGTGGGCACAGACCATCGCACCGATCGCCTACGTGACGGCGCTGCGCGAGACCTCGGTCGTCTTCGGTGCCGGGATCGCCGCCACCGCGCTGCGCGAGCGGGTGAGTGCCCGGCGCTGGCTCGGCGCCCTGGTCGTGGCCGCCGGTGCGGCGCTCATCGCATTCGGGCGTTGAGGGCGGCGGCGCGCCTCAGCCGCCTACGGAGGAGTGCAAGAATCCGTCGACCGATTTGAGAAAGAGCGCCGGCGGGTAATTGGCGCTCAGCGCGAGCGCGCACCACCTCGCTGGCATTCTCATTTTGCTTCTCCATTCGGCGCCACACCCTCGATGATGAAGGCGCGCGTGTGTGCCGAGCGCTGGCGGATACCGCGGATCGCCACATACGCAGGCGATGCGTACCAGGCCTGCGCCTGGCTCGCGCTGTCGAAGCCGATCACGACGATGCGCTTGGGAGCGGCACCCTCGAGACTCACCGTCGGGCCGCCTCGCACCAGGTAGTGCCCGCCCGCGCTGCGGATCGTGGCGGGCACCTGTGCGGCATATTCCTGGAAGACTTTGGGATCGGTCACCTCCACTTCGGCGATGACATAGGCCGGTGCCGGCCGTGCAGGTGCCGCTCGCAAGCTGCTGAACGCGAGCATCAGCATGGCACCGACAGCGGCGCCGAGTGCCAGTACGTAGTGACTTCTCACGCGCGTTCCTCCAGGAGCCGCCGGCTCCCTCAATGCACGGAATTCGCCGATGAGGCTGAGTCCAGCTCGCTGAGCGTCGCCTCGGATGCGAGGCGCTGCGTGTGCAGCCGCGCCGCCACGGACTCGGCGGACGCGAGCACGCGCAGCACGTTCTCTCCGGCGAGCTTCTCGAGCGCCTCGTCACTCCAGCCCCGATGCATCAGCTCGGCAAAAAGATTCGGATACTGATCGACGGCCGCCAGTCCGGCAGGTCCGTCGGGAATCCCATCGAAATCCGAACCGATGCCGACATGCTCGATGCCCGCGACATCGCGGATGTGCTCGATGTGATCCGCCACGTCGCGCACCGTGACGACGGGCCGGGGGTGCTCGCGCAGCCACCGATCGAGTGCCGCCTTGGCGCGCTCGGGCTGTCCAATGTACAAACCGGCAAAGGGCGGCGCGCTCTCACGGGTCTTCTCCGCCGCGAGCTCGGCGTCCCAGCGGTTGCGAGCGGTCGACACATAGCCCGGGTAGAAGTTGACCATGACCACGCCGCCGTTCTTCGCCACGAGCCGCAGTATGTCGTCGGGAACATCGCGCGGATGATCCACCAGAGCGCGCGCGCTCGAGTGCGAGAAGATCACCGGGGCCACGCTCGTCTGGAGCGCCGCACGCATCGTCTCCGCGGACTCAAGTCGACCAGCATCCCCAGACGATTCATCTCGCGGACCACCTCGCGTCCGAAGGGCGTCAAACCGTGATGCTTCGGATCGTCGGTGGCAGAGTCGGCCCAGGCCGTATTGCTCGAGTGCGTGAGTGTCATGTAGCGCACACCCAGTGCGTAGTACTGGCGCAGCACGGCAAGCGAATCGTTGATCTGATGACCACCCTCCACGCCGATCAGTGCCGCGATGCGGCCCTGGGCGTGAATTCTGCGCACATCGGCCGCCGTGAGCGCGAGCTCGAAGTCGCTCGGGTAGCGCGCAACCATCTGCTTCACCAGATCGATCTGCTCGATGGTGAGCTGCACGGCAGCCGGGCCCGTCACGCTCGTCGGGATCCACACCGACCAGAACTGCCCACCGACGCCGCCACGCCGCAGGCGCGG
>DATJSR010000012.1:0-19959 GCA_035504015.1 Steroidobacteraceae bacterium
TCCGCAGGCGGGGATCCTCCCGATCAGCGGTCTGTCCGCCTTGCAGGGAATCGACGATGTGCTGCGCCTCAAGGCAGGGAACAGCCTGATCATCCACGGCGCGACGGGCGGGGTGGGAACCCTCGCGGTGCAGATCGCCAAGTTGCGGGGGGTGCGCGTGCTCGCGACGGCCTCGAGCGATGAGGGGCTGGCGCTCGTCACTCGCTTGGGCGCCGACGCCGTGGTGAATGGGCGCACCGGGGATATTGCGGCCGCCGCGCGCCGCTTCGCGCCACAGGGGGTCGATGCGGTCCTGGCGCTGGCCGGCGGCGAGGCACTCGAGCGTTGCATCGACGCGCTGCGCGGGGACGGAAGAGGCAGAGTCGCCTATCTCTACGGCATGCAGCCGCTCCCACGGCCGCGTTTCGGAATCACCATGACCCTCTATAGCTATGTCTCCGGCCCACGCGAGCTGCAGCACCTCAACGAGGCGGTCGAAGCGGGGAGACTGCAGATTCCGATCGCCGCGCAATTCCCGCTGCAGGAGGCGGCGCAGGCTCACCGGCGCCTCGAGCGGGGACACCTGCTCGGCAAGATCCTGCTGCTCGTGAAACAGGACTGAAGGGCGCGCCCCGCAAGCTGGCGACGGCACTCAAGGGGCGCTGGCAGCGGCCAGCGGATGCTGTTGCCTCTCTAGGCCGATCTGGATGGCCTCGCCGAATGAGGTGACGGTGTCATCGGCGCCAGGGACGGCGGCCTCGGGCGCCGGCTCGGATGACAGCCCGGGTAGCAGCACGGCCACCACCAGCGCGCCGGGAAAGGCACGGTGCAGGCGCGCACAGAGCTGCGCGCACTCGGCCTGCCCCATCCCCGGAAACGCGCTGACCACGTAGGCGACGGCAACGCTGGAGGGATCGGCCCCGGGTGGCGGGCTTGCCTCGAGGTCCTCGCTCGAGATGTGGCGCGCGTCGAGCCTCTGCTGCCGCAGGGCACGAACGAGGAGCTCCGCCGCGAGGACGTGAGGCGGCAGGGCGAGGCCGATGCACAGCATGATCGAGCCTCGCGGAACCTGCAGCGGCCCCTGCCAGCGCCCCATCCGCTGCTCACGCTCCTGGCGCAGCAAAGCCCCCGGGCTCACGTTGTAAAGAACGGAGCTGCGGCGTGTGCGCTGCAAGCGCGTGAGCTTCTCGCCGGCGAGCTCCGAGACCAGATCGACCACCGTGATGCGCATCTTCAGCTGCTGATCCTGGGTGATGACGCCGGCGGCAAGATCGATCGCGGCGAGATGCAGCGCCGGCAGCAGCACGTCATCGCAGTACTCGGCGAAGGAATGCCGTTTCAGATAAGCGCGCGCGCCGGCAATCAGATCGACCGTGTCCCCTGAGAGCACACGCTGATAAAGACGCTGGGGTGGCGTGAGCGCCGGGCTGTCACCCAACAGAAGCTCCAGGAAGCTCAGCGCTTTGAAGTGCCGGCCCAGCACCAGCACGCACAGCGTCATGGGCGTCGAGAGGATCAATCCCATGGGACCCCAGAGCGCACTCCAGAAGATGGCCGCAACCACCACCGTCAGCGGCGACAGACCCGTGGCGTGCCCATAGAGGTTCGGCTCCACCACCTGTCCGGCGATCAGCTCCACGAGGGTGAAGATTCCGAGCACGCTGATGGCCAGCGACCATCCGGGAACGACGGCGAGCGTGAGGGTGGTCGCGAGCAGCGCGGCCAGCCATACGCCGACGTAGGGGACGAAGCGCAGGACGGCCGCCAGCGTGCCCCACAGCGCCGCGTTGGGCAGGCCGAGAAGCGCAACGCCGAGCGCGATGGCGGCGCCGACGCCGAGATTCACGGCGAACTGCGACACGAAAAAGCTCGACAGCCGCTCGCCGGCGTCGTTGAGCGCGAGGGTCGTGAGACGAATATTGGTCGAGCCCGCGAGGCGAATACAGCGGTCACGAAGGGTCTCGTGCTCGAGCAGAACGAACACCAGCACCACCAGCACGATGCCGGCGGTCTCTATCGGCGGCCACAGGGTTGCGAGCAATCGCGACAGGATCTGCAAGGGGCTGGCACTCGGCTGGTGTACCTCCACTGGCACCGCGGTGAGCGAGGGCGAGAGCGTTGGCTCCCCAGTTTGCGAAGCCGCACTCGCACGCTCTGCGCCGTGACTCTCGATCACCCTGCCGGCCTCGCGCATCAGGGCATCCAAGCGGCCGACGGTGAGCTGATCGAGCTGGTGCAGCTTCAGCTGAATAGTGTGCTCGTACTGCGGTAGGCTCGTGGCCAAGCGCAGCACCTGGGTGCCGAGCAAGGCAGCCGCCGAGAGGCACGCGAGTGCGCAGGCGAGCACCGCCACGAGCACGGCGATCGGCTGTCCGAGACCGAGCCGCCGCAGGCTGCGCACGAGCGGGGCGATGAGCAGGCTCAGCATCAGCGCGAGAGTCAGGGGCAGCAGCACGGCGCGCCCGTAGTACAGCAGGGCGAGGAGTGTGGCGAAGGCGATGATGCCGAGGGCACGCTGCCGCAACGGCGCGGTGCCCGCGGGATCGCGGGCGCTGGTGCGCAGGTTCGTCGTGGCGTCATCCTGCATGAGAGACCCGCAAGCGAGTGGCGCAATGGAGGGCAGCACGAGCGCCGGCGAAAGTGGATAATACACAAATGCCGTACTCGTTCACGCGCACGTTGCAGTTCAAGGTGCGCCGCGCCTCGTACCGTGGCCCATTCAGCAGCGCGTGATCCGCGGTGTCACTGCACGCGTATCTGCTCTATTGCGCCGTCTATGCGGTCGCCATCGCCATACCGGGACCGGGGGTGATCGCCATCGTCGCGCGAGCTCTGGGCTCGGGTTTCCGTGCCACGATCCCTGCGGCGATCGGCACGGCCGTCGGGGACTGGACACTCATGACGCTCTCGGCATCGGGTCTGGTGCTGGTGGCCAGGGCGCTCGGCTCCTTGTTCCTGCTCGTGAAGCTCGCAGGGGCCTGCTACCTCCTGTACCTGGCGTACCGATATTGGACCGCAAAAGTGGCGGAGTTCGCCGACCGCATCCCGGTCAGCGCCCGTCAGAGCTTTCTGTCGCAGCTGTCGCTCACGCTCGGCAACCCCAAGCCGATCGCGTTCTTCCTGGCGCTGCTGCCGAGCGTGGTCGATCTACATACCTTGAATGTGGCCGGCTATCTCGAGCTTTCGGTCGCGAGCTTCGTCCTGATTCCACTCATCTTGCTGGCCTACGCAGCACTTGCCAGCCGGGTACGGCAGCTGCTCGCGAGCCATCGGGCGCGCCGGGCCATGAACCGGGCGGCAGGCGGCGTGCTGGTCGGGGCGGCTGTCGGTGTCGTGCTGAGCTGATCGGCAGAGGAGCCCGTATGAGCGCCGCCGCCGAGGACCCGGGGATCGACACGGTGAGCGCCGAGATCGACTATCTTTCTCCCGGCTCATCCATCAACCGTCGCTTCGTCGCGCCGGGGGCGGAGTTCAACACCGGCCGGTACGAGTCGCATCGGGTCAAGATTCGCAACGGCCGCCAGGCGCTCGGCAAACTCAGCCTCGACAGCGTCGGCTTCACGCTTTGCAGCCACCGCAGCAGCGTGCGGGATTTCTTCGACGCGCAGGAGGTCGGGCGGACCTATCCGTCAGAGGTCCTCGAGGTGGTCAGGCAGTTGACCGGCGCGCAGCGGGTGCTGCCGCTCGGCTGGATGGTGCGCACCTCCGGCGACCGGGAGCTGCTGTCGCGGCAGACACGCGGCTATGGCAGCGGGGGCGGTGGGGTGCAACCCCCGGCGAGCGACGTGCACGTGGATATGTGCACCGATCGGGCTCAGCGGCTCGCGCAGAGGCTCTATCGCGAGCACGCGCCGCGCGCTGCCGGCTACACGCGCTTCATCGCCACCAGTCTGTGGCGGACGTTCTCCGAGCCGCCCCAGGACTGGCCGCTCGCAGTGTGTGATGGGACGAGTCTCGAGCCGCAAGAGGGCGTTCCCAATCTGATGGTGATCGTCGATGCGCTGCCGGATCCGGCCACCATGTACGCACCCCTGCAGGCGGAGGCCGACATGCCGGCGGCGTCGGTATTTCACTTCAGCGCGCGCCACCGCTGGTGGTACTTCCCGAACATGACACGCGATGAATGCATCCTGCTCAAGTTTCACGATTCCGACCACAGCAGGGCCTGGCGCGCGCCGCACACGGCGTTTCGCGATGCGAGCCGTCCCGAGGCCCACATCCGCCGCAGCATCGAGTTCCGGACGGTCGCCTACTTCGAGTAGGGTAAAGAGGCCGCGCGCTCAGGCTCTCGAGCTCGCAAGACCCGAGGCGGGCAAGACGAGCGTGCATAGAATCCAGCCTGCCACCGCTACCGCGACGAGCAGCCACCATTGTTGGAGCGCGAGGACCGGTAGCCAGATCGAGGGCGTGATGAACGTCATGATCGCCCCGCTCTGGCTCAGTAGTCCGGCAACCGATGCCCGTTGCTCGGGCGGCGCCACTTGCGGCAGCAATGAGGCGATGGCGGCCATGGCCGCACCGGTTGCGACCAGCCAGACCAGAAGCGCCAGCAGGTTGATACCGGCGTTGACCCGGGGGGCGAAGATTCCCCAGGCCGCGAGCGAGCCGATGGCCGCCGATGCGATGAACAGCCACAGGCACCGGGTTCCGCGGGTCAGCAGCACGCCGCTGGCGAGTGAGCCGGCGATCATGACGATATTGGCTGCCGCGAGCAGCGCCGATGCCTGACCGATCGAGGAGTGGTGGGCTTGGGCGAAATACGGCGGAAACACCACACTCACACCCAATCCGAGCGCGATCATCAGGCCGAGGGAGGCGGCAAGTCTCGCCGGTCGGATGCCAGCGCGTGTGTACAGCAGCGCGAATGCGGAGCGGCTCGCGGCCCTGGCGGGTCGCGGTTCTCGTGCCGGCCGCGGCAGAGACAGGCCCATGAAGGCCATGCCGGCAAACAGAATGCCGTGCAGGGCGAAGCCATCGCGCCAGTGGGGGCTCGAGGCGAAGGCGGCCGAGAGCAGCAGGCCGACGGAGGTTCCGACCGGCGCGTAGGTCGACCACAGGGACATGGCTGCGTTGCGGTTATGGGGTGTGCTCAAGGCGATCATGAGCGCGGGGGCCGCGGCATAGATGCCGAGCGGGATGAAACCCTCGAGCACGCGCAGGGCGAGGAACGCCCCGATGGAGGGCGCCAGAAGGTACAGGGCGTTGACGGCCGCGCCCAGCAGCGATGCGGCGATGAGCACGGGTCGCGAGCCGATGCGATCGACGACGACGCCGGACAGCGTGCCCAAGAGCGCGGGCGCGAGCGCAAAGAGGGCAATGAAGAGCGCGAAGGAGTTGGGGCCGGCGCCGGGCAGCTCGGCGATGCGATCGTGCAGAGGGATGACTTTGCCCAGCGATGCCGCCGAGAGCATCCCGTAGAGATATACCAGAATCAACGGCTGCCAGCCGCCGGCCTTCATCGCTTCCCCGGCTGCGTCGGGTTTGCCTCGAGGAGCTTCACCAGCGCGTAGAGCGCCTGATTCACCGGAGCCGCGACACCGTGCACGGCCGCGCGGCGCACGATGAAGCCGTTGAGCGAATCGATCTCCGTCGGCCGGCCGTGCTCGAGATCCTGCGCGGTGGAGGAGCGCTGAGCGGGCATCTGCGAGGCAAGGCGCAGCGCCGCGGAGAGCCCCTCCTGCGCACTGGCGATACCGGGTAGCTCGATGCGCTCGGCCGCCGCAACCGCCATGAACTCCGCGACGAGCTGCGCCACCACGGCCCGGCCGTCGGGGTCAGCGACGATGTGCCCGTAGTTTGCACGCGCCAGCGCGGAGGCAGCATTGAGTGCGCAGTTCAACAGCAACTTGATCCACTGCTCTCCGCGGATGTTGTCGCTGATGCGGCAGCCGATCGCGGCGCGCTCACACAGCTGCGCGAAAGCGCGCGCTTGGCGATCGTCGGGGCCGACGATCAGGTCGCCGCGACCCACGTGCGCGATCCGCCCCGGCTCAGGCATCGAGGCGGCGACGTAGACCACCGTCGCGAGGGTTGCCCGCGCGGTGATCGAGCGCACCTGCGCGGCGCCCTCCACCCCGTTCTGCAGCACGGCGATCTGTGCGAGCGGGGACAAAGCGGGTGCCAGTGCGCGCGCCGCGCGTTCGGTGTCCACCGTCTTCACACAGAAGAGCACGAGGTCGGCATCCCGGCAGGCGTTGATGTCGCTGGTGGCGGCGACCCGCACATGCGTCTTGAGCTGCAGCGCATCGAGCTCCAGCCCGTGGGTGCTCACCGCGCTCACGAAAGCCGGACGGCCGATGAAGATGACGGGCGCGCCAGCGTGTGCGAGCAGCGCACCAAAGTAACCGCCCACTGCCCCCGCGCCGAGCACGGCGATGCGCGGCCAGGGCGCGGCGTCGCTCACGACGACACGGTGCAATTCTTTTTTCCTGATTGCACCAAGCTTGGGCAATGTACCTGAGGGCACCGCAAGGTGGCAAACCTCTCGCCCCCGGGGCGCGCTCCGTGGCAAGCGGTGGAGCGCTTTGGGAGCCGCACCTCTCTCGAAGGGGAGAGGCGGCAGCCTCCAGCCAGAGGCGCCGAGACTCAATCGCCCGGTGAATGTTCCTCCGGTCACTGCCTCAGCAGAATGTGTCGGTCGGCGCGGGAGCCGAACGTCGTATCGAGGGATGTGGGAGCAAGCTATGCAGCGCAATACATCGATCCTTCTCGCGGGAGCCGCAGTTGCCTGGGCGCTGGCCGCCGCCGGATGCAGCCGCAGCGAATCAGCCGCCGCACCCGTGATGCCACCGTCGGTCAGTGTCGCGACCGTGCTGGAGCGGCAAGTCAACGACGTGGACGAATTCAGCGGCCATTTCGAGGCCGTGAACCGTGTCGAGGTACGCCCGCGAGTGTCGGGCTACATCGCGTCGGTGAGCTTCACGCAAGGTGAGGAGGTGCACAAGGGCCAGGTGCTCTTCGTGATCGATCCACGGCCCTACGAAGCCGACTTCAAGCGGACGAAGGCGCAACTCGCGCAGGCACGCTCGCAACTGGAGCTGAACCGCACCGAGCGCGATCGCGCGGCGAGGCTGCTGCAGTCGCATGCCATCTCACGGGAAGAATATGACACCCGCATGGCGGCTGCCGTGCAGTCGGATGCGAACGTCGATGCGGCGCAAGCCGCCGTCGATGCGGCGGCGCTGAACCTCGAGTTCACGCGCGTGACGGCGCCCTTCGATGGAGTGGTCGGGCGTGCCGAGACCACGGCGGGCAATCTGGTGACGGCCGGCCAGACGCTGCTGACCACCCTCGTGTCGGTCGATCCGATCTACGTGAGCTTCGAGGGCGATGAGCAGGCCTATCTGCAGTACATGGAGTCGGCGCGCGCCGCCTCGCATCGTGCGGCCGATTCGAGGCCGGTGTTCGTCGGTCTCGCGGACGAGAGCGGCTATCCGCATCGGGGGCGCATGGTGTTCGTGAACAATGAGATCGATGCCAATACCGGCACCGTGCGTGCGCGCGGGCTGCTCGAGAACCACGAGCGCCAGTTCACCCCCGGGATGTACGCGCGGGTCGAGCTGCGCGGCACCGAGCGCTACTCGGCGCTGCTCGTCAACGACAGTGCGATCGGCACGGACCAGAGCGTGAAGTATGTCTTCAGGGTCGGCGCCGGCAACAAGATCGAGTACCGCCCCGTGAAGCTCGGTCCGCTCGTGGAGGGCCTGCGCGTGATTCGCGAGGGTCTCTCCCCCGGCGACCTCATCGTGGTGAATGGGCTGCAACGCGTGCGGCCGGGCGTGCCGATCACGCCACAGCGAGTGGCGATGGGGCAGGGCGCGCCGCTGTCGCAGGGTGACTCGGACAATGCCCCTCTGATGGCGCGCTTCGAGCGCTGAGCATCCACGGCGCCAGCAAGGATCTTTCGTGAAGCTGTCGAACTTCTTCATCGATCGCCCCATTTTCGCCGCGGTGATCTCGACCTTCATCACCATCGCCGGTGCGATGGCGCTCCTCGCTCTGCCGGTGAGCGAATATCCGGAGGTCGTACCGCCCTCGGTGGTGGTGACGGCGCACTTTCCGGGCGCCAACCCCAAGGTGATCGCCGACACCGTAGCCGCGCCCCTCGAGCAGGCGATCATCGGTGTGGAGGACATGCTCTACATGTCCTCCACGTCCACCATGGACGGCACGCTGACTCTCACCATCACCTTCCGCATCGGCGCGGATATCGATCGCGCCCAAGTCCAGGTACAGAACCGGGTTTCCCAGACCCTACCGCGACTGCCCGATGAGGTGCGCAACCTCGGGGTGACGACGGTCAAGAGCTCCTCCGACCTCACCATGCTCGTGCACCTCACCTCACCGGATGGGCGCTACGACGCGCTCTATCTGCGCAACTACGCGGTGCTGAACGTGCGCGATGTGCTTGCGCGGCTGCCGGGCATGGGCGATGTGCGCATTTTCGGCGCCGGTGACTACTCGATGCGCGTGTGGCTCGATCCGCAGAAGCTGGCGGCGCGCGATCTCACCGCGGGCGATGTGGTCGCGGCGATCCGCGAGCAGAACGTGCAGGTCGCGGCTGGGCAGCTCGGCGCACCGCCCGCACGCAACGCGCAGTTTCAGATTGCGCTCAACGCCGGTGGCCGCCTGAGCGATGAGCAGCAGTTTCGCGACATCATCGTGAAGACGGGCGCCGACGGGGAGATCGTGCGCCTGGGCGATATCGCCCGCGTGGAGCTCGGCGCGCAGGAATATGGCATGCGCAGCCTCCTCGACAATCAAAGCGCGGTGGCGATCCCGATATTCCAGGCACCGGGCTCCAACGCGCTCGAGCTCTCCAAGAGCGTGCGCAGGACCATGGAGGAATTGAAGAAGAACTTCCCCGAGGGCGTCGACTATCAGATCGTCTACGACCCGACGATGTTCGTTCGCCAGTCGATCGAGGCGGTGATTCACACGCTGCTCGAGGCCGTGGCGCTCGTCGTCCTGGTCGTCATCTTGTTCCTGCAGACCTGGCGCGCATCGCTGATCCCACTGGTTGCGGTTCCGGTCTCGGTGATCGGCACCTTCGCGGTGCTGCTCGCCTTCGGCTTCTCGGTCAACACGCTCTCGCTTTTTGGGCTGGTGCTGGCCATCGGCATCGTCGTGGACGATGCGATCGTGGTGGTCGAGAACGTGGAGCGTCACATCGCCGAGGGTCTCTCGCCGCGGGAAGCGACGCGCGTGGCGATGAGCGAGGTGAGCCGACCCATCATTGCCATCACCCTGGTACTGGTCGCCGTCTTCGGACCCGTCGCCTTCGTGAGCGGCCTCACGGGGCAGTTCTACCGGCAATTCGCGCTCACCATCGCGATCTCGACGGTCATCTCGGCCTTCAATTCGCTCACGCTCTCGCCCGCTCTCGCGGCCGCGCTGCTCAAGCCCCACGGCGTCGGGGGCGATGTGCTCTCGCGCGCCCTGCAGCGCGTGCTCGGCCGGTTCTTCAGCTCCTTCAACGCGCGCTTTGCAGCCGCCGGCAGCACCTACGGGCGGGTGCTCCAGGGCACCATCCGTCGCGGCGGGATCGCGCTCGTCGTATACGCGGGGTTGCTCGCGCTCACCTGGATCGGCTTCTCGGCCGTGCCGAGCGGTTTCATTCCGGACCAGGACAAGCAGTATCTGATCGCGGTCGCGCAGCTGCCTCCGGCGGCCTCTCTGGAGCGCACCGAGGCTGTGACCCGGCGCATGGCGGATATCGGCTTGAAGATCCCCGGGGTGACCCATGCGGTCGAGTTCGCGGGCATGTCGGTGAATGGCTATACGGTGAGCTCGAGCTCGGCAATCGTGTTCTTCTGTTTGGACACGCCCAGCCGGCGCGCCTCGCCGGCGCTCTCGGGTCCGGCGATCGCCCGGCAGATGAATCAGAGGATGGGTGCGATCCAGGATGCGTTCGTGGTCGTCTTCAATCCGCCGCCCGTCCTCGGTCTGGGGACGCTGGGCGGCTTCAAGCTCGAGGTCGAGGACCGCGCCGACGCGGGGCCCGAGGCGCTCTACGCAGCCGTGCAGCAGGCACTGGCCAAGGCCGCGGCGAATCCGCAGCTCGCCGGAGCGCTCAGCACCTACCAGATCAATGTGCCGCAGCTCAACGTGGACATCGATCGCGTCAAGGTGAAGCGCCAGGGCGTGAAGCTCTCGGACGTGTTCGATACGCTGCAGATCTATCTGGGCTCACTCTACGTCAACGACTTCAACCGCTTCGGACGCACGTACGAGGTAGTGGCGCAGGCGGATGCGCCTTTTCGTTCCCAGCTCGAGGACATCCTGCCGCTGAAGACGCGCAACGCCGCCGGGGAGATGGTGCCGCTGGGCTCGCTCATTCACGTGTCACAGGCCTTCGGCCCGGATGTGGCGCAGCGCTACAACGCCTATCGCTCGGCGGACATCAACGGCGGGCCGGCCCCCGGTGTCAGCTCGGGTCAGGCCCAGGCCGCTATGGCGGGCATTCTGCAGGCGAGCCTGCCGCGCGGGATGACTTTCGAGTGGACGGATCTGGCGTACCAACAGCTGATCTCCGGAAATACCGCCGCCTACGTGTTTCCGCTTTGCGTGCTGTTCGTGTTTCTGGTGCTGGCTGCGCAATACGAGAGTCTCGCGTTGCCGCTCGCCATCATCCTGATCGTGCCGATGTGTCTGCTCGCGGCGATTGCCGGTGTGCTGCTCGATCACGGGGACAACAATATCTTCATGCAGGTGGGCCTCCTGGTGCTCGTCGGCCTCGCCTGCAAGAATGCGATCCTCATCGTCGAGTTTGCGCGCCACCTGCAGGAGGATCGCGGGTTGAGCGCCGTCGCGGCGGTGCTCGAGGCGGCGCGCCTGCGCCTCAGACCGATCCTGATGACCTCCATCGCCTTCATCATGGGCGTGGTGCCCCTGGTGCTCGCCAGCGGCGCGGGTGCCGAGATCCGTCACGCCATGGGCATGACGGTGTTCGCCGGCATGCTGGGTGTCACTTTCTTCGGCCTGCTGCTCACGCCGGTGTTCTACGTGCTGCTGCGCCGTCTGACGGGCGCTGCCACGGGCATCGAAGCTGCGGCCGTCGCGGGTGGCGCGCGAACGCACGAGCCGGGCGAGCATGGCCTACCCTCACCGGAGGCCCAGAATGCTTGAGTTGCATTCCCGCCGTCGCGTGCCAGCGGCACTTCAGCTCACCGCGAGCCTCGCGAGCCTGAGTCTCCTCGCGGCCTGCGCCGTGGGTCCGGAGTATCGCCCACCGCCCGTCACGATGGCCGCTAGCTTCGTCGATGCGGAGCCGGGCGTCTTCTCCGGTGGGCAGCTGCAAGGGGATTTCTGGTCGCAGTTCCACGATGAGACACTCGACCGCCTCGTCGTCGAGGCGCTCGGGGCCAATCGCGACCTGCGCGTCGCACTCGCCAATCTCAAATCCGCGCGCGCGATTCATCGCGAGACGCGCTTCGACCTGTTCCCGACCGTAACCGGCTCTGGCGGTTACAGCAACGAGCGCTATCCGCCGGTCGACAGCTTCGGTGCTAACCTGCCCCTCGATCTTCGTTACTACGATGCGACGCTCGATGCCACCTGGGAGCTGGATCTCTTCGGCCGTGTGCGCCGCGAAGTGCAGGCGAGCCACGCAGAGGTTCAGGCGAGCGAGGCGAGCCTGCGCGATGCTCAGGTGAGTGTCACCGCAGAGGTTGCCCGCACGTATTTCGAGCTGCGGGGTCAGCAGGGCGAGCTCGATGTGGCGCGGCGTAACGTCGTCAATCAGCAATCGACCCTCGCGCTCACGCAGGCGCTCCTGCAGCAGGGTCGCGGCACCGAGCTCGACACCTCGCGCGCTCAGGCGCAGCTGTCGACGACGCTCGCCGCCATCCCGCCGCTGCAGGCGGCCATCGGCCGCTCGATCCATCGCCTGAGCGTGCTCACCGGACGGGACCCCAGCGCGCTCGATGGCCTTCTCACGCCGGCCGAGTCCCTGCCGGCGCTGCCCACGATCACCGCCGTGTCCGATCCGGCGGGCCTGCTGCGTCGCCGACCGGACATCCGAGTCGCCGAGCGCAATCTCGCGGCGGCGACCGCGCGAATCGGAGTCGCGGTGGGCGACCTCTTTCCCAAGGTCACCTTCAATGGCAGCTTCGGCTACGCCGCGGCCAGTCCCGGGGGCCTGGGCGGGTCGGGCTCGCAAAGCTATGTCATTGGGCCGGCGATCACGTGGGCGGCGTTCGATCTGGGACGCGTCCAGGCGCGCATCGCCGGCGCGAAGGCCGATTCGGAGGCGGCGCTTGCCCGCTATCAGCAGACCGTGCTGCTGGCACTCGAGGAGACCGAGAACTCACTGCTGACGCACGCTCGAGAGCGCGACCGGCTCGCGCAGCTGAGCGAGGCGGCCAAGGCGAGCGCGACGGCGGCCGAGATCGCCCGGGTGCGCTACCGGGGCGGGCTCATCGGCTTTCTCGATGTTCTCGATGCCGAGCGTACGCAGCTCGAGGCCGAGGATGCCCTCGCCCAGAGTCGCACCGAGACGGCCGTGAGCCTGGTGGCCGTATACAAGGCGCTCGGCGGGGGTTGGGAGTCGGCGCCGCTGCCGCGCTACACTCTCAACACCCATCAGAGGTAGCCATTATGTCCGTGACGGCGACCGAAACCGCGCTCGGCCTGGCGGGGCTCGCCGAGCCCTGCGAGGCCTTCGAGCAGGTGAATGAGTCCCTGCGCCGTCGCGAGCAGCTGCTCGCAGCCTCCGCCAAGGCGAGTCGCTTGCTGCTCGAGACGCCCGATCTGATGCATGCCGTGCCGGCGGTGCTGCGCCTGATGGGGGAGGCCGCCGGCGTCGATCGGGTGAGTCTGCTGCTCTCGCGCCCGGGACCCGAAGGCGAGCCTTACCTGCATCTGGTCAATGAGTGGACCGCCTCGGATGTCATCCCGCATTTCGCCGACTCCAGCTGCACCTGCGACGAGCGCGACTGGCCCGATGTCGCGCGGGAGCTGCGCGCCGGACGCAGCCTGTGCTTGAGCCTGCAGGAGGCCGAGACCGGCAAGTCACTGAGCCTCGAGGGGCGCGGCACCAAGAGCAAGGCGATCGTGCCCATCATGGTAGAGAGCGGCTTCGTGGGGGTGGTCGGCTTCGACTGCACTCAGCAGCAGCGCGCCATCGATTCCGCGGAGCTGTCGGCGCTCGAGACGGCCGCGGGTGTGATCGGTGCCGCCATGCACCGAGAGCGTCTCATCGAGACCATGCGACGCGAGCGCGAGCGCGCCGCCGAGGAGCGCATGACGGAGCTCGCGCGCGCGAACGCTGCGATCCGCAGCAACCTGGAGCGGCTGGCGAGTGAGCCGGATCTGACGAGCTTTCTCGGACATGTGCTGGTCGAGGCGACCCGGCAGCTCGATGCGAGCGGGGGCTCGGTGATCGTCGTCGACGATGCGTCCTCCGAGTTGCGCGTGATTGCCCATGTCCACAACGGCGTCGCATCCGCCGGCGATGCGAGCGGCGCAGCGCCGCTCGATCGCTCGGTGCTCACGGATCTGATCGGCAGGAGCGTCGAGCCACACTACCTCGACCTGGCGCGCGAGCCGGGTGAGCTCTGGCCGGGAGCCCCCATCGGCGAGGCGGCTCAACGCAGCGGCGGGGTGCTGCTGTTTCCGCTGGTGTTCGGGGGGCGCAGCATCGGCTTCGTCGTGCTCTCGTTCAACCGACCGGATGCCGCGGCGCTGCGCACCAGCGAGCTGCTGGTCGCGCTCGCTCATCAGGTGACGCTCGCGATCGAGCTCACGCGACTCGGCCATTCCGCCAAGCGCGCCGCCGTGCTCGCCGAGCGCAACCGCATCGGCCAGGAGATCCATGACGGCCTGGCGCAGGCCTTCACCGGCATCCTGATGCAACTCTCCGCGGTCGAGGGTTTGACGGAGTGCCGCAAGAGATCGCGCCTGACGGAGGTGCACGCGCGCATTCGCGATCTGGCGCGCGATGGGCTTTCCGAGGCGCGCCGCTCGGTCACGACGATGCGTCTGGATCAGCCCCCCCGGCCGGGCCTGGAGCTCGCCTTGCGGCAGCTTGCCGATCGCTCGAGCGTTCCGGGAAGAATCAGCTGCAGTTTCGAAGGCGGCGGCATTGCGACGGGATTGCGCCCCGAGCAGGAGCACGAGCTGCTGCGCATTGCGCAGGAGGCCGTGAGCAACGCGCTGCGGCACGCGCAACCGCGCAAGGTGCGAATCTGCATGACGGACGGCGAGGGCGACTGGACGCTCGCCATCGCCGATGATGGCTGCGGGATGGCGGAGGAGGGCGGCTCTGCCGACGGCTTCGGCCTCATCAGCATGCGCGAGCGCGCCACGGCGATCGGCGGGCAGTGGTCGATCGACAGTCGCCGCGGCGCCGGAACCACGGTCAGGGTTCGCCTGCACAAGGGCCGTGCCGCATGAGCGCGGTACGCAAGATCAGCGTCATCCTGGCCGATGATCACCCCGTCGTTCGCGACGGGCTCGCGGCCATCGTGAATCAGCAGACGGACATGCAGGTGGTGGCGGAGGCGGGTGACGGCGAGGAAGCCATCGAGCTCTATGAGCGGCATCGACCGGATGTGATGGTGCTCGACCTGCGCATGCCCAAGCGCGATGGCGTGGCGGTGGTTCAGCAGGTGCTGCAGGATCATCCCAAGGCTCGACTGCTGATCATGACCACCTACGACGGGGATGAGGATATCTTTCAGTCACTGAGCCAGGGCGCCAAGGGATACCTGCTGAAGGACGCCCCGCGCCAGGAGATCCTCTCCGCCATCCGTGCGGTGAGCCAGGATCACTCCTACACCTCCTCCACGGTCGCTGCCAAGGCGGTGCAGCGCATGACGCGGCCCAGCCTGACGCAGCGCGAGCTCGATGTGCTGCAGCTCATGGCACAGGGCCGCAGCAACAAGGATATCGCGCGGCGTCTGAATATCACCGAAGGCACGGCCAAGACGCACGTGAAGGGCATTCTCACCAAGCTCGATGCCATCAGCCGCACCGAGGCCGTGGCGGTAGCGCACAAGCGCGGGATGATTCGACTCTGACAGAGATGAAGCGGCGCTCAGCCTCGGGCCGCCGCCGCCTCGCCCGCAGCGATCCGCCCGAAGGTGAGTGCGCGCAGCACCGAAGTGCCCGCCGGATAGGACCCGTAGTAGAGCCCAGTCACCTCGCCAGCGGCGTAGAGGCCCTCGATCGGCGCTCCGTCGCGGCGGATGACTCGCGCCCGCGCATCGCTGCGGATGCCGCCGAAGGTGAAGGTGAGGGCGCACGTGAGCGGATAGCCGATGAAGGGCGCATCCTTGATCGGCGTCGCCCAGTTGGACTTCGGGGGTACCAGAGCCCGCGCGGCCTTGCCATCGCGAATACGACGGTCGGTTTGACCGGGGCCGATCGCGGCGTTGTATCGGGTGACCGTGGCCGTGAGCGCTTGCGGATCGAGGCCGAGCTGCCGAGCGAGGCCCTCGAGGGTTGAGGCCTCGACCGGCGGCTGGTCCGTCAGAATGATATTGGCGACATTGGTCCAATCGAGAATGGCCTTCTCGGCGATGAAGTAGGCGCTCTGGTGCTGATGGGCCCAGATCTCATAGCCGAGCTGCTCGAACGTGGCATCGAAGCTGTCGGCGCCCTCGTCGAAGAAGCGTTGCGCGCCCTGGTTGACGAGGATGCCGAATGGATAGGCGTACACGACGGCGTCGGGTTTTGAGGAGCGCGGATCGACCGGCTCGCCGTGAAACATGTCGAACTGGCCGGCAAGGTCGGCGTCGAGCGGCCGCGTCAGCCGGATGCCATCGCCGCGATTATTGGCGAGGGTGGGCGCAATCAGCGGCATCTCCACGCCGCGCGGACCGAGGTGCTCGTTGAGCAGATCGGGCGCGCCCTCGAAGCCGCCGCAGGCGATCACCACCGCGGCCGCCGTCAGCTGTCGCTCGCCCTGCGGATCGCGCACCCGCACACCATCGACCCGGCCGGCGCGGTCGCAGCTGATGGCGATGGCTGCGGTCTCATACAGGATCCTTGCGTTGGGCAGTGCGTCGATGACCTGAGTCAGGGTGTCGACGATGGCGATGCCGCCCGGCACGGGCATCGCAAGTCCCCCGCCGGTATTGCGGTTCGCGAACGGTTGCTCGAAG
Organism: Steroidobacteraceae bacterium; assembly: GCA_035504015.1. Classification (GTDB taxonomy): domain Bacteria; phylum Pseudomonadota; class Gammaproteobacteria; order Steroidobacterales; family Steroidobacteraceae; genus JASHUC01. Next base: position 16,086 of record DATJSR010000012.1, read on the forward strand.
TAGACCCAGGGCACGCCATGACGATCGAGAAAGTCGAAGGTGCCCGGAGTCTCTTGCGCATAGACGCGGCAGTACTCGAGATCAGCCCTGCCCTGGCTGACACGCCGCATCGTCTCTATGAACGCAGGATCGAGCTGCCGGTCGGCGGTGATGCGGAACCAGCTGCTGGTCCAGCGTGTGGCACCCCCGCGGCCGGCGCGCGTGGCGCGCTCCAGCACCGCGATGCGCGCATCGCGCCCGACGCGATCTGCGTAGGACACGGCGGCGGCCAGACCGGCGGCGCCGCAGCCGATGACCACCAGGTCATAGTCCATCGGCGCGCTCCGCTGGCCCCGCGCGGAATTCCACCGTGTTTCCGTTATCGATCCAGATGCTCTTGACTTCGGTGTAGGCATCGAGCGCGGCGGCGCCCATCTCGCGTCCGATGCCACTGTGACCGTAGCCGCCGAAGGGCACCGTATGGCCGAGGACGCGGTAATTGTTGACCCAGATCGTGCCGGCACGGATGCGGTGGAGCATACGATGCGCACGCCGCACATCCTCAGTCCAGATGCCCGCCGCCAGGCCATAGGGCGTGGCATTCGCAAGCTGCACCGCGTCCTCCTCGCGCTCGAAGCGCATGACCGCAGCCACGGGGCCGAAGATCTCCTCACAGGCAACCCGGCTCTCGGGCGGTACGTCCCGATATACGGTGGGCGCCACGAAGTAGCCGCGTCGCTCGAGGCGCTTGCCACCTGTGACCAAGCGCAGCCCTTCCTGCCGCGCGATGGCGAAATAGCCGAGCACCTTCTCGAGCTGTGCGCGCGAGGCGAGGGGACCCAGCTGTGTCGCCGGATCGAGTGGGTCGCCGGGGCTCATGTGACTTGCGCGCTCGGCGAGCCGTTCGCACACGCGATCGTATACGGCGGCCTGCACCAGCACGCGCGAGCCGGCCACGCAGCTTTGCCCGTTGGCTGCGAAGATGCCGGCCATGACGCCGTTCACCGCGGCAGCGAGATCAGCGTCGGCGAAGATGATGTTGGGGGACTTGCCGCCCAGCTCGAGCGTCATGCGAACGTTGCGCCGCGCGGCCTCCGATGCGATCGCCTGACCGCTGGCGGTGGATCCGGTGAAGGCGATCTTTGCAACACCGGGGTGGGCAACGAGTGCGGCTCCCGCGCCGCGTCCGCCGCTCACGACGTTGATCACGCCATCGGGGACGCCGGCCCGGCGCGCGAGCTCGGCGAGCAGCAGCGTCGATGTGGGAGTGACCTCGGAGGGCTTGATGACTACCGTGTTTCCCGCCGCGAGGGCGGGAAAGAGCTTCCAGCCGAGGATGCCGAGCGGGGTATTCCAGGGAGTGATCGCCGCGACGACGCCGAGGGGCTCGCGCAAGGTAAAGGTCGTGAAGCCCTGGCGTGGCGGCGGGACGCTGGTCCCCACTTGAGCTTCGGCGAGTCCGGCAAAGAATCGGCAGCCCGCCGCCACGGCGTCCATTCCAGGGCGCATCTCCGAGATCAACTTGCCGTTCTCGAATATCTGTTGTCTCGTCAGCGCTTCGGCATCTGCCTCGATGAGGTCGGCCAGTCGCAACAGGCATCGCGCCCGCTCGCCGGCGAGCCGACCCGACCAGCGCCCATCGGCGAAGGCGCCCGCGGCGGTGCGGACCGCAGCGTCGATATCGGCGGGCTGGGCGTCGGCGATGGCACCCCAGTCCTGCTCGAGGTAGGGGTCGTGAGCGGCGAAGCGGGCACCGCCGCGTGCCGCGCGCCATTGTCCATCGATCAGCAAGGGAAAGGCGGCGTTCGCCTCATCGTAGGAACGCGGACGCAGCGCTGGCTGGGCTCGCATGCTCGCTTGCTCCTGACTTTGGTGCTGAATTGCGCGACCCGAAACATACCACGGGCGCGCGCCGCGCCCGCCGGCAGGCGGACATCGAGCGGGCCGCCTTGCGATGCAGCGGATGCGCGCGAACGGTACACTGCTGGGGACTTATGCAGCACAGCGCGATCGGTCGACGGTTCTGCAGCGCACTGGCAACGCTCGGTGCAGCGTCCGCGATCTTCGCCGCGGTCTCGAGTGCCGGCTCCGGTGTTGCAGCCCCAGCCGACTCCCCGGCGGAGATCCTGGGCGGTCCGCCGACGACGCTTCCCTACCTGCGTGAATATCCTCCCATCCATTACGAGCGGATGCCGGCGGACAACCCCGTCGCGCACTTGCAGGCCCGGCTCGAGCGGGGCGAGGTCACACTCGAGTTTAAGCCCCCGCGCGGCTATCTGGATTCGCTGCTGGGTGCGCTTGCCATCGACCGCAGCTCGCAGGTGCTGGTGTACTCCAAGACGAGCCTGCAGACCACGCGGATCGATGCGGCGACACCGCGCGCCATCTATTTCAACGACGACACTTACGTCGCTTGGGTGCAGGGAGGCGCGAACATCGAGATCGGCGCGATGGACTCGAGGCTGGGGCAGGTGTTCTACGTGCTGCCGAACCAGCAGGCTGCGGCGCCACACCTGCAGCGTCTGACGCTCGACTGCCTCGCCTGTCACGACACCTACGAGCTCTCTGGGGGCGGTGTGCCGCGTTTCCTGCTCATGTCCACCTACGTGGACGTGCACGGCAATCAGCTCTCGCACGAAGGGCAGATCATCACCAGCGACCAGACGGAGCTCAAGTATCGATGGGGCGGCTGGTACGTCACGGGTCAGTCAGGCAAGCAGGTACACCTCGGCAATATCCAGGTGCACGATGTGCAGGAGCTGGTGCACCTCGATCAGGTGCGGCGCGGCAACCTCGACACGCTGCAGGGCCTGTTCGACACGCGCCCCTACCTCACCGATAAGAGCGATATCGTGGCGTTGCTGGTGCTGCAGCATCAGGTCGATGTGCAGAACCTCATCACGCGCGTGGACTTCGAGGTCCGCACGGCGCTGGCGCAGGAGCATGTCGCGGATCGGGCCGCCGATGCTCCCGCTCTCAGCGAAAAGGCCCGCACGCAGCTCAAGTCCTACATGGACCAGCTGGTCGATGCCATGCTCTTCGTGGACGCCATTCAGTTCACGGACCGGATCAGCGGAAACTCCGGATTCGATCGTTGGTTCGAGTCCCGCGGGCCGCGCGATCGGCTGGGTCGCTCTCTGCGGGACCTCGACCTGCGCAGCCGCCTGTTCAAGTATCCGCTGAGCTATGTGGTGTATTCGGCGGCCTTCGATGCGCTGCCGGAGTATGCGAAGCATTACGTCTACGGGCGGTTCGCCGCGGTATTGACCGGACGCGACACGGGTGAGGCCTACGCCCAGCTGAGCCCGCAAGATCGTAAGGCGATCCTCGAGATCCTGAGCGCGACCAAGCCCGACTTCGCACACTTCCTTGCCGCGAATGCAGCGCCCGGAGCGTCCTGATCAGCGAGTCTCATCGATCGATTATCGATTGATCTATACTGGGCGCGCATGAAGACCCGGCCCCTGAGAAGCCCGGCGCGCGTCCAGCGCGGACCCGAGCGCGACCCGCTCTTCAACGAATCCGTGAAGAAGGCCTTCGCGATCATCGAGGCCTTCGGCGGCGAGCGACGCCAGCTCAATCTCGCTGAAATCGCGCTGGCGGCCGGGATGACGAAGAGCTCCGCGCAGCGCTGCGCCCATACGCTCGAGCGATTGGGGCTGCTGCGGCGTGATGCACGGCTCAGGCGTTGGGTCCTCACCCCGCGCCTGCTGGTGCTCGCCCACGCCTATCTCGCGGGTCACCCGCTGGTGGAGCAGGCGACCCCGCACCTGATCGATCTCAACCAGGCGTGCGGCGAATCGGTGAGCCTGTCCGAGCCCTGCGGCGAGGACATGGTGTTCGTCGCGCGATTTCCGAGCCATAAGCGCTTTCTGATCCACATGCCGGTCGGTCG
>DATJSR010000013.1:0-14718 GCA_035504015.1 Steroidobacteraceae bacterium
CCAGCATGGCCACCTGTCCGGCCTCCTCGTCGATCACATCGAGCCGATAGGTGGGCGGCGCGGCTGCGGTCTGCCACAGACCGTCCCCGAGGTTGAGGCGCACGCCGTTCTCGGTATATTTGACGAACCGCGTCACCGGCAGGCGCGCGGGCTCGTGCGCCACCAGAGCTTGCACGTAGAGGCTCATCACCTCGGCGAGACATTCGCGATCGCACGCTGGCTCGGCCATGGCAAGTGGCACCGCCATGGCGAACAGCCCCATAGCCATCAACACCGATCTCATGATGCGCTCCCCGCCCCTGCTCGTTGACTCGTCAATCCTACCGGATCGCGCAGCCCTCAGCGCGCGGAGGCCCACGCCAGGAGGCAGGCAGCTACCAGATTCCCCCGAGCGCGACCGTAATCGCCTCGCCATTGATGCCACCTGCCGCCTCACTGCACAGGAAGGCGATCACCTGCGCGACCTCGCGCGGCTCGAGCACGCGATTCTGCGGATAGATGGCCGCTCGCTCGCGCCACACCTGCTCGACACCGATACCGCGCCGCTCGGCCTCGGTGCGTGCCGAGCGCTCCGCCATTGCCGTACGCACCCAGCCGGGCAGCACGGCGTTGGATGTGACACCGAAGGGGCCTGCGTCCTGTGCAATCGCGCGCGCCAGACCGATCACGCCGTGCTTGGAAGCGCTATAGGCGCTGCCGGAGCGCTCCGCCTTCTCCCCGGCGGTCGAGCTGGTGAAGACCACGCGCCCGAAGCCTCGCCGGCACATGCCGCCGACCGTGAGCCGCGCGAGCTCGAAGGGGCCGTCGAGATTGATCCGCAGGGTCTCGCGCCACACCTCGGGCCGCTGCTCCCATATCAGCCGCTCGTGCGCCGAGCCGATGCCGTGATTCACGACCAGCAGCTCGATGGGTCCGAGCCGGCGCTCGGTCTCGGCGACTGCCTGCGCACAGCCCTCGGCGGTACCGAGATCGGCGACGACGTAGTCGAGGCCCACGGCTGCCAGCTCGACCTCGGTGCGCGCCGTGATCATGACCCGGGCACCCGCTCCCGCGAGCAGCTGCGCGGCCTCGCGCCCGATTCCCCGACCACCCCCCGTCACCAGGGCCACACGCGCCTGCATGCCTCGCACTCCCATGGAGCTTGCGGGCGGCGCCGATTGGCGGCCGCTCAGCCGTGCCGTGCAGTATAGGCGGCCCGCGCGCCTGTTTGAGCACGCCGCGCCCCTGCTTGCGTCCGTGACGGCCGGGAGTATGCTGCTCCTGTCACCGCCCGTTCGTTGGCGGCGTCGATTCCGGGTCGCCGGTTGCTGGCGATCTCGGAGCAACGCCCCGCCCAGCTGCCGCGAGCCGACTGCACGCATGAACGATCATCCTTACTTGCGCCCGAGCGCGGTGATTGAGACTGCCTACGATCCGATGAAGCAGCCGCGCTTCACCGAGATCGCAACCTTCATGCGCGCACCGCTCGCGACATCGCTCGAGCAAGTCGACATCGGGCTGGTCGGCGTACCGACCGATCTCGGCGTCACGAACCGGCCCGGCGCCCGCCACGGCCCACGGGAGATCCGCAATTCCTCGAGCCTGATGCGCGCCTTCAACCTCGGTCTGGGCGTCGATCCCTACGCGCTGTGTCGCATTGCCGACCTGGGGGACGTGCATCTGTCGCATCGCTACGATCTCGAGAAGCAGAACCAGGATATCGAGGCGTTCTTTCGCAAGCTGCATCGGGCCGGCGTGCTGCCCGTCAGCGCGGGCGGAGATCATTCCATCACCTATCCGATCTTTCGCGCGATAGCCGCGCAGGAGCCCATCGGCATGGTGCACGTCGATGCGCATACCGATACCTGGGGCGAGTTCTACGGGTCCAAATTCACGCATGGCGCGCCTTTTCGGCTCGCCGTCGAAGCCGGCGTGCTCGACCCCAAGCGCACCATCCAGATCGGTATCCGCGGCGGACAGAACTTCCTGGACGGCATCGAGTTCTCGCGCTCGCACGGCATGCGGGTCGTATTCATCGAGGAGTTCGCCGAGCTCGGCGTCGAGCGGGTAATCGAGGAGGCACGCCGGGTCGTCGGCAGCGGAGCCACTTATATTTCCTTCGACGTGGACGGATTGGATCCGGTGTACGCACCGGGCACGGGCACACCGGAGGTGGGCGGGATCACGACGCTCGAAGCGCAGCGCCTGCTGCGCGGGCTGCGGGGCCTCAACCTGATCGGGGGCGATGTCGTCGAGGTCGCACCGCCCTACGATCAGACCGGCAACACGGCGCTGGTCGGCGCCACCATGATGTTCGAGATCCTGTGTCTGATCGCCGACCGGCATTTCGGTCCACAGGCGACGAAAAAGCCCCGGCGTGCCGCGCCTTGAAGGCCGTCCCGCACATACAGACCCAGAACGACTGGGTGACCGTCACCGAATGGCGCTTCGCCCCCGGTGCGCAAACCGGTCAGCACGTGCATGCGCACGACTACGTGGTCGTGCCTCTGACGAGTGGTACGCTGCGGCTCGAGGAGGCCGGAGGGACCCGCGAGGCGCAGCTGCAGGCCGGCATTTCCTATGCACGCGAGCGCGGCGTGGCACACAATGTCATCAATGCCAACGCGTTCGAGTTCCGCTTTCTCGAGATCGAGTGGACGCGCTGAGCGCCACCGACCGATTCCGGCAGATCATCAACGAGGCATGGCATGAGCGCGAATCTCAAGTCCGTCCCGGTGCAGAATGAGGCCGAGCGCAAGGCCCGCGTGGACCTTGCCGCCTGCTACCGGCTCGCGGATCGCTTCGGACTCAACGAAGGAATCGACAATCACCTCACCATGCTCGTGCCGGGCTACGACGACCGCTTTCTGCTCGCGCCTTTCGGCCTGCACTGGTCGGAGGTGAAGGCGAGCGATTTCATGGTGATCGATTTCGAAGGCACGATGCTCTCGGGCCGCGGCCCCATCGAGGACACCGCGCTCTTCATCCATCTGCCCGTGCACCGGCTCTCGCGCCGTGGTGCCTGCGTGCTGCACACGCACATGCCTTATGCGACCGCGCTCGGCATGCTCGAGAATCCGCACCTGGAGATGGCGGTGCAGAGCGCACTCGGCTTCTACGAGGACATCGCTTACGACGCCCACTACAACGGTCTTGCCTTCGATGCCGGCGAGGGCGAGCGGCTCGCCGCCGCGCTCGGCGACAAGGCCGTGCTCATCATGGGCAACCATGGGGTGCTGGTGGTAGGGAACAGCCTGCCAGAGGCCTGGGAGCGGCTCTACTTCCTCGAACGGGCGGCGCAGGCGCAGATCCTCGCGCTCTCCACAGGACGGCCCCTGAGGCTGCTGCCCGAGACCGTCGTGCGAGCCACCGCCGCGCAGTTCGCCTCTGGAGGCAAGGTCGGTGGCTTCGATCGCGCGGAGCTGCACTTCGCAGCGCTGAAGCGCATGCTCGATCGCACCCACGCCGATTACGCAAGCTGAAGCCCGCGGCGACAACGGCCGCGCAGCGCGGCGTGCACCTGACGCGGCCGACGCTCGTCGTGGCGCTGCTCGCCGCCGTGCTCTTCATCAACTACATCGACCGAGGGGCGGTGGCCACCTCGGCACCGCTGATTCAGCACGATCTCGGGCTCACGCACGAGCAGCTCGGGCGCATGTTCTCGGCGTTCTTCTGGACGTACGCCATCATCCAGATTCCCGTGGGCTGGCTCGCCGAGCGCTACGGCGCGCACCGGGTGCTCGTGAGCGGGCTCGTGATCTGGTCGAGCGCGACGGCCCTCATCGGTGCATCGGCCAGCTTCGCCATTCTGCTGCTGCTTCGCATGATGCTGGGCATCGGCGAGAGCGTCGGCTTTCCGTGCGTCGCGAAGCTCGTCGCATCGGTGGTGCCGATCGAGAAGCTCGGAGCGGCGAACGGCATCGTGGCGCTGGGTTACCTCATCGGGCCAGGCGTGGGCACCTGGGCGGCCGGATTATTGATCGACGATGTGGGCTGGCGCGGCACTTTCTTCGTATTCGGCGCCGCCTCGCTGCTGTGGCTCCTGCCCTGGTCGCGAGTCAAGCTGCCGAAGCTGGCGACCGCGCCCGCCGATGCGACGACGCCGACCTGGGGGATGGTGCTGCGCCAGCGCGGACTGTGGGGCACGGTGTTCGGGCTGTTCTCCAGCAACTACGTGTTCTACTTCATCATTCTCTGGCTGCCCGACTTCCTGGTGAAGGAGCACGGCTTCTCCATGCACCAGATGGAGCGCATCAGCACCCTGGGCTTTCTCGTCAATGGCGCGAGCGCCTTGCTCGTGGGCTGGGGAATCGACCGCTACGTTGCACGCCGCGGCTCCGCCAACTTCGCCTACAAATCCATCATGGTGCTCGCCCATACGGGGTTCTTCGTCTCCATGCTCCTCATGGCCTCGCACGAGCGCGCGCTCGCCATCGTCGGCATGTTCGCCTTTCAGATCCTGATGGGGGCCTCATCACCGGGAACCTACGCAATGCCGCAGATTCTCGCGGGACCGCGCGCCTCGGGGCGCTGGGTAGGCATTCAGAACTCGCTCGGCAACTTCCCCGGTATCATCTCGCCCTGGGTGACGGGGCTCATCGTGGACCGCACGGGGCACTTCACGCTCGCCTTCATTCTCGCCGCGGCCGTCGCACTCCTCGGAATCCTCGGCTGGGTCGGCCTCGTTCCGCGACTCGAGCCGATCCAATGGCCGGCGTCGGCAAGCGCAACGGAGTAACACCAGGAGCGCGGCTTCGCTGCCTGCGTGCGCCCCTCAGCGAACGCTCGCCTGCTGCTCGTCCGGTAGGGCGGTGGGTGCATGGATGCGCCAGGTGTTGCGGCCGCAATGCTTTGCCGTGTACAGCGCGGTGTCGGCGGCCCTGTAGAGGGTTGCCTGATCGGCGCCGTCGCGCGCGTACACCGCACAGCCGATACTGGCCGATACCGGGATGACGTGGCTCTCGAATCTCACCGGCTCGGCAAAGGCTCGCAGAATGCGCTCGCACACGAGCTGAATCGCCTCCTGCTCGACCGTCGCATCGAGCAGCACGGCGAACTCATCACCGCCCAGGCGCGCCGGCACGTCGACCGCGCGCGTGGCACCGCACAGGCGCTGCGCGATGGCGATGAGCACGGCATCGCCCGCGGCGTGACCGAAGGTATCGTTGATCGCCTTGAAGTGATCGAGATCGACGAGCAGCAGCGTGAATCCGCTGCGGTAGCGCTCCGCCGCGGCCTGCAGGTTCGCAAACCTCCGGGCGAACAAGCGGCGGTTGGCGAGACCGGTCACGGCATCGAGATAGGCGATCTCCTCGACTTGCTGCTTGCTGCGACGCAGCTCCTCGGCACTGCGCGACAGCTCCTGGGTGCGCTCGGCAACGAGGGCTTCGAGCTCGGCCCGCTGGCGACGCAAGTAGGCAGTGCGCGCGTTCACGAGCAGTACGATCAGGTATGCGGCCACAAGAGCCGCGGCCAGGCGAAACAGCCAGGTCTGATACCAGGCCGGCAACACGCGCACCGCAATCGCGAGGCCGCGGGCTGCATAGACCCCTTCCCGGTTGGTGGCACGCACGAGCAGCCGATAGTCTCCCGGCTGAAGGTTGGTGTAAGCAGCCGTGCGCTTGGCAGCGCCTACCACGCTCCACTCGGAGTCGTAGCCAATGAGCCGGTAGGCATAGTGCAGATCCTGCGGCGCCGTGTAGTCGGTCGCGGCAAATTCGACCTGAAAGGCATTGCCCTCGGGTGGCACGACGATCGGCGAGGCGGGCCCACCGCTCGGGCCGACGGCCGCCTTGGAATGGCCTGCGACGATGATCCCGCTCACGAGCAGCTGTGGCTCGAAGCGTCTCTCTCGCAGCAGCGCGGGATGCACCACGGTCAGCCCGCCGATCGCTCCGAAGATCACATCGCCCGCGGGGGTGCGCGCCGAGGCGTGCGCCCAGTAATCGCCGAAGCGCACACCGTCGGCCCTGCGGTAGCTGCGGACGTGCATCGAGCGGGGGTCGATCACTGCCAGACCGTTGTCGGTGCTGACCCAAAGATCGCCGGCCAGATCGAGCTGCAGCGCATCGATGTTCGCCGCGGGCAGACCTTCCAGCTCGCCGAGGTGGCTGACCGCAAATGCACCCGGCGCGCTCGGCGTCAGCACGTAAAGACCATCGTCGATCGTCGCCACCCACAGCCGCCCGTTGCGATCGATGCTGAGGTCGACGATGAACGCCCGCTGCAGGGGCGCACTCGATGGCGTCGTCTGGAAGGGCACGGCTGTGCCGCTGTACGCATCGAGCAGACTGAGCCCTTTGCGAGTGCCCAGCCACACTCGCCCATCCGATCGCCTGAGGATCGCGAGCACGAAATCATCCGCCAGCCGGGAGGATGTGGTGGAGGAGTAGTCGCGCCACTGAGCGGAGCGCGAATCGTAGCGGAACAATCCAGTGCGTGATCCCACCCACAGCCCGGGACCGTCGGCCAGCAGGCGCTGAACGTTGAGACGGCTGCGCGCATTGGGCACGGGCAACGGCAGCAGACGCCCGCCGTGCTCCACCACACGGTACAGGCCGTCGGCGGTTCCGATCCAAACGGTGCCATCCGCGGTCTCGGCAAAGGCATAGACGCTGTGGTCGCCGCCGGCGCCGCCACCGAACTGGGCCCCTGTCAGGCGTGCGAGCCGGCGGCCATCGACGCCGAATACGTCCGCCCCACTCGTGTGATAGCCCACCCACAGGCGCCCCCGCGAATCGACGAAGGTTGCGAGGCCGTTGCCCTCGGCGAGCCGGTCGCTGCGGGTGCAGTCCGCAACGACCGACTGGAAGGCACGCTGATCCGGATCGGTAATGCTCAGTCCCTGCTCCGTGGGCACCCACAACAACCCGGAGGGATCGCGCATCGCGCCGTACGTCTGGTCGTTGAGCAAGCTGTTGCGGTCGCAGTCGCTGTGGCGGATCTGCTCGACCGCGAGGGTCGATGTGTCGATGGTGAACAGACCGGCGCCATAGGTCGCGAAGATGAGCTGGTCGGCCGGACCGCGGGCGATTCCTCGGACGGACTGATCGGCCAGCACATCCGCGGCGCCCCCGTGCAGTCGCGCCTGATGAGCGATGCCATTCGAATCGATGAACCCGACGCCGTGATGGGTGGTGCCGAACCACAGGCGCTGCGCGGAGTCCTCGCCGAAGGCATCGACTCCTGCCTCGAGCGGCCTGCCCGATGGATCGGCGATGAGGAGCGGCTCGAAACGCCGCGAGTCCGTGTGAAAGCGCGCCAGCCCGGCGGCGCTACCGACCAGCAGAGCGCCGTCCGGCTGCAGATGCAGCGCCAGAATGCGGTTGCGTCGTGCCTGGCCACTTCCTGGAAGGTCGTCGCGGTAGCTCGCGATGCGTCCCGTCGCCGTCAGCAGGTGATCGAGGCCGGACTCTGTGCCGATCCAGATCCCCCCCTTTCCGTCGTCGATGACGGTCTCGATGTCCCCCTCACTGGTGCCGTGGGCACCGCCGACCGGATAGCTCACGAACGTTCCGCTCGCCGAATCGTAGCGTGCGAGCCCCGCGTTGCCCGTACCGACCCAAACATGCCCTGCGCCATCCGCGAGCAGCGACTGCACGAAGTTCGAGGGCAGCGAGCCCGGCTTTCGCGGATCGTGCTGGTAGGTGCGAAAGGAGTAGCCATCGAACCGCATGAGACCGGTCTGGCTGCCAATCCAGATGAATCCGTCGCGGTCGCGGGCGATCGCCGTCAGGGCGCTGTAAGGCAGCCCGGTATCGACGGTGTAGTGGCTGAACTGCGGGGCGGCGAGCAGGTCCCAGCGCAACTCCTCGCACGCGGCGGGGGCGCACGCCGTCAGACACACGCTGCCGAGCAGGCCGCCGAGCCAGCTGCAGCACGCGCGCAATGCGGCATTCCTGGCATTGCCGATGGTCCACACCATCTGTCAGATATCGGCGGATAATGCCGGAGATGAACCCTGGCTCGAGGGATGAGCTAGTGACGTCCGCGCGGCTGTGAATTGGGTCGCGTTTTAGCCCGCTGCCCCGCCGCGTGCATCCACGCGCAAGGCATCGAGGACTTCCTCGTGCTCGCGCAGCACCCGCTCCACGAGGAACGCGACGAGCCGCTCCTTGCGGCTTCGCGCCGCCCATTCGAGCTCGCGGCAGATCCTGACGAGGCGTTTCGCCCCGACATTCCCGCTGCTCGACTTGAGCTCGTGTGCGGTGCGGCTGACGCCGCTCAGATCGCCTTTGCGGGACGCATCGCGCAGCTGCTCGCGCAGCTCGGTGGAGCTCGATTCGTAGAGCGCCACCAGCCGTGGCAGCAGATCGCGGCCGCGCGCGGCACCCAGCTCGGCAAGCTGCTGCAAGGCTTTATCCCCGAGTGCCGGCGCGGCCGCAGGCTCATCCGCCCTCTGCGGCGCCGAATCCGCTGCCGTGCAGCGCCCGAGCACCTCCTGCAGCTGTGCCACGGAGAAGGGCTTGCTGAGGTAGTGGTCCATGCCTGCCGCGAAGCACCTTGCATCATCCCCGCGCAGCGCGTTGGCCGTCAGCGCGATCACCGGGGTGCGCGGCCTTGCGTGCTGGCGCTCCCACTCTCTGTATCGGGAGGTCGTCTCGTAGCCATCCAGGGTCGGCATCTCGCAGTCCATCAATACGGCATCGACGCACTCATCGGCAAGCATCTGCAGCGCCTGCGCTCCGCTCTCTGCCGTGAGCACATCGATGACGAGCGCCTCGAGCATCTCCCGGGCGACCTCCCGGTTCACCGCGTTGTCCTCTACGAGCAGCACCCGGCGCGGACGGCCGTGCCCGATGTCGCCCCCAAGTGTCTGCGACTGCGACTGCGACGGGATCTGCGGCGGCGGCGCGGCTTGCGGGCTCCTCGCATGACCGAGGAGTCGCATCAGCGCATCGAGCAGCTGCGAGCGGCGGATCGGCTTGGTTTGCCATCCGACCGGACCCTGCACCTGCCGCCACGGCGCCGGCGGGTCTCCCGGTCCGGTGTGGGTGATCAGAATCGGCGTATCTTCGAAAGTTCCGGTGGCGCGCACCGCCGCGACCATCTCGGGGACGGCCGCCCCCGGCAAGTGCGCATCGAGGATCATCAGATCGAACTCGCCGGCGAATGCCTGCCGCAGTCGCACGAGAGCCGCATCCATGGAGGCGAGCTCGGTGGGGATCGCGCCCCAACTCTTGAGGTGTTGGCGCAGCATGCGGCGCGCCGCTTCGCTTTTCTCCACGATCAGCACGCGTGTCTGCGCCAGAGTCGCCGCCGATCTTTCCCGATCCGCGGTGCGGTCGACCTCGAGCGGCACCGAGAAGTGAAACCGCGAGCCCCGACCGAGCTCGCTTGTCACCCCGATGGTGCCGCCCATCAGCGTCACCAGCTCCTTGCTGATCGCGAGACCCAGACCGGTGCCGGCATGTTGTCGGCGACCGGCGGGCTTTGCCTGCACGAAGGCGTCGAAAATCGAGGCGCAGTCCTCCGCGCTGATGCCGATGCCGGTGTCGCAGACCTCGAAGACGAAGCGCGAGCTCTCGATTCCCGGCTCCGCACTGACGCGGATGCTGATGTCACCCTCGTCGGTGAATTTCACCGCATTGCTCACCAGGTTGATGATGACCTGGCGCACGCGCAGACAGTCGCCGAAGACCACGCTGTCGAGCTCGACGGGAGCATCGCAGATGAGCTCCAGGCCCTTGCTCTGGGCCCTTTCGGCCATGATCTCCAGTGCGTCCTCCACCATCTCGCGCACACAGAACCGCTCCTTCTCGAGCTCGAGCTTGCCGGCCTCGATCTTGGAGAAATCGAGTACCTCATTGATGAGTTGCAGGAGCGATTTGCCCGATTGATTTATGACCACCGCATATCTTCTCTGGCGATGATCGAGCGTCGGTGACTGCTGCAGCAGCTCGGCCATCCCGAGCACACCGTTGAGCGGCGTACGAATCTCGTGACTCATGCGCGCGAGGAAATCTCCCTTGGCGCGGCTCGCGCCCTCCGCCTGCGCCGTCAGCGCGCGCGCCTCGCCCAGGGAGTGCTCCAGTTGCGAGGTACGCTCGAGCACGCGACGCTCGAACTCCACCTTGAAGGCGCGCAGACTACGGCCGTGCGCCTCGCTCTCGGCGAGGAGCTCGTCGATGTGCTGCCGCAGCTCGCGTAACGGATCGCGGCAGACGGTCTCGACCGCACCGGGAGCGGCGTGCCCGCGCCCGAGGCGCAGGTGCCGCGTGAGCACCTCGAGGGGCTCCAGGATGTCACGGCGCAAGCCTCGCAGCAGCACCGCGCCCGCCGTCAGCGAGATAGCGAGGCACGCGCTCAGGAAGAGCCCCGATCCGTGCGCGCCGAGCGCAAGCGCCGCGGCATGCAGCAGCGAGCCGGCGTGCGCGGGCGCGGCTGCTTGCGCGGCGCCGGGGTGTGGCAGCAGCTGCAGGCCGGCGTAGAGCGTCCCGATGAGAAGTGCCACCGGCAGCGTCACGGCACCGACCAGCAGCCGCACCCGCCACCACAGCGACAGCTCCTGGAGCCATTGCTTCACGCGGATCCTTCCCGTCGGCTCCTGCGCGGGGCTTCCGCCGCCCGATTCAGGCTGGGTTGCACGGCCGCCTCCCGCTCGCGGCTCGTCGCACTGGCCACCTCCGGGATGCTGCCGAGCAACGGCGTCAGATCCTCGGCCGACATCGGCTTGCCGATGAGATAGCCCTGCGCCTCATCGCAGCGGTGTCGCTTCAGGAAAGCGAATTGCGCCATGCGCTCGACGCCTTCGGCGATGACCTGCAAGCGCAGCTCGCGTGCGAGCGCGATGATGGCGGCGCAGATGGCCGCCGCATCCTCGTTTCTGTCGAGGTCGCGGACGAAGGAGCGATCGATCTTCAACGCACCCACCGGCAGTTGGCGCAGGTAGCCCAGCGAGGAATAGCCGGTACCGAAATCATCGATCGAGAGCGCCACACCGTGGGCGCGAAAGCGCTCCATGTTCGCCTTGGTCTGCGCAATGTTGCGCGACAGGAGGCTTTCAGTGATCTCGAGCTCGAGCCGCTCACCGCGGATGCCGAACTCGGTCAGCACCTGCATGACCGAGTCGACGAAATCGCGGCGCTCGAACTGCTGCACCGAGACGTTGACCGCGGCCCGCAGATGCTCGAAGCCCATGCCGGCCCAGTTGCTGAGCTGCTCACAGACCTCGCGGATGACCCACTCGCCGAGGGGCACGATGAGGCCGGTCTCCTCCGCGACCGGTATGAAGCGGTCGGGTGCAATGGAGCCGCGCTCCGCATGGGTCCAGCGCAGCAGCGCTTCGACCCCCGTGATCCGGCCGCTCGCCAGAGCGAGCTTCGGCTGATAATGGATGCGAAACTGCCGCATCTCGAACGCCTGCCGCATGTCGGTCTCCATGGCGAGGCGTCCGAGTGACCTCACCGCCACGGACTGGCCGAAGAATGCGTAGGCATTGCGTCCCCGGTCCTTCGCCATGTACATCGCCATGTCGGCCTTCACGAGCAAGTCGTCGACGGCGGTCGAATCGCGCGGATACATGGCAATGCCGATGCTGGCGGTCACCACCAGCTGATGCTGCCCGAGCTGCACGGGCTCGGCGAGCGCCAGGCGCAGCCGCTCGGCGATGTCGGCGGCCTCCTTGTCGTCGCCGAGTCCATTGGCGAGCAGCACGAACTCGTCACCGCCCAGCCGGGCAACGCTGTTCAGAGCCTGCGCAGGCAGAGGGTCGGGGCGCGACTGCCTGGTCATATCCGTGAGCAGCTGCTCGAGCCTGCGTGCCACCTGCCGCAGCAGATCGTCACCGACCGTATGGCCGAGGTTGTCGTTCACTCGCTTGAAGCGATCGAGATCCAGATAAAAGAGCGCGAGAGGCGCGCCGCTGCGCTTCGATTCCTTGAGCGCCTTGGCGGCGCGACGCAGAAACAGCGTGCGATTCGGCAGCCGTGTCAGCAGGTCATAGTAGGCGAGGTACTCGATCCGCGCCTTCGACTTGTGACGCTCCGTGGTGTCGCGGATGACGATCAGCAGCAGACCTTGCGGCTGGGCGCGAAAGCGCGCCTCGAACCAGCTGCGCTCCTCGCCGTGCGCGACGGCGAACTCGTGAGTCGCGCGCATGTCGGCCTGACTCATCCACGCACGCGCCGCCTGGGCGAGCGAGCGGGGAAAGGCCTCCTCGATTCTCTTACCCACCAGCGACGAGGTGCTCGGGGCATCGCTGCCCGAGAAGTGCTCGGTGATCACACCGCTGCGATCCACGATCACGCAGGCGTCGGGCAGGGCCTGCAGCAGGGCACGGTTCCGCTCCTCGGAGCGCATCAGGCTGCGCCGGTCGTCGTGCGCCCGCAGAATGAAGCTCACCCGGTGAGGCAGCATCGGCCAGAGCACGGGCTTGTGCATGAAGTCGGTCGCGCCGACCTCGTAGGCACGATCGATCGACCCGGTGTCATCCAGTCCGGTCACCAGCACGACCGGCACGTCGGCGCTCGCAGGCGCAAGACGGATCCAGCGGCAGAGGTCAAAGCCGTTCCCGCCGGGAAGGGCAATGTCGAGCAGCACCAGATCGGGCCGCAGCCGCGCGAATGCGCGCATGGCCTCCTCCGCGCTCGCCGCAACACTGACGGCGAAGCCCGACGCTTCCAGGGTTTCGCTGGCCATGAGCAGGAAGGTGGGATCGTCGTCGACGATCAGCACGCGCTGCGGCGCGTCAGCCCCCGCAGCTGGGCGCGGCGCCGCCGTTTCAGTGCTCATATGCGAGATCCCAGGGCCGCCACCCGAGGCACAGTATGCGCAAGTGGCCGTGCGGACCGCGGCTGCGCTCCCAGTTTCGCGCGCCCGAAGCAGTGCAGCAGGCGCGGCGGTCGGTGGCGAGCCAGCGGCCGCGTTCTTTTCGGCCCTGCGGCGCGCGCCGATTCAACTTATTGATTGAGGCAGGGGCCCCGGGCCGGGTACCATGCCGCGGCAGATGAGTACCGCGAATACGGCCCTCACCGATCACACCCCCCCGGTTCGACCGCGACATCCCTGGGCCGCTGCATCAGTGTTATGCATGGGGGTGGTGTTCGGCGATATCGGAACCAGCCCTCTCTACACGCTCAATGTCGCTGCCAAGGCCGCGAGCCCGAGCGGCAGCGTCACTCCCGATGCGGTGCTCGCTGTCGTGTCGTTGATCTTCTGGTCGTTGATCGTCGTGATCTCGATCAAGTACGCGATTCTCATCATGCGCGCGGACAATCACGGCGAGGGCGGCATCCTCGCGCTGCTCGCCCTGATCAGCCCGAGCCGGGCATACCAGAGCCGGCGCCGCGCCATCATGGTGACCGTGGGTCTCGTCGGTGCGACCTTGCTGTATGGCGATGGGGCCATCACGCCGGCAATCTCGGTGCTGAGCGCGATCGAGGGCATCAAGGTGTATGCGCCGCAGACCAGTCATATCGTCGTGCCGCTGACGGTGGTGATTCTTCTGGGGCTGTTCGTCATCCAGCGCAAGGGCACCTCGTTCGTCGGCGGATTGTTCGGGCCGGTCATGCTGCTCTGGTTCATCGTCATCGCACTGCTCGGACTGATGGGGATCGCCAGAACGCCTGGGATACTCGCTGCGCTCAGTCCGCTGCCGGCCATAAGCTATCTATCGCACGCGGGTCCGCTCGCCTTTGCAGTCATCGGCGGCGCGTTCCTTGCGGTGACAGGCGGTGAGGCGTTCTATGCCGACATGGGTCATTTCGGGCCGCTGCCGATTCGCGTCGCCTGGTTCGGCGTAGCCCTGCCCGCCCTGACGCTCAACTACTTCGGCCAGGGTGCGCTGCTGCTGACCCAGCCCACGGCGCTCGCAAGTCCCTTCTACGAGCTTGCGCCACCGTGGGCGCATATCGCTCTGGTGGCGCTGTCGACGGTTGCGACCGTCATTGCTTCGCAAGCGATCATCTCCGGCGCCTATTCGCTGACGCAGCAGGCGATGCAGCTCGGCTTCCTGCCACGCATGACGGTGGTACATACCGCGGGCCGCGAAATGGGCCAGATCTACGTGCCCATGGTCAACTGGGCGCTGGCTGCGTTGACGCTCACGGCAGTCATCGGCTTTGGCTCCTCCGATGCACTGGCCGGCGCCTTCGGCATTGCCGTGTCGCTGCTGATGGCGATCACCACGATGATGGCGACCTTCGTGGCCTTGCAATGGAACTACAGCATCTGGGCTGTCGTACTGGTCAACGGCAGCCTGCTGCTGGTCGATCTGATGTTCTTCGCATCCACCTCCACCAAGCTGATCGATGGCGGCTGGTTCCCGCTGCTGATAGCGTTCGTCGTTTCGTTTCTCATGCTCACATGGCGCAAGGGCGAGCAGCTCATGAATGGGGTTCGTCTGCAACTGCGCCAGGGGTTGGAGCAATTCGCGGCGCAGCTGCAGCGCGATCCGCCGCATCGTGTCCCTGGAACTGCCGTGGTGCTCGGCCGCCTCGCGCAGGGCATTCCGTTGCCGCTGACCCAGAACCTCAAGTACAACCACGTGCTGCACGAGAACATTCTGCTGGTCGCAGTGTCCAGCGCGGAGATACCGCGAGTGCCCGCCTCCGAGCGCGCCGTGGTGACACCGGTTTGCGCCGGGGTCACGCGAGTGGAGCTGCGTTACGGCTTCATGGAGCAGCCGAACGTGCCGCTCGGTCTGAGGGAGGCGCTGGCGCACGGCAGTATCGCGCCCTGCAGTCTCGAATCGGCGATCTACTTCACCGGACACGAGACCATCAATGCGCTCGGCCGGCT
>DATJSR010000014.1:0-6059 GCA_035504015.1 Steroidobacteraceae bacterium
CGGCGGCGAATCTCGCGCCCGAGGCGCTGCGCCGGGCGGTCGACTGGGTCGTCAGAGAGCAGCGCGCCGTCGGACTGGACCTGATCAACGAGGGCGAGCTCACCAAGGGTGGCGACTGGCTCGCCTTCATGGATGAGCGCCTGGGCGGCTTCGAGCCGCGTCCCGCCGAGGCACCCCTCAGCATCATCCGCCGCGGGCGCGATCGGGAGGAGTTCGCCGACTTCTACCGCTGGGCCGCCGAGCGGCAGACACTGTTCTTCGCGGACGACCGGCGCATGCAGGCGGCGCGCCGCTTCCAGGTGTGCACGGCGCCGATCACCTACCTGGGACAGGCGGCCCTCGAGCGCGAGCTCGCCGCCTTGGGCTCCGCCGTCGAGGATCGCTCGAGGTGCTTTCTCACCTCGACGGCGCCGGCGAGCCTCGAGCCCTATCGCGGCAACGAGTTCTACCGCAGCGAGGAGGAGTTCCTGTACGCCCTTGCCGATGCGCTGCGTATCGAATACGAGGCGATCGCGGCGGCGGGCTTTGTGCTGCAGGTCGATGATGCCTGGCTCGTGGCGCTCTGGGACCGCCTCGGCATGGAGATGGGCCTCGAGGCATTCAAACGCCGCTCGCTGTTGCGCATCGAGGCGCTCAACCATGCGCTGCGCAACATCCCCGAGGAGCAGATCCGCTACCATCTGTGCTGGGGGAGCTGGCACGGACCGCATGCCTATGACATCGGGCTGGCGGACATGGTGGATGTGATGCTGCGGGTCAAGGCGCGCTACTACTCGTTCGAGGCGGCGAACGTGCGCCATCAGCATGAGGTGAGCGTGTGGGAGAGCGTCGCCCTGCCTGAGGGCAAGGTCATCCTGCCGGGCGTGGTCACGCACTCGACCGACCTGATCGAGCATCCGGAGCTCGTGGCGGAGCGGCTGCGGCAGTTTGCGCGGCACGTCGGTGCGCAGAATGTCATTGCGAGCACCGACTGCGGCTTCGGCGGCCGCACGCATCCGCAGATCGCCTGGGCGAAGCTGCGCTCGCTGTGCCAGGGCGCAGCGCTCGCCAGCCGCACGCTCGAGAGCGGTGCGGCATGAGCAGCTTCGCACTCTGGTCGGCGCTGCAGGCACTCGCCGCGCTCGGCGCGCTGGGGCTGCTGGCGTGGGCGCTGCACACGCAGCGCGCCAATGCCGAGGCGCAGCGACAGATCAACGCCGATGTGCGCGAGATCGCGCGCCTGCAGGCCGCGGCGAGCGAGAGTCTGCGCTCGGCGGTGGAGTCCGCGCGCCTGGCGCAGGAGCTTGCGCTGCGCCCCGTGCTGCGCCTGTCGCTCGAGGTGCGGGGGCTCATCCCCGATGTGGGGCACACGCCGGTCGTCTTCGCCGGGTGCGTGGCAAACGTCGGCCACGGAACGGCGATCGTCGAGCGCGTGAGGCTGGCGGCGCGCGAGATTGCGCATCTGGACTACACCACCACCGCGGGCAGCGCGCAGCAGCAGCTGGAGGAGCAGTTCGATCGCGACCTGTTTCGCAGCCTCTCGGGGGCCAAGCTCACCGATCTGTCCGCGCACCTCACGCTGACCCCGCTGCTCGATAGCAACCGCGCGCTCGAGGTCGGCGGACGCGTGGACCTGTTTCGGCTGCAGGTCTTTGCGCACAATGCCGACCTCGTCGAGGAGGCCTGCCGTGGCCTTGGCATCAGCGTGCAGTATCGCTCCCTCACCGGCGCCTGTTTCGATGCCTCGGAGCAGTTCTCCGGCCTGCGGCGGTTGCCGAACCCGCCGGTGCGCGGGCTGCGATCCGCGAGTGAGACTCACTCCTCGGCGCTCGATGATGAGGCCACGCGGACCTCATGAGCAGCGGCGTCGCCGAGCTGCAGGCGATTGCGCATCGCGTGATGCTGGAGCGGGATCTGCTGCCGGATTTCTCGGCCGCGGCACAGCGTGAGCTCGAAGGCTTGCGGGCGCCGGCAGCCGCGCCCGCGCTGCGCGATCTGCGCGCCCTGGCGTGGTCATCGATCGACAACGATGACTCGCGCGATCTCGATCAGATCGAGGTTGCCGAGCGCAGCGGCGATGCGGTGCGTGTGCGCGTCGGTATCGCCGACGTGGATGCGCTCGTCGCCGCCGGCTCGGCCATCGACGCTCACGCGCGGCACAACACCACCTCCGTCTACACCGCGGCGCAGATCTTTCCGATGCTGCCCGAGCGGCTCTCGACCGATCTCACCTCGCTCAATCCGCATCAGGACCGGGTCGCTCTGGTGATCGAGTTCGACGTGCAGCCCGATGGCAGCATCGGGCGCAGCGACATCTACCGTGCGCTCGTGCGCAACCAGGCGCAGCTCGCCTATGCTGCGGTCGCGGTCGGCCTCGAGGGGCACGGGCCGCTGCCCGCGCCCGCCGGTGCGCCGGCCTCGCTCGCCGAGCAACTGCGCCTGCAGGATGCCGTGGCGCAGTGCCTGCGCAAGGTGCGTCAGGCGCATGGCGCGTTGAGCCTCGAGAGCCTCGAGGCGCGCCCGGTGTTCGCCGACGGGGCGCTTGCGGATCTGCGCACCGAGGCGCGCAACCGCGCCCAGGACCTCATCGAGGATTTCATGATCGCGGCCAACGGTGTCACGGCGCAGTTTCTGGCAAAGCGCGGGCTGCCGGTGCTGCGCCGGGTGCTGCGCACGCCCAAGCGCTGGGGACGCATCGTGGCGCTCGCGGCGGATCACGGCGAGCGGCTGCCCGCCTCCCCGGATGCGCGGGCACTCAACGCCTTTCTGGTGCAGCGCCGGGTGGCAGACCCGGTGCGCTTCGCCGATCTGTCGCTCGCGGTGATCAAGCTGCTGGGCCGCGGCGAGTACGATGCGAGCCTGCCGGGCGAGCAGAGCCCGGGACACTTTGCGCTCGCCGTTCCCGATTACGCGCACTCCACCGCGCCCAACCGGCGCTTTCCCGATCTCATCACTCAGCGTCTGCTGAAGGCGGCGCTCGACGGGCGAGGCCAGCCCTACGACGCAGCGACGCTGCAGGGGCTCGCAGCACACTGCACCACGCAGGAGGACAACGCGGCCCACGTCGAGCGGCAGGTGCGCAAGTCCGCCGCGGCGCTGCTGCTGGCGCCACGGATCGGGGCGCGCTTCGATGCGCTGGTCACGGGCGTCAACGACAGTGGCACCTGGGTGCGCATCTCGCATCCCACGGTCGAGGGCAAGCTGCTACGCGGCTTCGAGCATCTCGATGTGGGGGATGCCGTGCGCGTGCAGTTGCTGCACACCGACGTGCAGCGTGGGTTCATCGACTTTGCACGCAGCTCAGGGGATCGCGCATGAGTCCACCCGATTCGCCCCTCAGGGCGCTCGCCTACGAGAACTCCGCCTTCCTCGAGAGCGACCCGGCACGTCCGCTGCGCATCCTGGCGGAGTACCTCGAGCCGCTCGAGCGCTTCCGGCGTGCGCATGTGCGCGACACCATCGTTTTCTTCGGCTCGGCACGCATCACGCCCGATGGCCCGCTCGGGCGCTATTACCAGGAGGCGCGCGAGCTCGCACGGCTCATCACGCTGTGGTCGAAGGGGCTCGCCTCGCACGCGCACCGCTACGTCATCTGCTCGGGCGGGGGCCCGGGGATCATGGAGGCGGCCAATCGTGGCGCCTCGGAGGCCGGTGGCCGCACTATTGGGCTCAACATCAGCCTGCCGCGCGAGCAGCAGCCGAACCCCTACATCACGCGCGAGCTGAGTCTGGAGTTTCATTACTTCTTCATGCGCAAGCTGTGGTTC
Source organism: Steroidobacteraceae bacterium (assembly GCA_035504015.1). Lineage (GTDB taxonomy): Bacteria > Pseudomonadota > Gammaproteobacteria > Steroidobacterales > Steroidobacteraceae > JASHUC01. The sequence goes on from DATJSR010000014.1 coordinate 3,747, forward strand.
GCGCATCTGGCGCGGGCGCTGATCGCCTTTCCGGGTGGCTTCGGCACACTCGATGAGCTCATGGAGATCCTGACGCTCGCCCAGACGGGCAAGCTCGGCGCACCGATCCCGGTGCTGCTCTACGGCTCGCAGTACTGGGGCGAGATCCTCAACTTCGAGGCACTCGTGCGCCATGGCACGATCGCTCGCGAGGATCTGGGGCTCTTTGCCTACGTGGACACGCCACAAGCCGCGCTCGAGCTGCTGAAGACACGCCTGCCGGGCGAGCCCTGCGAGGCCGAGCCGGCATTCAAACACTCCTGCACCCACGATCGGGAGGTCTAGGGGCTGCGGCTCAGGGCGAGTGCTCGAGCAGCGCTGCCGCCGAAGGCTGGGAGCCCTCCGCACGCTGGCGCAGCCCGATGAGGGCGGCGGGCAGCTCCCTGCGCAGGGTATGCCGCACCAACGCCGTGGGTATCCAGAAGCCCGGATCGATCTCGACCTCGTACTCCACGGTAGTGCTCGAGCCATCGCTCGAGCCGATCAGCCGCCACGCTCCCTGCTCGTCGCGCAGGTCACCCGCGATGCGGCGGAACTCCATGCGCTCGGGGCGCGAATTCTGCATCCGAAATACCGAATGCACGGTCGGCATCAGCCAGGAGTACTTGAACTCGTGCTCGATGATCTCCCAGGAGCCATCCGCAGCGGCGGCGATACGGCGGCAGCGTTTGAGTCCGGGAATGAAGCGCGGTGCATCCGCGCAGTCATCGAGCACTTGCCAGACCCGCTCGGGCGAGGCGCGGATGCGCACCGCGGCCTGCACGCGCGCATGCGAATCGCGCTCATCGAGCGCGGAGCGCATGACGACTTCTCCGGCGCTCAGCCGGTGCGCCACGTCGCGCTGCTCGAGCCAGGAGGTGTGCGGCGCCGAGGCGAGCTCGGCGGCGAGCCATAGTCCGTATAGCACGTGCCGGGTGGGATCCTGATGTGCCGCCCCGCCGGAACGGGGCGTCCGCCGCAGTATGGCTCGGCGGGGCGTGCGGATCCATGTGCTTTTGGGGCGCAGGCATCGACGCAGCCCCGCTCATGCTAGGCTTTGTTGCGCGGTCACGATCGGCGGCAAAGCAGCCGCGGGCGATGAGGGGGATGTGTCATGAAACACGCGTGCTCGGCGGCTGCGGTACTCGGCGCGCTACTCGGCACACAGGCGCACGCCCAGCAATGCAAGGGTGTGTCCTTTGCGCCGCAAGTGCAGGTGGAGGGGGCGACGCTGCGCCTGAACGGACTCGGCTTGCGCGAGGCCACCTTCCTCAAGGTGAGCGTCTACGTGGCGGCGCTCTACGTCCTCACACCCTCGCACGATGCTCGCGAGCTGCTGAATGAGAGCCCGCCCAAGCAGCTGCTGCTGCAGTTCGTGCGCGGCGTGGGCGTCAAGGACCTGCGCGAGGCATTCGACAAGGGCTTCGAGAACACCGCCGGGACCCGGCTGCCCGCATTGAGGCCACGCATTGCGACACTCGAGGGCATGCTGCGCGATGCGCACTCGGGCGAGCGCATGGGCTTTACGTGGCTCGCCGACCACAGCGTGCAGTTCGATCTCGACGGCAAGGTGCAGGGACGCATTGCGGGTGAGGATTTTGCACACGCGCTGCTCGGCATCTGGCTCGGGGATCACCCACCCAACGCCGAGCTGAAGAGCGGGCTCCTCGGAGGCACTTGTCCCTGAAGCACGCGCCATGCAGCGGTGAGCCGCGCGAGGCGCCGTCCGAGCCGATCGAGGTTCCCTATCGGCAGCTCTCGCCAGAGGCACTGCGCGGAGTGGTCGAGTCCTTCGTGCTGCGCGAGGGCACCGATTATGGCGAGCGCGAGGTGTCGCTCGACGACAAGATCGCTCAGGTACTCGAGCAGCTGCGGTGCGGCGAGGCGCGCATTCTGTACGATCCGGCCTCGCAGTCGATCGACATCCAGCCCTGTTCCCGCTAGTCCTCGCAGCTCGGGCAACGCGGTCTGCCCTGCAGCGGCGTGCGCCGCGCAAGCCGCGCGGCATGGCCATGACCCGAGGCTATTTGCCTGTACGTATATACAGGTTCACGGCACCTGCAAGCGGGCCGGGCAGCTCGAAGCGGCGCCCAGCTCGAAGCGGCGCCCAGCTCGAAGCAGTGGCTGGGCCGCTCGGCGCCTTCAGCTCTCCGGGCCTTCAGCTCTCCGGCCGCTCCCGGCACCAGGAATAAAAGCTGGCCGCCCCTGCCAGCGCCGCCACGATCATGGCGAGGGTCGCGATGCGCGGAGCGATACGCACGATCAATGGCTGCTTGGCGATGTGTAATGCCACCG
>DATJSR010000015.1:0-8228 GCA_035504015.1 Steroidobacteraceae bacterium
CGTGCACCGATGTACTGCAGCGCGAGCGGCTCCATGGCTCGAGGCGCGGGTGCAGGCACCGCCACGGGTACCGCGGACTCCTCGAGCTCATCGGGCTCGAGCATCCCGCGAGCCACCGCACAGGCCACCGCGGGCTCGCGCGCCGCGAGCGGCAGCGGGTCGCCGGCGCCTGCGGCGTCACCCTCGAGCAGCGCGCGCAGGGTCGCGAGCTCCGCGGGCGGCGCGGCCTCCTCGGGGGTGAGGAGCAGGCCCGCACGTCGCAGCGCCCGTCCGATGCTCGCACGGCTCGTCACGAGGGTGAGCAGTGGCGCGAGCAGCAAGCCGGCGAGCACTGGCATCAGCCACCAGATGAAGCGCGGCGCGAGCAGCAGAATGCACGCGCCCCAGACGAGGCCGAGCAGCACCTGCCAGAAGTGGCGCTTGAGCGCCTCGAGCAGCGAGATGCCGCGATCGCCGCGCTCCTGGGTATTCCAGTGCACGGGCCGGCCCGCGAGGGTGGTGATCACGAAAGTGGAGTGAAACACCATCATGGGGGGCGCGAGCAGCATGCTGAACAGCTGCTCGAGGAGCAGACTCACCGTGAGGCGCAACGCGCCACCGAAGCCGCGCCGCAGTCTGCGCTTGAGCAGCGCGAGCGTGGTGCCCAGCAGCTTCGGCAGCAGCAGCACCACGATCGTCGCCGACAGCAGCACGGCGATCTCCCCGTCGCGATACTCGGGCCAGGTGGGAAAGAGCGAATAAGCGCCCGGCTGAAAGTACTGATAGCCCTCGACCGCCTCCTGGCAGGTGATGACCGAGCTCACCACCAGCACCGCGAACCACATGGGCGAGGTGGCGTAGGAGAGGATGCCGGTGAGGAAGTGCACGCGGCTGAGCCAGTACAGGCCGCGCATCGGCAGCACCGCGAGGTGCTGCAGATTGCCCTGCGCCCAGCGCCGGTCGCGCGCTGCGAAATCGATGATGTTGGAGGGCACCTCCTCCCAGCTGCCCTCGAGATCGGCGACCAGCCACACCTGATAGCCGGCCCGGCGCATGAGGGCCGCCTCGACGAAGTCGTGACTGAGGATCTCCCCTCCGAGCGGCGCCGAGCCCGGCAGGCGCGGCAGGCCGCACTCGGCGGCGAAGGGCGCGATGCGGATGATGGCGTTGTGCCCCCAGTAGTTCGCCTCGCCGAGCTGCCACCACGCGAGCCCGGCCGAGAGCATCGGTCCGTTGAGGCGCGCGGCGAACTGCACCAGCCGCGCGAACAGCGTGTCGCGTCCGACCGGCAGCGGCGCGGTCTGCAGTATGCCGATCTGCGGATGCGCATCCATGAGCCGGCCGAGCGTCACCAGCGCCTGCCCGGACATGACGCTGTCTGCATCGAGCACCACCATGTATTCGTACGCGGCGCCCCAGCGGCGCACGAAATCGGCGATGTTGCCGGCCTTACGCTCGGTATTGACCTCCCGGCGCCGATAGAAGACGCGACCGGCCATGCCGTGGCGTATGACGAAGGCGCGCCAGGCAGCCTGCTCCTGCGCGGCGATGTCCTCCTTGCGCGTGTCCGAGAGGATGAACAGATCGAACTTGGCCTGCTCGGGCTGCAGCGCCAACGAAGTCCACATCGCCCCGAGCCCCGCCATGACGCGCGTCGGGTCCTCGTTGTAGACCGGCATCACGATGGCGATGCGGCTGGTGAGGCGCAGCGAGGCGGCCTCGCTGGCATGAATCACGCCGCGGTCGCGGCCGCTGAGCTGAATGATGAAGCCTGCGATCGCGGTCCAGAACGCCCCCGCGATCCAGGTGAACAGCACGAAGAACAGCGCAAGGGAGGCGCCCTCGAGCGGGGAGAGGCCGTTCGCGCGCAGGATGTCCCACATGAGCAGGCTCGCAAGCCCGCTCGTGAGCAGCGTGATGCCGAAGAACAGCGCGCGACGGCGGCGGCTGCGACCCCTCAGGCTGCGTTGATTCATGCGCGATCCCTCACGAGCTCGTCTGGTACGTCCATGTTTCGGTGAGCGCCTCACCGTAAAGCGTCAGATAGCAGTGCAGATCCATCGCCTGCCGCGGCCGCGCCGGCAGCGCGCGAAAGCTCGCCCGCCAGACACCATCGGGAAGCCGCTCGACGCTCACTGTATCCACGCGACCGCCGCTGACAGCGATGTTGGCACGCAGCGGCTGCCGCGGATCGAGCCCGTCGAGGTCCCCGCCTGCGAAGTCCACGTAGAAGCGCCGGGCGTCCTTCGAGCCCGACACCGCCGCGCCCTGGGTGCGGGTCGCAACCACGCGGCCCCCCGGCGGCCACTGCGTCGAGCTCAGAAAGGCCGACAGCAGATATCCGACGCGCAGCGGTTTGCCGGGTTCCGTCGGCGTCGCCGGCACCCAGTAGGCGACGATGTTGTCGTGGATCTCCTCGTCCGTGGGGATCTCGACGAGCTCTACCCCGCCGTGGCCCCAGTCCCCCAGCGGCTGTATCCAGTAGCTCGGGCGCAGCTGAAAGCGCGCATCCGGATCCTGATAGTCGGCGAAATTGCGATCGCGCTGCGCGAGACCAAAGCCGTGGGGGTGGGTGTCCATGAAGCGATTGACGAACAGCTGGCGCGGATTCGCGAGCGGCCGCCAGAGCCACTCCCCGTTGCCGGTTTGCAGCTTCAGGCCGTCGCTGTCGTGCACCTGCGGGCGGTAGTCATCGAAGCGGTGCCCCGCAGGATCGGCCCCGTAGAGAAACATCGAGGTGAGCGGGGCGAGACCGAGCTTCTCGATCGACTTGCGCGGAAACAGCTCCGCCGTCACTTCCACCTGCGTGATGTTGCCCGGACGCACCTCGAACTGGTACGCGCCCGCGACGCTCTCGCTGTCGAGCAGCGCGTAGAGCGTGAGCGTGCGCTGCTCGGGGCTGGTCGGCTTCACCAGCCAGAAATCGGTGAACCAGGGAAACTCCTCGCCCGCGGTGGTGGCGGTGTTGATGGCGAGCCCGCGCGCCGAGAGTCCGTAGACCTGATTGCGCCCGAGCACGCGAAAATAGGAGGCCCCGAGAAACACGATCAGCTCGTCCTTATAGGTCGGCGTGTTGAGGGGGTAGTGCACGCGAAAGCCCGCGAAGCCCAAGTCGGCGGGCAGACGCGTCGCCAGGCGTCCCAGCCGATCGAACTGGAACCAGGCGGGCGTATAGCGCACCGGGTACGCGACCCCGTCGATCACCTGCGAGATCTCCACCCGGCGGTCGAAGTTGAAGCCACGATGAAAGAACTGCACCTCGAACAGCGATTGGCCGTGCCACAGGGCATAGACGGGCTTGAAGCGGATATCGCGGTACTGGTCGTAGCTCAGGTGGGCGAGGCGCTCCGGCAGTCGGGGTGAGCGATTGCGATAGCTCTGTGAGGCGCGCTGGCGTGCCAGGCGCTCGACGGTGGCGAAGCCGAACGGCTCGGGTCGCGCTGCCGGGGCCGCAGCCGGGGCCGACGCGACCGCGGCCGAAGAGGCGTGCCCGACCCCGCTGCCGGCCGGGCGCGCGCTCTGTGACGCGGCCGCAGCCGGTGCGCGCGCGGTACGCGCGGGCGGCGTGGCACGCACGGGCGGCGTGGCACGCGCTGGCGGCGTGGCACGCGCTGGCGGCGCCGACCGCGCGCTCTGTGAGGCGGACGAGCTCGATGCTTGCGCGAGTGCCGCGGGCAGGCCCCGCACGGCGAGCGCGCTCGCAAAACACAACGCCGCGACCGCAGCTGCGCCGCTCATCCATTGACGCACCAACACTCGTGTCTTTCCAATCCGGCCGGCGACCGATCTAGGCAGGCACCGGGCTAGCAGCAATTTTCGGAGACGACGATCGAGCACTGTCGCCGCGCGGCGACGAATGCAGCAGATTCCTACACGTCAATCGGCGTACGCCCGTTCCGTGCATGCACCGGCGTGCACGGCGCCCCTCGCACCCATCGCGCCAGTGTGGCAGAACGCGCTTACCGCGGGGATTTAAGAACTCGTCAGGGATGGCTTTGCTTCGACTTGACCGCATCATCGCCTGCCGGGCGTGTTTGCGCCAGTTGCGCGGCGGAGCGGCCGCGGGCAGCAGGCCCCGCTTAGGTCAAATCGGCCAGTGGCTTGGGGACGTGCCTGCGCTGCAACCTCTGTTGGGCCTCCCACTGCTCGCCCGGGCCGAGCGGCTCGAGAAAGCGGGTCTCGCCCGCGCTCAGCGTGGCGAGGGGAACGCCACCGCGCAGCAGCATGCGGTTGGCCGTGAGCGCCGGCAAGCGCGCCCCGGGTGTCGCGATGCCGATGAGATTGAGAGGGTCGGCGGCCGATAGGGCGACCTCCGAGGGAGCGCTCGCACGGCGCACCTCGCGCAACAGTCCCACGGCATCGGGCAGCGCAAACTGCTCGCCGCTGAAGGCGGCCACGAAGCGACCGCCGCGCAGCTCCCCGCGCGCCTCGAGCCGCCGGCAGCACGCGAGCAGCTCACGCCAGGGCGGCAGCCAAGGCGCCTCGCGCGCGAGCAGCCGCCAGCACAGCACGCCCCAACGCCGCAGCAGCGTGCGCACCAGGTGCTCCACGGCCTCCTCGCGCGGCGCGGCGCTCTTGCGCACGAGCGACCAGCGGCCCGAATCCGCCATGCCGAAGGGAGAGGCCCGGCGACCGCGCCGCCCGGCCGCGCGGCGGCGCAGCTCCGCCGGCACCAAGAGCGCGCGCAGGCCGCTGAAGCTGTCGGAGTTCGCGAGCCCGTGGGCGACGAGCTCGGCGAGTGCTTCCTCCACCTGCGCAGGCAGCAGGTGCGCATGCTCCACGATCTCATCGAAGAACGAGGCACCCTGCTCCTGCAGGCACTCGCACACGACGCGCGCGTTGGCGCCGAGATTCGCAGGCTCCGGAGCCGCGGCGAGCGCCGACCACAGCCGCACGTGCCGGCGCGCGAGCAGCACGATCGGGGTCGCGCGCACCGGACCGGCGCGCAGCCCCTCGCCCGTGCGCGCGGCGAGCCGCGTCCACAGGAAGCGCCCCGCGAGGCCCTGCTCATCGAGCCACTCGGGACGGTATTCGTCGATGCGCGCCGGCAGCAGCTCGGTCTCCCAGGAGCCCGCTGGCGCCTCGAAGCCCTCGAGCTGCGCGAGCACGTGGGCGACGGCATCGGCTCCCTGCATGCGCGTCTGCGCCGTCACGCGCTGCCATTGCAGCAGGAAGCGCAGGAAGTCCGGCGTCGCGACGGGGCTGATCTCCGCGCGCAGGCGCTTGACCGTATAGCGATGAATGCGCGCGAGCAGCGCTCGGGCACACCACTCCTCCTGCGAGTCGGCCTCTGCAGTGAAGCGCCCGCGCAGGATGCTTCCCTCCCGCTCGAGTGCCGCGAGCGCGGTCTGTATCTCGGCCTCGGCCAGTCCGAGTGGCGCAGCGAGCGCGGCGGCGCTCACCGGCCCGAGTCCCTCGAGACGGCCGCGCACCAGCTCGACCAGCGCCGCCTCGCGCGTGCTCGCGCACTCGGTCACGAGCGCCGGCGTCGCAGGCTCGAATTGCGCCTGCGGAAAGAGCGTCTCAAAGAGCGCGCGTCGCTCGGCACTCACCCAAAGAGGCTGCGCTGGCGCGAGTTGCGCTGCGCCCTCGCTGCGTGCCTTGACCAGCACGATGCGCTGCGCGGCCTGCAAGGCCTCGATGAGCGCGGGCCAGGAAGCCTGGCTCGCGATCTCCGCTGCGCTCAGGAAGCCCAACCAGTGCAGTGCGTCGTGCAGCTCGTCGACGGTCGTGGCATCGGGCCAGGCCTCGGCGCGCACGCGTGCGATGGCCTGTGGATCGAGCTTGCCGAGATCGGCGGCGGACTGTGGATCGAGCCAGCGGCGGGACATCACCGCCTGGGTGCGCCGCTCCTCGAGCGGCGCGTCGTCGAGATAGGCGTACGGGCGTGCGGAGAGCACCTCGAGCGCGAGCGGCGAGGGCTCGGTGAGATCTCGGGCAATCACCCGGATCGTGCCCGCCTCCAGTGCCTGCAGCACCTGCTCGAAGTGCTCCACGTCCATCGCCTCGTGCAGACAGTCCCAGAGCGTCTGCTCGACGAGCGGGTGATCGGGAATCTCGATCTCCCCGCTCAGGTTCTCCGCGCAAGCGACCTGATCCGGGAACACCCCGGCGAGCAGATCCTCCGCATTCATGCGCGCGAGCGCCGGGGGCACCCGCCGGCCGTTGCGAAAGCGCGGCAGCGCCAGCGCGATCGAGGCGGTCCAGCGCCAGCGCGTGACGAACATCGGCGCAGCGCACAGCGCCTGCACCAGCAGGTGGCGCGCGCTGCGCGAGTGCAGATAGCGGGCGACGGAGCCGAGCTCGAAGCTGTGGGCCGTGGTGAGCGAGAGCACCAGCGCATCCTCGGTGGCAGCCGCCTGCAGCTCAAAATTGAATTGCCGGCAGAAGCGCTTGCGCAGCGCAAGGCCCCAGGCGCGGTTGACGCGGCTGCCGAAGGGGGCGTGCACCACCAGCTGCATCCCGCCGGCCTCATCGAAGAAGCGCTCGAGCACCACCGTCGTATGGGTCGGCAGACACCCGAGGGCGGCGCGCGCGGTGCCGAGGTACGCAACGAGCTGCGCGGCGGCAGCGGCATCGATACCCTGTCCCTCGAGCCAGTTGCGCGCCGCCTGAGCATCGCTCGCGAGCAGCGGCTCGAGGGCGCTGCGCAGCTGCGACACCGCCGCCGACAGCTCATCGCTGCGACCGGGTGCCTCACCCAGCCAGAACGGCAGCGAGGGGGGTTGCCCCGCGGCATCCTCGACGCGCACGGTGCCGCGCTCGACGCGCAAGATGCGATAGGAAGCGTTGCCCAGCTGAAAGACATCGCCAGCGAGGCTCTCGACGGCGAAATCCTCGTTGAGCGTGCCCACGAGCTGACTTTGCGGCTCGAGCAGCACCTGGTAGTCGGCCGTGTCGGGAATGGCGCCACCGGAGGTGACCGCGGTGAGGCGCGTACCCTTGCGCGGTCGCAGAATGTGCGCGACCCGGTCGTGATGGATGAGCGCGCCGCGGCGGCCGCGGCGGGTGCTGAAGCCTTCGGCAAGCATCGTCAGCACCTGCATGAAGCGCTCGCGCTCGAGGGCGCGATAGGGGTAGGCGCGGCGCACCAGCGCGAGGATCGCCTCCTCCGGGCATTCGCCCGCGCCCGCCTCTGCGGCGATCTGCTGCGAGAGCACATCGAGCGCGCCTTCGGGCACGCGCAAGCGATCGAGCTCGCCACGGCGCACCGCGCACAGCAACGCCGCACATTCGACCAGATCATCGCGCGATAGCGGGAACAGGCGCCCCTTGGAGATGCCCCCGACGGCGTGCCCGGAGCGGCCGACCCGCTGCAGGAACGCATTGATGCCGCGCGGTGAGCTCAACTGGCACACCAGGTCCACGTCGCCGATATCGATGCCAAGCTCGAGTGAGGCGGTGGCGACCAGCACCTTGAGCTCACCGCTCTTCAGGCGTTGCTCTGCCGCATGGCGCCGCTCGCGCGCGAGACTGCCGTGGTGTGCCATCACGTGCTCGGTGCCCAGCCGCTCGGAGAGGTGGCGCGCGACGCGCTCGGCGAGCCGGCGTGTATTCACAAACACGAGCGTGGTGCGATGCTCGAGCACCAGCGCGGCCAGCCGATCGTAGAGCTGCGTCCACACGTCTCCGGACATCACCGCCTCGAGCGGTGAGGGCGGCAGCTCCAGCGCCAGATCCCGCGGACGGTGGTGACCGACATCGATGATCGTGCACGCCGTCTGCGGATCGGGCAGCGCCCGGGTGCCGAGGAGAAACCGTGCGACCTCGCCCAGCGGCTCCTGGGTGGCCGAGAGGCCGATGCGCCGCAGCGGCCGCCCCGTCAGCGCCTCGAGCCGCTCGAGCGAGAGCGCGAGGTGCGCACCGCGCTTGCTGCCGGCGAGCGCATGGATCTCATCGACGATGACGGTGTGGGTGCTGGCGAGCGCCTGACGGCCCGACTGCGACCCGAGCAGGATATAGAGCGATTCGGGAGTCGTGACCACCACCTGCGGTGGGCTGCGACGCATGCTCGCGCGCTCATGCTGCGGCGTATCCCCCGTGCGCACCAGGGCGCGGATGTCCGGCTCGGGCAGATCGCGGGCGCGCAGCTCGGCGCCAATGCCCTCGAGAGGCACCGTCAGGTTGCGGTGGATGTCGTTGGAGAGCGCCTTGAGCGGGGAGACATACACGACGCGGGTCTGCGCCGAGAGGCCTGCGGGTCCGGCGGCGAGTCCCTCGCGCACGAGCTCATCGAGCACCGCGAGGAA
>DATJSR010000016.1:0-48661 GCA_035504015.1 Steroidobacteraceae bacterium
TGATGAACATCCGCAGCAAGGTCACGCTCCTGATCGCCGCCTTGTTCGCGGTACTCGGCGTCGCTGCCATCCTCATCGCCCGCTACGTGCTCATGCCGAGCTTTGCCGAGCTCGAGCATCACGAAGCCGACGTGGCGATGCGCCGCATCGAGTTCGCCCTGGATCGGACCTTCGCGCAGCTCGAAGCCTCGACTGCCAGCTGGGGCAACTGGACCGATGCCTGGCGCTTTGCCAAGGATCACAACCGCACGTTCATCAACGAGCAGGTGACGGGCGCAGGCCTCAAGCAGCTCAACATCAATACGCTGATCTTCACCGATCTCACCGGACGCTTCATCGCCTCCGCCACCCTCGATCTGAAGACCGACCGGCCGCTCGATCTGCGCTTCACCCCCGGGCCGAGTCTGCCGGCAGACTTCCCCTGGCGGTCCAATCTGGGAACCGAGCGCACGGCTCATGGATTTCTGCGCACCAATCGCGGCATTCTGCTCGCCGCCGCCGCACCGGTGCTCGATGGCTTCGGCCAGGGTCCGCCGCGCGGCATGGTGATCATGGGTCGGCTCATGTCGCATCACGAGCTCGAGGCGATCGGCGCCCAGGCACAGGCACGGGTCGCGATGTCCTCCCCATCGGGCAGCCGGGCGAACCAGCTGTTCGAGACCCCCGAGCTGATCCAGGAGTACCGCGCCTTCAACGACATCTACGGCCACCCGATCCTCACGCTGCGGGTGGATGTGCCGCGCGAGATCACGCGGCGGGGTTACGCCGCCGTCTACTACGCCTGCGTGTACCTGCTGATCGCCGGCGTGATGATCGTGGTGCTGCTGGTGGTGCTCCTCAACCGTACAATGGTCAATCCGCTCGCCCGCGTGACGCGCCACGCCGTCGCGATCGGAGAAGGAGCCGATCCGACGACGCGGCTCGACTTCGTGGGCAAGGACGAGATTGCCGTGCTCGCGCGCGAGTTCGATCGCATGGTGGCGCGCGTGGTGCGCCTCGCCTACTGCGATCCCCTCACCGGCCTGCCCAACCGCGAGCAGGCGCACCGTCGGCTGCACTCCGCGCTCACCACGGCGCAGCAGCACGGCAGCCCGCTCGCGCTCATGTACATCGACCTCGACAATTTCAAGCGCATCAATGACACCCTCGGCCACGGCATCGGCGATGAGGTCCTGGTCACCGCCACCGAGCGGCTGCGCAAGGCGCTGCGCAGCGGCCCCGAGCGCGGCGCGGACGAGCTCGCCATCGAGCGGCGCGACCTGGCGCGCCTCGGGGGCGATGAGTTCATGGTCGTGCTCAGCGAGATCCGCAGCAGCCAGGATGCGGCACGGGTGGCCGAGCGCCTGATCGGCGCATTGCACGAGCCGATGGCGCTGTCCACCCACACCATCGTGATCACCCCGAGCATCGGCATCGCCATGGCGCCGACCGACGGCACGGATGCCGGCTCGCTGCTGCGCCACGCCGACCTGGCGATGTATTTCGCCAAGCGCCGTGCTCCGGGCACCTATGCGTTCTTTGAAGCCTCGATGAACGAGGGGGCGCTGCTGCGCTACACGATCGAGAGCAAGCTGCGCGGCGCGCTCGAGCGTGGCGAGCTCACGCTGCACTACCAGCCGCAGATCAGCATGTCGAGCGGTGAAGTGACGGGGATGGAAGCCCTGCTGCGCTGGCAGCATCCGGAGCTCGGCGTCGTCCCGCCGAGTGAGTTCATTCCGGTGGCGGAGGCCACCGGGCTCATCATCCCGATCGGCGAATGGGTGCTGCGCAGCGCCTGCCAGCAGGCGAAGCGCTGGCACGATGAGGGCCTCGCCATCCCACGCATCGGTGTCAACGTCGCGAGCCAGCAGTTCGCCATGCACAATTTCGCGGGCCGTGTGGCCGCGATCCTGCGTGAGAGCGGGCTGACATCCACGCTTCTCGAGCTCGAGATCACCGAGTCGATGATCATGCTCGAGGAGGCGCGGGCGGCGCGCCTGCTCGAGGAGCTGCACGCGATCGGCGTCAGCATCGCGATCGATGACTTCGGCACCGGCTACTCCAATTTCCAGCGCCTGCACCAGCTGGCAATCGACCGGCTGAAGATGGATCGCTGCTTCGTTCGCGATCTGGGCAATGACACCGGTGACCGGGCCATTGCGGCGGCGATCCTCTCCATGGCGCGCGCCCTGAAGGTCGAGGTGGTGGCCGAGGGAGTCGAGACCTTCGCGCAATTCCGCTTCCTGCAGGAGCACCAGTGCGCGGCGTGCCAGGGATTTCTGCTGAGCCGCCCGCTGCCGGCCGGCGAGGCCGGGCTGCTGCTGGCGCGTGCGCGCGAGAGCTTCCAGGGCAGCATGTCGCAGCGCCTGCAGCAGTTGCGGCGCAGCGGCGCCTGAGGCGGCAACACCGATCGCTCGGGGCAGCGCACGCCGACTAGAACGTCGAGCGGTTCGCTCCGCCGTCCATGACGATGCTCTGGCCGGTGAGGTAGCTCGCATGGCCACTGCAGAGCCAGGCGACGAGCGAGCCCACGTCCTGCGCCTCACCGAAGCGGCCCGCGGCGATGCGCATCTCCCGGGAGAATCTCGCGACCTCCTCCTCGTAGCTGGTGCCTGCCGCCTGCGCCTGCGCGCCGAACTGCTGGCGCGTGAAGGCCGTGTGAAACATTCCCGGCAACACGGTGTTGATCGTCACACCCTGCCCGATGACGCGCAGTGCCACCGCCCCACAGTAGTTGGCGAGCGCCGCTCGCGGCCCGCCGGACAGGATCCGCACCTCCAGTGGATACTTGGCAGCGACCGTGGCGATGTTGACGATGCGGCCCCAGCCGCGCGCGACCATGCCATCGAGCACCGCGTGCATGAATTGCACCGGGCCGAGCAGACCGATCTGCAGCGCCTCCTGCCAGTGGGCCAGCTCGATTGCGCGGTAGTCCGGGGTCATGCGCGGCGGGGAGCAGGTGCCGACCAGAATGTCCGGGCTCGGGCACGCCGCCAGGATGCGCGCTCGACCCTCCTCGGTCGAATGATCCGCGACCACCGGCACGACCTCCACGCCGGTGAGCGCCGCGATCTCGCGAGCGCTCGCCTGCACCCGCTCGGCCCCGCGGGCGCAGATGCACAGATCGACACCCTCGCGGGCAAGTGCCAGGGCAGCCTCCTTGCCCATCCCCGCACTGGCACCGTTCACGATCGCCTTGCGACCGCGGATCCCGAGCTCCATGGCGGCTTCAGATCTCCTGCTGCTTCAGATCAGTCCCGGCACCAGCGCGCGCACGCGGTGCGCATACTCATCGTAGGCCGCACCGAACTGCTCACGCATGAAGGCCTCCTCCACGATGATCCGATGCACGATGGCAATGAGCGCCAGGAGCACGGAGAGCACCGCACGCCACTGTCCGACCGCCAACGCCGATCCGATGAAGGCGAGCGTCAGACCCGAGTAGATGGGATGGCGGACCCAGCCGTAGGGACCGCCGGTAATGAGCTCGTGGTCGGCCTTGATCGTCACCACGCCGCTCCAATTGCGCCCGAGATAGATGCGAGCCCACACCGTGAACAGCAGGCCGAGGAAGGTCAACGCGGCACCGAACGCCGCCCACATGCGCCACTGCGACTCTGGCAGGAAGCGCTCCATGAGCGCGGGCACTGGAACGCGCTGCGCCCAGAGCAGCGCGGCGGCACAGAAGAGGAGCGCCATGTTGAGCAGCCGCGGTAGCGCCGCCTGCCGACGCACCGTGCTCTTGACGTTGCGGGCAAAGACGAACCAGATGACGATCCAGATCAGCCACAGCGCGCCGAAGAGGTTCTGATAGAACTGGCTCAGGCTCATGTGCGGCCTTCAGTACGTTCGTCCCGCGAGGCCGCTAGGCCTCCACACCGAGTGGAATCACGTAGCCGGCGCGCGGCAGCAGCGCCCGCAGGATCGGCCCGGTCATGACCGTCGTGACCACGGCCATGATCACGAGCATCGTGAATACCTTCTGCGGGATGAAGCCGAGGTCGTAGCCGATGTTGAGCACGATCAGCTCCATCAGCGCACGAGTATTCATGAGCGTACCGAGGATCGCGCACTCCCGCGGCAGGAAGCCGCAGGCGCGGCTGGCGAAGTACACCGGAACGATCTTAGCGAGGATCGCAGTCAGCAGTACCGCCAGCAGCCACACCCAGTCCGATACGCCCACGAGACCCAGGACATTGGTGCGCAAGCCGGTGTAGGTGAAGAAGACGGGCAGGAAGAACACCAGCACGAAGTTGCCGACCTGAGCGCGCCAGGCCTCGACGAAGCGGCGATCCCGGTGAAACAGCAAGCCGGTGAGAAAGCCGCCGAAGATCGTGAAGATGCTGAGCTTGTAGGTGCACATGCCCATCAGGAAGATCAGGCAGAGGGTCACCGTCAGGAGATTGGGCGGCACATTGCCGTGCGCGATCGGCATTCTCGCCAGCAGCCGGCTCGCGAGGGGCCGCAGTACGAACCAGGCCACCGCAGCCAGACAGCCGATGCCGGCCACCTGCAAGAGCACGGCAGCCGGGGAGAAGCGCGCGGAGGCGTATGCGGCGACTCCCGCGAGCAGCACCCATCCCACGACGTCGTTGAGCGCGGCGGCCGAGATGGCGACGACACCGATCTCCCTGCGCGTGAGATCGAACTCGCGCAGGATGCGCCCCAGGATGGGCACGGCGGTAATGGCGGTGCCGACGCCGAGAAACATGCTGTAGGTGAGAGGATCGGTGTGCGGCGCCAGCGCCGCCGCCGACAGCTTGCCGATTCCAAAGCCCAGGGCGAACGGAATAGTGACCGAGACTGCTGCGATGCCGAGCACCGCCCGGCGATTCTTCGGGCGCGTGAGATGGCCGAACTCGAAGTCGGCACCGATTTGGAACATGAGCAGCAACAGCCCGATCTGGCTGATGATCGTGATGGGTGCGGCGGTGGTGGCCCCGAACAGCGACAGGGAGGCGGCGGGGAAGAGCGAGCCGAAGAGCGAGGGTCCGAGCAGCAGGCCCGCGACGATCTCACCGATGACGCCCGGCTGGCCGAGCCGCCGCAGCAGCTGATTGCCGATCCGCGCTGCGGCAATCATGACGATCAGTTGCAGCAGGATGCTGGAAAGGAGCCTCTCGGTCTCGTGAACACCTGAATGCATGGAGGATTGCCGACCCGTTGTTCCCTTGTCGCGAGCCCCGCGCGCCCGATGAGCGCCCTCGCCTCATCGCCCGCCGGGGACAGCCCATCATAGCGCGCGGGTCAGTGGCCGTGGCGATGGTGGATGTCCGGAAAATGCGGATGCGCATGCAGCAGCCGGGCATGAGCATGCACATGGCTGTGCGGCTCACCCGATGGATCGTGCCCAGCGTGCGCATGCTGGTGATGCTCGTCGTGCACATGTGCGTGCTCGTGCACGGTGGGTTCGTGCTCGTGCTCGTGCTCGTGCCGCTCCGTCAGATGCGCCCACAGCCCCAGTGCCATCAGCGCCGCGGCCAGGCAAAGACCCCAGGACAGCGGCTCACCGAGCAGCGGGATGGCGAGCCCGGCGCCGATGAACGGCGCCAGGGAGAAGTATGCCGCCGTGCGTGCCGTCCCCACGTTGCGCAGGGCGAGCATGAAGAGCACCAGACTCAAGCCGTAGCCGATGAAGCCGACCGATGCCGTCGCCAGCGCCGCTGCGGGCGATGCGATGCGCGCGCCGAGGGTCAACGCCAACCCTACGTTGACCGCACCGGAGATCAGATCCTTGATCGCGGCGACCTGCAGGGGATCGGCGACCGAGAGCTTGCGGGTGAGATTGTTGTCGATCGCCCAGGCAAGACAGGCGCCCGCGACGGCCAGTGTCGCCGACCAGCCGAAGAGCACACCGCCAGTGAAGGCGGCGCCGTGGCGAGGCCAGGAGAGAATCGCAGCCCCAAGAAGGATCGCCGCGGCGCCACTGCCGATTCGCAGATCGACATGCTCACGAAAGATCACCCAGGCGATCGCCAGGGTGAACACCCCCTCGAGGTTCAATAGCAGTGCGACGGTGCTCGCCGGCAAGGCGGCGAGCCCGAGCATCAGCAGCACCGGGGCGATGATGCCGCCGCTGAGCACCACGGCCGCAAGCACGCCGAGATGAGCGCGCGCGAGGCGTGCCTCGCGTCGGCGCCGTGCCAGTGGCAGCAGCCACCACACCGCGAGTCCGATGCCCGCGCCGAGGTAGAGCAATCCTGCCAGCGCCCACGGTGAGATCTCCCCGAGCAGGCGCTTTGCAACGGGCGTGCTCGCCCCGAAGAGCACGGCGGAGCTCACGGCCAGCACGGGGCCCTTGAGGCGTGGGCGCATGGCGCGGATTCTAGCGTGGCCGCTTCAGGAGCGAGCGCTCACACCCGGCTCATCACGGGCAGCCCCGTGGCGCGGGCACGCACGATCGCCTCCGCAAGGTATTCGCTCCCGGCATTGGTGCGTGCCCGACGATCCTCGACGGTGATCTCGATGTGAGGCTCGCTCGCCCCGGAGTGCACTGCCGCCTGAAGCACGTACGCACTCGCGAGACGCTTGGCTTCTTCGATGGCTGCGACCGCATCGGCGAAATCGCGGCTGCCTGCGCGGTCGTGCACACGAAACACATTGAGCTGGACCTGATTGACGGTGAGCTCACACACCTCCGAGACCACCCCCACGGCCGCACCGACGGCATTGCATACCGGGGCATGCTCCGGCACGTGCAGCGCTGCGCCCAAGCGTCGGGCCACCTCACCGTAGTACGCCGCGACGGGCGCGCCGATGGCCACGAGCGGTGTGGTCAGCCGGACGTTGATCTCCAGCAGCCGCGAAAACGCACGTCCCGCCTCCACATCGCGCAGCAGCTCGCCGAAGGGCCCAGCGCGAGTGACTTCGAGCCCCGGGTCGCGCGCGAGTGCCGTCTGGGCGATCACCCCCACGGCCTGCCGCAGCACGTGCTCGTAGGTGCGCTGGCAGATACCCTCCGCCGTATCCCCCTCGCGCCGACCCCTGGCGTTGCGTTCCTCGAGCGCGAGCAGCGTGGCACCGAGATGCGCGGCTTCCTCGCACCCCCCGCGCTGCCGTCCCAGTACATGCAGCGCGTCGCTGGGGGTGAACCCCGCGACGGTCGCAAGGCCGCGATCGACGAGGCGACGCAACGCCTCGACACCCTGGGTGGTGCGTGCCACGGCCTCCACGCCACGCGGCGCGTCGCCCAGCTGCTCGAAGACGCGCCGCTCGAGCCGATCCAGAGTCCCCGCAGAGGCCGAGCCCGGATTGCGCACGGCAAACTGCCCGGCGAGGAACGGCAGCGTCGTGGCCGCGGCGAGCCGGCGCAACTCCGCGAGGACTTGCGCGAAGTGCAGGGCAAACATGCCGAGCGGCACCACTCGACGCGGGCCCACGCTCAAGCGCAGCTCGCGATCGAAGAGCACCTCGCTGTCCCCGCCCAGACCGCAGGTGCGCACATCGATCGCCTGCACCATGGTGCGCCAACCGCCAATCACAGCCCCCTCGGCTCGCACCACCGGCCGGCCATCGGCAACGACGGCGACATCGGTGGTGGTACCGCCCATGTCCGACACCACAAAGTCGCGCAGTCCGCTCAGAAAGCTCGCCCCGACCACGCTTGCCGCGGGGCCGGAGAGCACCGTCTCGACCGGATATTCCCGTGCCACCTCGGCTGTCACCAACGTGCCGTCGCCCCGCACGATCATGAGCGGTGCCGTGATGCGCTCACGGAGCAGGACTTCCTGCACAGAATCCATCAGGTGACGCACGTGAGGCGTGAGGCGCGCGTTCAAGGCTGCGGTCAGCGCCCGACGGGGTGCATCGAGCTGCGCGCTGAGCTCGTGACTGCAGGTGACCGGCTTGTCACAGGCAGCGCGAATGCGCTCGCGTACGCGCAGCTCATGGGCGGGGTTGCGCACGGAGAACATCGACGCCACGGCGAACGCCTCCACGTCTGCGCCCACTTTAACCACCGCCGTCTGCACCGCCTCCTCATCGAGCGGTTCGGCCTCATCGCCCGCCCCGTCGTGCCCTCCGCGCACACGGACGACGACACCCGCCTCACTGCGCTTGAGACCGGACTGCTCGACCATGCGCTCATCGAACCCGACCAGGAACGTGCAGATCGGACTGAAGCGTCCCTCCACCACGGCGTTGGTGGCCAGGGTGGTCGATACCGCGGCGAGCCCGATGTGCTCGCGCCGGACGCCCTCGGGCAGCGCCTCGAGCAACGCGCGGATGGCATCGCTGATGCCGACGGCCAGGTCCCAATGCGTGGTGCGTGCCTTGGCACTTGCGAGCACGCGGCGCTCGGCATCGAGCGCGATGGCATCGGTATAGGTTCCCCCCGTATCCAGGCCCAGGCGGATCTCGCGCGCCACGCTGCCCGATACCCCCCCACCGTCCCGATTCGTCACGCTGTCGAGCCTTTCCTGCGGAGCGTCGCGCCCGCTTCGTTGCAAGCCCCGGATTCTAGAAGCAAACCCGAACGGCAGGGCGCAACGGGGCGCACGCGGGACGTCGGAGCCTCTGCCGCCTGAGCCGCGCACAGGCGCTCGCTGCAGGACGCTCGCAGCTACATGAGTAGAGCGATACGAGTTCGATCAGCATTAAGTTCGATCAACTTGTAAATACGAATCGTTCTCATTAGTATTCCTGTCATCTGCTGGTCAGCCGCGACACGGGCTCAAGATGACGGCCACCGCGCTCTCGCTTCGAAACTCCCGCATGGCGCGCGGCGCTCTCCTGCTCGGGCTCCTCGGTGTCGTGGCCGCCGGTGAGGCACTCGCCGCTCCTCCCAGCATTGCGGTTCCCGCCAGCCAGCAGAATCCGAACGGGCAGCCGACGACCGAGGTCTCGGTCTTCCTGAGCCAACTCCGCCGCAGCAATTTCCTGCTGGGCGACATCTTCGGGCTGCGCTCCTTTCTCAGCCGCTACGGCATCACCTTCGCCACCCAGGAGACGAGCGAGGAGCTCGGCAATACCACGGGAGGCGTGCGTAGCGGCGCGGTCTACGACGGACTCACACAGATGCTGCTGCAGCTCGACACGCAACGGGCGTTCGGCCACTACGGAGGGCTCTTCAACGCGAGCGCATTGCAGATCCACGGCAACAACCTGAGTGCCCAGAATCTGCTGACGCTGCAGACCTCGAGCGGCATCGAGGCGGACCGCGCCCTGCGGCTCTGGGAGCTGTGGTACGACCAGAAATTCCTCGCCGAGGACCGGCTCGACCTGCGTGTGGGCCTGGAAAGCGCCGATCAGGAATTCATCGTGAGCACCAACGCCGCCTACTTCCTCAACACGATGTTCGGCTGGCCTGCCCTGCCCTCCTACGATCTGCCGGGCGGCGGCCCGGCCTATCCGCTGTCTGCGCCCGCCCTGCGCATACGCGCTCGCCCGGTCAACGCCCTCAACGTCCTCGTCGGCGTCTTCAATGGCAGTCCCGTCAGCAACAATCAGGGCGACCCGCAGCAGCAGAATCCCTCGGGGACGAGCTTTCCGCTGCACGGCGGCACGCTCGTGCTCACTGAGCTGCAATACGTGTCACCCTCGCTCGGCAGCATGGCCTACCCCGGCCAATCCACGCCACTCGGCCGCACCTTGAAGATCGGTGCGTGGTACGACTCCGAGCCCTTCGCCGATCAGTTCTACGCGAGCAACGGTGTGCCTCTGGTGAGCCCGGCGAGCAGTGGCATGCCGGCGCAGCATCACGGGGACTTCTCGATCTACGCCGTCGCCGACCAGATGCTGTGGCGCCAGGCGGATGACCCCAACCACAACCTCAACGGCTTCCTGCGCGTGATGGGTGCTCCGCAGGCAGATCGCAATCTCATCGCCTTCAGCATGAATGCGGGCCTGGTGCTGCACGAGCCCTTTCGCTACCGTCCGGACGATACGCTCGGTCTCGGCATGGGAATGGTGCGCGTGAGCTCGCAAGTGGCGGCGCTCGATCAGGCGCTCGCCAGCTACGAGGCGGCGAGCCATCCGGGCCAGTATTTCCCCGTGCAAGGCTCGGAGACCTACCTCGAGGCCACCTACCAGCGCCAGATCCGACCCTGGTGGCAGATCCAGCCGGACATTCAGTACGTGTTCCATCCGGGAGCGGGGATCGCCGATCCCTTCGCTCCCGGCAGCCCGGTGCGTAATGAGCTCGTGATCGGCGTGCGTACCAACATCCTGTTCTGATCATGCGAATCATGGGAATCACCGCCGCCCTCGCAGCGCTCCTGCTGGTCCTTGGCGTCCGACCGGCGATGGCCGGTGCACCCATCGGAATGCTCGAGAGCATTCACCGCCACCAAACACTCACCTCGAGCGTGACGGACAACGGGGATCTCAATCCTTACGCGATCGTCGTGGCTCCGGTGAGTGCCGGCCGGATCGAGAAGGACGACGTGCTCGTCGACAACTTCAACAACGTATCGAACCTGCAGGGCACGGGAACCACCATCATCGATTACCGGCCCTCCACCCAGCAGACCGTGCTGCTCGCGAAGCTTCCCCAGAAGCTACCCCAGTGCCCTGGAGGGGTAGGTCTCACCACCGCGATGACGATGCTCAAATCCGGCTGGATCATCGTCGGCAGCACACCGAGCAGCGACGGCACCACGGCAACCAAAGGCGATGGGTGTTTGATCGTGCTGGATCCGAACGGCCAGGTGGCGAGCGTATGGGCGGGACCGAACATCAACGATCCATGGGGCGACATGGCGCTGCTCGATGAGGGCACCAAGGCCACGCTCTTTGTGAGCATGGCGGGCTATGGCTTGCCGGGCCCCAGGGTCCTCGATCCGCAGACCAAGTTTCCGGTCGTCATCCACAAGTCCACCGTGCTGCGTCTCGAGCTCGCCATCCCTGCAGGGCAGCCTCCCTCGATCACGCAGCAGACGGTGATCGCGGATGGCTTCGCCGCACGCGCCGACCTCGACAATTTCCTGCTCGGCCCGACGGGCCTGGCGCTCGCCCCCGACGGAACGCTCTACGTGACGGACGGCCTGGAGAACCTGATTGCCGCGATTCCGCAGGCGCTCACCCGCCGGGACAGCGCCGGCTCGGGCCGCATCGTCACGCAGGGCGGCCTTCTCAGCTGGCCGCTGGCGATGGTGTACACGCCCGCGGGCCACTTGCTCGCCTGCAACGGCAAGGATGGGCAGGTCGTGGAGATCGACCCCGTCGCGGGCAAGCAGCTCTACGCCCAATGGATCGATCCGGATCAAGCACAGACACCGCCAGGAAATGGCGACTTGTTCGGCATCGCGCTCACCCCCGATGGCAGCGGTTTCTACTACGTGCAGGACGACACCAACACACTCATGCGAGCCAGCCGATGAGCACTGACGAGCCCAAGCGCCCCGGATGCCCTCACCGGATCGAGCGTCCTGACTGTCCGCAGCCGCCGGCACGTCCTGACCGCCGCGCCTTTCTGCTGCGCACCGCCGGTGTTGCCGCGGCGGCTGGCACATCCTCGGTAGTGCCGGCCGCAGCGGCGCCGCCTGCAGGGCTCGCCGCCCGCGAGCCGTTCTACGGCACCCATCAGGCGGGTATTGCAACGCCCGCGCAGCGGCATCTGTATTTCGCGGCCTTCGATCTCAAGAGCGAAGCGCGTGGGGACCTGATCGCGCTGCTGCGCGCCTGGACGCAAGCTGCCGCACGCCTGACGCAAGGCGAGGCGGCACAGCCCTTCGATCAATCCCTGCACAGCATCGGCGCAACGCCTGCAGCCGATGCGGGCGGCTACGCCGGATCGTCCGCGCCCGCCGCCGCACCCGCTCCGGGCGGCACCCGATCCTTCCCCGCCGCCGCACCCGGGGATACGGCCGAGGCCCTCGGACTCGCTCCGGCGCGCCTCACGATCACCGTCGGCTTCGGTCCCGGGCTCTTCGGCGAGCCCCGTCAGGATCGATACGGCCTCGCGGCTCAACGCCCCGCCGCACTCATCGAGCTGCCGAAATTTCCAGG
Source organism: Steroidobacteraceae bacterium (assembly GCA_035504015.1). GTDB lineage: Bacteria > Pseudomonadota > Gammaproteobacteria > Steroidobacterales > Steroidobacteraceae > JASHUC01. The sequence continues at coordinate 11,926 of DATJSR010000016.1, forward strand.
CGATCAGCTCATGCCCGAGCGCACCGGTGGCGATATCGCCGTGCAGGCGTGTGCGGAGGATCCCCAGGTGGCCTTCCACGCCGTGCGTCAGCTGGCGCGCATCGCCGGCGCCGTGGCCGTGATTCGCTGGGTACAAAGCGGCTATCTATCGATCCCGCCACATGAGCGAACGCCACGCAACCTCATGGGCTTCAAGGATGGCACCAGCAATCCGCAGGTCGAAGACTCGACGACGATGGCCCAGCACGTCTGGGCCGGCAAGGAAGCACCCGCGTGGATGCAGCAGGGCAGCTACCTCGTCGCGCGGCGCATCCGCATCGCCCTCGAGCACTGGGATCGCATGAACGTAGCCTTCCAGGAGCAGACCGTCGGGCGGCAGAAGTACTCCGGGGCACCCCTCGGACAGCATCGCGAGTTCGAGCCGCTGCAGCTCGCCGCCACCGATCGCGACGGCAACCCGATCATTCCGGAGAATTCCCACGTGCGCCTCGCCGCCGCGGCGAGCAACGACGGGGCGCGCATCCTGCGTCGGCCGTACTCCTACAACGATGGCGTCAACGTCACGGCCGAGCGCTGGCCGCCATGGCATCAGGGCCTCGAGTACGATGCGGGGCTGTTCTTCCTGGCTTATCAGCGCGACCCGCGCACTGGCTTCGTCAAGATCTACGAGCGCATGTCGCGCTTCGACATGCTGAACCAGTTCGTCACCCACGTCGGCGGAGGACTGTTTGCCTGCCCGGGTGGTGTGTCACGCGGGGAGTATCTCGGACAGCGACTGTTCGAGGCCTGAGCCGCCGCTCGCACGGGACGCAAATCGCAACCTCGGGGCGCGTGGCAGCGCTGTCGCTGCCGCGATCGCGAGCCGCAAGCGGCTTACAGCGAAAGCCTGACGCCCGCGAATACCTCGAAGGGTGCCGCCGGACTCAAGAACCGGTTGTTGACGCCCGGACCATTGGTGACGGCAGTCGGGGGAATTCCCGGCGCGCCGATGCCGGTGGGGTCGCTGAGGATGCCCCAGGTCGCATATTTGCGATCGAAGAGATTGTCGATCGTGGCGAAGAGCTCGAAGTGGGGCAGCGGCTTGTAGCTGGAGTAGAGATCCACGACCGTGTAGCCGGGAATCGCGGCGAGCAGATTGGCCTCATCGCCCACGTAGTACGCGCTGCTCACGACGCGCACCGTGGTGCCCACCTCCCACGTGCTCAGCAGGTGGTAGTCGACCCCGAGCTTCAGGCGGTGCTCCGGGATGCCCGGCAGGTAATCTCCCGGCTCGACCTGAATATCCCCAAGGGCATTCTGGTAGGGGTTGGACGGCGAAGGCACCACGAGCGCCGACTGAAACGTCGCCTGAACGAAGCTGTAGTTGGCGAACGCCGACCAGCGCTCGGCCCGGTAGCTCAAGCCCGCCTCGAGGCCCTGGCGGCGGGTATCACCGATGTTCTGGAAGAATCCCTGGCTGACGGAGGTTGCGATGCCGTAGATGTCATCGTGCAGCAGCGTGCGAAATACGCTGAGGTTCCAGGTCCATTGGCCTGCGGGTGCAGCGGAGCTCTTGCCCCGCATCCCGAGCTCCGAGGTGTGCGAGATCACCGGTCGCAGATTGGGCGGATCACCCGCGAGGTTCGTCGGCAGCAGACATGGCGTGAGGGGGTTCGAGCATTCGATCTCGCTCGCCGTCGGCGTGCGCGTGTTGGTGGCGATTCCCCCATAGACGGTCATGAACGGCAGGACCTTGTAGGTCGCACCGATCGCGGGGTTGAAGTGCACGAAGCGGTTGAAGCCGTCGAGGTTCGTGCCCTCCTGATCGAAGAGATCGATATTCGAGATGTTGTAGCGGCCGCTGGCCGTGATGCTGAGCCGCTGGCTGACATCGAAGGTGTCGGTCAGGTAGAAGCCGAGATTCTTGTTGACCGAATCGACGCTCACGGGCACCGGGTCGCCGTTTGAGATGGCCGCGAGGGAGCTCTCCGGCGTATCGACCAGATAATCCGTGGGCAGCACCTGCAGCTGCGAATTGATCACGCCGATCTGCGCCCCCGTGTAGTAGCTCGTTGCGGCGTAGTCGATGGCCGAGCCGAGGCTCAGCTGATTGCCGAAGCCGCCGATGCTCTCACCGTCGGAGATCTGCAAAGACACACCCCTGCCCCAGGCGTGGATCAGCTCGTAGTCCTTCTCGCCGATCGGGACGGTGCCTCCCTGGGACAGATCCGGAATCGTCTGTCCGGAGGCGCTCAGGAGCGGTATGACGGGGTTGGGATTACCCAGGGCATCCTCAGGCTGACAGAGGATGGTGGTCGGGGTCGGGGGGACACAGTCGACATAGTCGGTGGTGTCGCCGTTCGAGACACTCTGGCTGTAATCGCGGTAATAGGCGACACCTTGCAGCGACCAGCCGCCGGCGAGTCTCGCCGTGGCGTTGAGCACGAAAAAGTTCAGATCGTTGACGTTGCTCTGCGGCCCGGTGAAAACGAGCGAGCGAGCGATCGCGAGCTCCTGAACCGGTGCCGCCCCTTGGCCCTGAAGCGCATTGGCGGCACGCGTGTAGCTGAGATCGAGCGCCGCATCATCGGTGTGCATGCTGGCAACGGCGTAGAGCTGCCTGAGCTTGTCGCTCGAGAAATTGCGCCAACCATCCGAGTCCAGGGCCTTGCCGGCGACGTAGAGACCGAGCACACCGGAGTGCCAGCCTGCCTGGCCGACGGCCGAGCGGCCTCCGTAGGAGCCGCCTCCGAGCTCGAGCTCCGAGCCGTCATAAGTGAAGCCGTTCTTCATGGTCAGGGAGACCGCACCCCCGAGCGCATTGAGCCCATAGAGCGGGCTCGAGCTCACGAGCTCCACCTGACCGATGGCGATAGCCGGGAACAGGTCCCAGTTGACCGTGTCGCCGAAGGCCTCGTTGATGCGCACGCCGTTCTGGTACACCGCCAGGCCCTGCGGCGTGCCGAGCACCGGGGATGCCTCGAATCCGCGATACAGGATATCGGGCTGAAAAGGATCGTCGAGATCGTCGTTGATATTGATGCTGCTCAGGGTGTCGTTGAGCCCGGTGGTGAGGCTCGGAGAGCCCTCTCGCGCGAGATCCTCCGCGGAGAGCAGCTGCACGTCACCGGGAATCTTGTCGATGTCGATCGCAGTGCCCGGGAGGGGGGTGCTGCCGGTGACGACGACTTCCGGCAGCGGCAGGGCCGAGATGTCCGGTGCCTGCGGGGCCTGCTCGCCCGCATGCACGCTCCCTGCGCCCAGCAGGGCGGTGCCGAGCAGCAACGAGAGCTGCGAGCCGCAGAGTCCCCCCCTCGAGCGGCCCCCGCTGTTCCCATGCATTCCCCAAGCGTACGGTTGCGCCCGCACGAATGTCTCGGGAGAAACTCCTGAAATTCGCCTCGCTCGGAGGCCCCTCGACGCAGCGGTGTGGTACAAAAGCGCCACGCCCCGCGTGCCCACCGGGAGTTACTCGATTGAGCACCCCACAGCCCATCCGCTCGGACTCGACTTCCGACATCCTCCGCGACCTGTGCGTGCTCGGCATCGGCACCCTCAGCTGTGCGGTGCTCGCGATCCACTTCGACTGGAGCGAGGTGCTTTTTGCCTGGACGCGGCGCGCGGAATGGTTTCAGCTCGATGAGCTGACTTTCGTCTTGCTGTCGATCGCGGTCGGTCTTGCCTGGTTCGCCGCCAGGCGCTGGCGAGGAACCCGTCGCGAGCTCGATGCCCGGGTGGCGCTCGAGAGGCAACTGGCCGAGAGCCTCGAGGAGCAACGCCGCCTGGCACGTCAGTTCGTCGATGCACAGGAGCAGGAGCGCAAGCGCCTCTCCCAGGAGCTGCACGATGAGCTCGGCCAGCTCGTCAATGCCATGAAGCTCGATGCGGTGGCGATTCGCGCCCGGGCCGCACGCGATGTGCGCGCCAGCAGCAGCGAGCTCGCCGATCGGGCACAGTCGATCATCGCCAACACCGACCTCGTCAATGAGAGCATCGCCCGGCTGCTGCGCGAGCTGCGGCCCGTGGGCCTCGATGAGCTCGGGCTCAGCGCCGCCCTCGAGCATTGCGTGGACCTGTGGCGCAGTCGGCTCGAGCCGGCGCAGCTGTCGCTGAGCGTCGATGAGCACATCGACGCCTTGGATGAGGCGCGCACGCTTGCGATCTATCGCACGGTTCAGGAGGCATTGACCAACTGTGCCCGGCACGCCGGCGCGAGCCGGGTGGACATTCGCATCGAGTGGACGGCTGGCACGCGCGAGGGCGCTGACCAGGACGCCGCGGCGCTGATTCGCATCGAGGATGATGGATGCGGCACCGACCTGCGAGCACGACCGCTCGGCCTCGGGCTCATCGGCATGCGCGAGCGCCTGACGGCTCTCGGGGGCTCGCTCTCGGTCGACAGCGCGCCGCAGACGGGCTTTCGTCTTCATGCGCGGGTACCCGCCATCGCTGCTCGACCCGCCGGCACATGAACGCCCCGATCAAAGTCCTGCTAGTCGATGATCACCCCGTGGTGCGCACCGGTTACCGGCACCTCTTGCAGACGGATGCCGACATCGAGGTCATCGGAGAAGCGCACGACTCGGTCTCAGCCTACGAAGCCTTCAAGCTCCTCGGGCCCGATGTCGTCGTCATGGACATCTCACTCCCGGGAGCGAGCGGTATCGAGGCCCTGAAGCGCATCCGGGCCCATGAAGCCGAGGCTTGCGTGCTGATCTTCAGCATGCACGATGAGGCGATTTTCATCTCGCGGGCGATGCGCTGCGGTGCCGCGGGTTACTTGAGCAAATCGAGTGCCCCCGAGAAGCTGCTCGACGCCGTGCGGGCGGTCGCACGCGGCGAGCGCTACTTCGCCGACGGCCAAGATGCGGCCGGGGAGCGGGAAGCCGATCGCCCGGCCGCGACCGCGTTGCTCGGCGAGCTGTCGCACCGCGAGACGGAGGTTCTGCGAATGTGGGCTCAGGGATTGGGGCTGGAGGAGATCGCCCGGCGACTGGGCGTCAGTGAGAAGACCGTGGCGAATTATCAGTCGCTCGTGCGCCAGAAGCTCAACGTGCAGAACGACGTACAGCTGCTCAGGCTGGCGACGAAGATATGGTTTGAGGGCGCCGAAGAGGCAGTGCGCTCATGAGCCTGCACAAGCCTTGGGTGCACCTCATCGCTGCGCTAATGCCGGGGAGCCTCGGCTTGGGTACACGGTGAGCGCGGGTTCTTCTCAGATCTGCAAGCGCGTGAGGAGCCAGAACGAGCCTGCGGCGGCCAGGCACGCTGCAACGACCTCCGTGAGCGGGCGGGCCGGCAGCAGGCGCGGCCGGCCACGCAGCACCCCCCACGCGCCGATCCCCAGCAGCATCAGCAGCGCGGCGCCAAGCCAGGCACCGAGGTCGAAGCCGACGAGCATCGGTAGCTGCACTGCCTTGGGCAGCTGCATCGCCGCCTGCATCGAAGGCAGCACCCAGCCATCCAGGAAGCCGAACACGGCCGCGGGCAGCAGCTGCAGGTACGCTGGAGCGGGAGCGCTCGCGATCAGCGCCAGAAAGCTTCCCGCAAACAGCGCCGTGCCCGCCAGCATGAAGGCCGATGCTGGCGCATGTCGCGCCACGGCGACCAAGGCCAGCAACAGCAGCAATGCCGGCCAGGCTACGACGAGCGCTGAACGCGCCCGCTCGATCTGTCGCACCACGCTCGCGAACGCAAGCACTCCAATCATCAGCCCAAAGGCCGCCTCGAGCAGATTCGATCGAGGCTCGGCGGCGGTGAGGGCAGAGGCGACGAGCGCCAGCGCGTAGCCGAGCCCCACGCCTGCGACACCGAAGATCACATCGCGCTTGCAGCGCCACAGGATGAGCATCGCAAGCAGCACGCACAGCCGGTCGGGACTGTCCAGAATGTGCCCGACCCCGAGACGCAGGTAACGGCCGATGCCGGCCGAGGGCAAGCCCTGCCCGGCCGTGAGTCGCAGTTGCTGCCTTGCACGCGTGAAGAGCTGCTCGCTGATGCGTCCATCGCGCTCCACGCGCGCGAAGTTGAGGTGCGAGGGCACGCGCTCGAAGAGCGCGCTGTCGCCGAGCACCAGATCCGTCATCGACTCGCAGCGGAAGACGATCTCGAATCCGTAGTAGTCATTGCCGACGGCCAATGGGTCGACCCTGCCGATGTCGTAACCCTGATCGATCGCCTGACAGCTGCGGCCGGCGCCCCGGACCGAGACGTGGGCCAGCAGGTAATCGCCGAGTCTCTGGGAAGTGAGGACGGGTACGCCCGCACCCACCAGCTGTTGCGCCTCGCCAGCCGGCAGCCGGAATCTCAGCGTCACCGAGTCTGCCGCCACCCGCCAGGTGGAGTAGCTCACACTGCGACCCTGTGCGCAGCAGGCCGTGGCCGCGGCAAGCCACAGGCACCCGGCAAGCAACGCCGCTCTCACTCGGACTGCCCAGGCGCCAGCAGAATCCGCGCCTGCGCACGTAGCATTGCCAGATTCTCCTTGGCCGCGCGCTCGTTGAGCATGCGGATGTAGTCGTTGTAGACCTGCCCGCGCGCAGTGGTGAAATCCGCCAGCATCGGCGGCTGACGCCGCTGCATGATGAGGATGTGCACGCCCATGAAATCGGCGATGGGCGCGGAGATCTCACCATCGGAGAGCGTGCTCGCCACGGCGTAGAGCTTGTCCCCGAGATGCAGCTTGGCGGCGAACTCCAGCTGCTCGGTGTTGTCCATGCGGCCGGAGTCGACGAACCCGAAGTGCTCCATGACGTAGTCGATGGAGCTGCCCGAGCGCAGCTGATAGACCGCCTCGTTGGCATCCGTCTCCGCCTGGGCGAGGCTTTGATCGGCGTTCTCATAGCCCCCGACGTGCAGTACCAGATCGCGCACCTGCATCGTTCCCCCCTTGACGTAGCGATCCCGGTGCAGCTCGTAGAAGCGGCGCAGCTCGGCATCCGTGGGGGGGCTCGCCAGGAAGGGGGCCGCGACCTGCGCCTCCACGGCATTGACCATGATGTCGCGCACCTGGGTCGTCGTCTCGGGCAGATCGAGTACCAGGGCGCGCTGGACCATGAGCTCCTCGTCGATCATCTCGTGCAGCACGCGGCGCCGCTCCGCGGGGGTCGACTGATCGAAGGGCTTCTCCGTCTCGGTCATCGTCTGGTTGATGAAATCGCTCATGAGCACGCCCTTCTGGTTCACGAGCGCCACGTAACCCGGCGGCACGACGCCGAGCGGCCCCGAAGCGTGCTGAAACAGAGCGACACCGGCCATCGACAGCCCGCAGACGACCCCCGCCGCCAAGAGCAACGACGCTCGTTCGTGCGGACGAATGAGCCACGCGGACTTGGGCAGGCTGGCGCGGGCTCTGCTGGCGCGGGCTCTTGTAGTACTCGCAGGCACGGGTCGCAGCTCCGCTTCCTCGCTCAAGGCACCCTGGCGGTGCGCGGTGGGTGCGAGACCGAATGGATATAGACCGCGAGGGCGCGGATCTGTTCCAGCGTCAGGACCCCGAACCACGCGGGCATGATGTGGTGTTGTCCGAAATAGATGGCATTGTAGAGCGATTGCGGGTCGCCCCCGTTGTTCCACACGTTCTGCGTCAGATCCGGCGCTCCGTAGTCGTTGTTGCCGCGGGCATCGAAGCCGTGACAGTCGCTGCAGTTGGCGCCCCAGAGGGCTTTGCCGTCGTTGGCCTGCTGCGCATCGTGCGGCAGGCCGCTCAGGCGACGAACATATTGCACCAGCGCGCGAATCTCACCCTGGCTCAGCCTGCCGGTGAGGCCGAAGGGTGGCATCTCGCTGACGTTGTGCGCAGCGCCCGCTCCGGAGCGAATGCCGAAGAGGATCGTGCGCTCGATCTCGTACACGCTGCCGTCGCCGTAGAGCCACACGCCATCCGTGAGATCCGGTGCGCCCAGGACGCGGCTGCCACGCATGTCGCTGCCGTGGCACGCAGCACAATGCGCGGCATACAGCGGCCTCGCCTGTTGTGCTGCAAAGCGCACGAGCACGGCATCCCTGCCGGCCGCATCGGGCTCGAGCCGCAGCAGTCGCTCTTGCAGATGATCGCGGCGAACGTGCAGCGCGGCGAGCGCGCTGGCTGCGCCACACAAGACGAGCGCGAGCACCGCAAGCGCCCATTTTCTCGGCCGCACGGCTGTGCTCTGCGACCCCGATGCGCCTTCGCTCTCCATCGTCGACTGCTTCATTGGGGGTCTGTTAAGCTCATACGCGCGACGCGGGGGCCGCCCTCTTGTCAGGGCTCGGCGCAGTGCACGATCCGGGCCTCTATACTATTCGGCGCAGCCGCACCTGGCACGCCGACCTTCAGATGATCTCGAATGCAGCAGCCTGAGACACAAGCGACCCCGCCGGATGAGCGCATCTTCCCGCGCTCGCACCGCCTGGTGCGACGGCTCGCCCTGCTGTATGGGACGGCAACGCTCGCTCTGGCCGTGCTCCTGTCGGCCGGCGCGCTGCCGCCCGGCGCTGCCGGGCAGCTGCGTACCCTCGCGCGCGAGCTGGTTGCAGGCGGTGCGGGCAGTGCCGTCGCCTGCGTGCTGCTGCTGTCGTTGACGAGTCTACTCGGCACGCTGACGCTCACTTTCGCACGTTTCCATTACGCGCTCGCCCTCGAGCGGCGCGGAGCGGCGCCGCTGAGTATGCCTCGCTGGCGCGGGTTCGATCCGGGCTTTGCCGCGCGTCAGGCTCAGGCGGCCATCATGCTGGCCGGCGCCGTGCTCATCGTGCTCGCCGCGCTGCTCTTGCGCTCCTCTGCCGAGCACATGCTGGAGCCGGCGGGCGCCAACATCGCCGCCGCGCTCATCTTTGCGTTGGCCTTCGTGTCGCTCGTGGCCGAGCGCGCCATGCACGAGTTCCCCACCCCGCAGCTGCCGGAGGCCCCTGCGCTGCGCCGGGTGCTGCTGCTGTCGACGTGGGTGCTCGTCGCGAGCGCCTGCGCCGAGCTCGGCCGCGCCGCGGGCCTGGGCTGGGTGCGCTGGCCGCTCTATGTGTTGAGCGCGGCACCTAGCCTGGTAGCGTTGGAGCTCGCGCTGCGCGCCCTGGGCCGGCTGTTCCTGCCACCACCCAAGCCTCTCGAGGCGCGCGCCGTCGCCGACAGCGTCATCGCCGGTCTCTTGACCGGTGGCCCCCGCGCCCCGAGCGCTCTGCTGAGGACCCACCTTGGACTCGACTTCGCACGCAGCTGGGCACTGCAATTCTTGAGTGCCGCCATCCTGCCTGCGCTTCTGGGCACCGCCCTGCTGTGCTGGGGCCTCTCGGGTGTGAAGCTCATCGAGCTCGGCGAGCGCGGGGTCTACGAGCGCTTCGGGGCGCCGGTGGCGGTGCTCGGCCCCGGACTGCACCTGCTGCTGCCGTGGCCATTCGGGCGACTGCGACCAGTTGAATTCGGCACCATTCACTCGGTCGCCATCGGGGTGGATCAGCCGCACGCGGATAACGCAGAGCGGATCGATGCCGAGGCGACACCACCCGCAAGCCTCAATCGACTCTGGGAGAGCTCGCACCCGGGACAGGCCAACTATCTGGTGCCCAGTGTGGGCACCGGTCAGCAGGGCTTCCAGAGTGTCAGCACCGAGATCAGCGTATTGTATCGTGTGGGGCTCACCGACAACGCCGCCTTGGACTCCGTCTACACGGTTGCCCAGCCCGAATCGCTGATTCGCGAAGCCGCAAGCCGCCTCGTGTTGCGGTACTTCAATTCCCGAACCCTGGAGACCGTGCTCGGTGCACGTCGCGAGAATGTCGCCGGTTCGTTGCGCCAGGCGCTCGCCGCCGACATGAACTCCCACCGCGCAGGCATCGATATCGTAGCGGTGCTCATCGAGGAGATTCACCCGCCCGCCGGCGCCGCGGCAGCCTATCACGCGGTGCAGGCGGCCGAGATCAATGCCAATGCCAGCATCTCCGATGAGCGTGGCCGTGCAAAGCGCGTCGCCGGCATCGCTCAACAGGAGGCTCATCAGCTCACGACGGCCGCGGACGCCAAGGCCACCGAGACTCTCCACACAGCCAACGCCGAGGCGTATCGCTTCAACGCCGACCGGCGCGCGTACGCCGAAGGCAGCCAGGCATTTCTGCTCGAGCGACGCCTGAGCGCCCTCAAAGTCGCGCTCAGCCGCGCGCCGCTCACGATCATCGATCACCGCCTGAGCCCCAGCGAAGGCCCGGTGTTCGACCTGCGCCCGCCTGCCAAGGCGACCGAGGGCGGCACTCCGGTCACCGGCGCCCCGCCCAATGCTTCGGCAAGCGCACCCGAGGATTCAACTGGCAGCAGCTCTGGCGCTGCCCCGCCTCCCTATACCCCCGACATCGAGGATCAGCGCTGAGCTGCGCGCCCGCAGCGCCGCTTGGCTTCAACCATGTTCATCAGCGACAGTGACGAGAGCAGTTCGAGCCCCGCCGAGAGCGCCCGTGCACGCCGTGCCGCGCAGCTGCGCATCGGCATCGCCGCAGTCATCCTCCTGGCCGCCATCGCCGCTGCCTGCATCGTCATGGTGCCGGCCGGTCAGGCCGGCGTCATCACGCGCTTCGGCAATCCGACGCGGGTCATCACGCAGCCCGGCCTCGCCTGGAAGCTGCCTGCCCCCTTCGAGAGCACCATTCCGATCGATCTGCGACTGCGCACCACGTCCACCGGTCTGCAGGATGTGGGCACGCGAGAGGGCTTGCGGGTGCTCGTGCAGGCCTACGTGGCGTGGCAGGTGCCGAGCGATCCGCAAGGCGTCAGGCAGTTTCTGCGCTCCGTGCGCAATCAACCCGACGAGGCGGCGCGCCAGCTGCGCAGCTTCGTCAGCGCGGCGCTGCACATCACCTCGAGCAATTTCGCCCTCGCCGACCTGGTGAACGTCGACCCGAGCAAGGTCCGGCTCGATCAGTTCGAGCAGCAGCTGCGCGCGCAGATCGCCCCGCGCATGCTGCAGGTGTACGGCATCGATGTGCGCCAGGTTGGCATCGAGCGCATGACGCTGCCGGACGAGACACTCGCCGCCACGGTCGCGAGGATGCGCGCCGAGCGCGAGACCGAAGCGGCCAAGCGCACGGCCGAGGGGCTGCGACAGGCCGCCGCCATTCGCGCGGACGCCGACCGCGACGCCCGTGAGGTCGTCGCGCAGGCGCGCGAGCAGGCCGCGAAGACGGAGGCGGATGCGGAGCAGGCCGCGGCGCGCATCTATGCCAAGGCCTATGAGAGCGATCCCACCCTCTACGCCACGCTGCGCTCGCTCGATGCCATCGGCGCGATCGTCGGCCGCAGCACCAGTCTCGTCTTGCGCACGGACGCGGCGCCCTTTCGCATACTGGTCGAAGGACCCGGCGGTGCGGGCGGCGCGCGCGCATCGACGACGGTGCCTGCAGGGCCACGCGGATCTGAGCCGCGTCGCACGGCGGCCGCGCTCGCGGGCGCCACGTCCCAAGGAGCAGGTCACCCGCAATGAGCGAGGTTCTCGATGCCGCCCCGGCGCCCGCGGCAGCACCCGTGGGACCCCCCCCGCCGCCGCCTCCCGGGCCCATTGCCCAATCGGTGGCGATTGGCTTTCGCGCGGTGTACATCGCGGCCTTCTTCGCGGCGTTGCTCTGGCTCACGAGCAACGTGCACGAGATTGCTCCCGACACTCAGGCCATCGTGCTGCGCTTCGGCAAGATCGTGCGGACTCAGGAGGCGGGGCTGCTCATCGCCTGGCCGCGCCCGATCGAGCAGGTTGAGCTGCTCCCCGGTCCGGAGCGTCAATTGAGCGAGGAGGTCACCGCCTTGCCCGCGGCAAGCGAGAAGGCTCGCGGTCTGGTCGGCCCCTTCGATGCGACCGAGTCGATCCCGCAGAACGTCGGCGCCTACCTGACGGGCGATGGCAACGTGGTGCTGCTGGATGCGACGCTCATCTACCGCATCAACGATCCCGTGGCCTACGCGCTCGAGCAGGCGCACGTGGCGGCCGCGCTCGCGCGGCTGTTCCGGGCCACCACGGTGCAGATCACCGCCGGCCGCAACCTCAATGACTTCCTGGTGGTGCAGGCGAGCGGCACGGAGGGGGCGGACAACCAGGCCGTCGTCGCTTTGCGCAGCGAGGCGCGCGAGTCACTGCTGCGCTCCATGAACGCGCGGCTCGGCAGCCTTGCGGACTCCGGCGCTGCGCTCGGCGTCACGCTCGAGCGGATCGACATGACCGCGTGGCTGCCCCCGATGGCCAAGTCGGCCTTCGATGCGGTGCTGGTGGCCACGCAGGCCGCCGACCGCGGCGTCGCCATCGCTCGAACGGACGCCGAACGGCGCCGCCAGGAAGCCGATCGCGAGCGCGATCAACTACTCTCTGCGGCGCGCGCCACCGCGCTCGAGCGCATCAGCAATGCGGGCGTTGAGACTGCGCGCATTCTGGCGCTGGCCCAGGAGGAGACGCCCGCCACCCGTGGCAGCGTGTTGCTGCGCGAGTACCGCGCCGGAGTGTCCGACATCATGAACCGCGTGGGCTCTGCAACCCTCATCGATCCGCAAAGCGGCGCACGCTTCGTGCTGCCCGGCAAACCGACTGGTAGAGACAAATGAGCGCCACCCCGAGCACATCCCTGGAGCGGCTGCCGGCGCCGGAGTCGGCGGGGGAGTCCGCCGTGCCCCTGCCCTTGCTCGATCGCACCGAGCGGCTGCTGCTCGGCTTGCGGTTGTCGCTGGCGCTTGCCGCGCTGTGCCTGCTGCTCGTCGCCTTCGGCATGCGCTACCTGCTGCCTGCACAAGCCGGCATCGCCGAGCTGGTGGCGGGCGTCTCGGCCGCACTCGTTGCCGTACCGGTGTTGTTCGAGGCGTGGCAGAGCCTGCGTCACCCGAGCCTGCACGGCATCACCGACCGGCTCGTGGCGCTCGCCCTGATCGCCGCCTGGGCAACGGGCGATCTCATGACGGCCGCCCTGCTGCCCATCATCATGACCGTCGGTCACGTGCTCGAGGAGCGCAGCATGCTCGGCTCGCAGGAGGCCGTGCGGGCGTTGAGCCGCCTGACCGCCGCCGACAGCCGCCGTCTGCGACCCGACGGCACGGTGGAGGTGGTGCCGAGCTCGCAGCTGCGCGCGGGCGATGTCATCGAGTTGCGCGCGGGCGAGCGCGTGCCCGCGGATGGCGTCGTGCGCCGCGGCAGCTCGAACCTCGATCTCGCTTCCCTTACCGGGGAATCCGTTCCCGTGGAGGTCACCGAAGGCGGCAAGGCACTCGCCGGGGCCATGAATCTCGATGGGCTGCTGCACATCGAACTGACCCACGTGGGCGAGGAGAGCACCGTCGGCCGCATCATCAACCTCATGCGCGAGGCGGAGAATGCCAAGCCGCCTGTGACGCGGCTGCTCGATCGCTACGCCAATCAGTACATGGCGCTGGTGCTGCTGATCGCCGCGGGTACCTGGCTGCTCACGGGTAACGTGCCCGCGATGCTGGCGGTGCTGGTGGCCTCCTGTCCGTGCGCGCTGGTGCTCGCGGCGCCGGCGACCGCGGTGGCCGCCATCGCCGTTGCGGCACGCCACGGCATCCTCATCAAGGGATCGGGATTTCTCGAGCACCTCGCCGATGTGTCTTCGGTGATCTTCGACAAGACCGGCACGATGACCACCGGCGATCTACGGCTGACCGATGCGCGAGCGATGCCGGGGGTGGATGCGGCGCTGGTCAAGCAATTGGGCGCGAGCCTCGGTGCGGCGAGCTCTCATCCCTTGAGTCGCGCGGCCGCGGCGGCCGTCCCTGTCAAGGAGCGGCTGGCCATCGAGGAGCCTCGCGAGCTCGGCGGCTTCGGTGTCACGGGCCGCTATGCGGGCGATGAGGTCGCCCTCGGCCGCGGCGATCTGTTCGTGCGCCTGGGCGTCGACGCCCCGCCGGCGCCGGCTCACAACGGACCGATCGCGGGGGTGAGCCGCAACCGGCAGTTCCTCGGCTGGCTGCTGTTCACCGATCAGCTGCGCAGCAGCGCCGCGGATGCGGTTCAAGACCTCAAGGGCCTGGGCGTCGAGCACATGGTGCTGCTCACGGGCGACCGTGCGGCCGTTGCGCACGAGGTCGCCTCAGAGGTGGGCATCCAGACCGTCTATGCCGAGATGCTGCCCGAGCAGAAGATGGATCGTGTGATGCAGGAGATCAAGCTGGGCCACCGACCCATGGTGGTGGGCGACGGCATCAACGACTCCCTGGCGCTGCGCGCCGGCGCGGTGGGTGTCGCCATGGGAACGCAGGGCGCGGATGTGGCGCTCGCCTCGGCGGATCTGGCGCTCATGACCAACGATCTGCGGCGGCTCGGGACCTGCATCCGCCTGAGCCGCCGCTGCCGCGGCACCATCTACGTGAACGTTGCCATCGGCCTCGGCTTCACCTTCGGGCTGATCGTGCTCTCGGGCGCCGGTGTTCTGGGACTTCAGGCGCCCATCATCGCGGCAGTGCTGCACAACGTCAGCACGTTCCTCGGCCTCGGTAACGCCGGCCGCCTGCTGCTCTTCGATGAGACGCAAGGCGCCGGGCGCGCGGCCGAAGCGGGCGCCTCCGCGCTCGGCGCCTAAGGCGCGCGCGAGCCGAGCGGTCAAGGCTCGCGCGAGCCGAGCGCCTGCAGCAGCGCCAGGACCCCCTCGGGCGATCGTGGCAGGGGCTGCGTGGGTTGCAGGAGCCCCAGCGCGCGCGCGCGCATTCCGACCTTCAACAAAAACGGGGCGCCCAGGCGCGCCTCGCGCAGCAGCGACTCGCGGCAGAGGATGTCCTCGATCGGCCCCTGAGCAAGCGTGCGCCCCGCATCGAATATAGCCACATCGTGCGCGAAGCGATAGGCCAGCTCGACATCGTGGGTGGTGAACACGAGCGTGGTGTTGCCGCGCTCGAGCTCGGCGAGTACCGCGAGCAGATCCTCGGTGCCCTGATGATCGAGGCCCGCGGTGGGCTCATCGAGCAGCAGGATCTCCGGCTGCATGGCGATGAGACCGGCAATGGCGACCCGCTTCTTCTGCCCGAAGGAGATCATGTGGGTGGCGCGGTCGGCAAGGTGCGCGATGTGCAGAGCGCCGAGCGCCGCCTCGACCCGCTGCGCCGCCTCCGCCTCGCTCAGGCCGAGGTTGAGCGGTCCGAATGAGACATCCTCCGCGACCGTTGCGGCAAAGAGCTGATCATCGGCATTCTGCAGCACCAATCCGACGCGGCGACGCAGAGCGATGAGCGAGGCGGGGTCGTATTTCACCCCCTCACCCTCGAGCAGCACCGAGCCCGAGCGCGGTCGCAACGTACCGTTGAGGTGCAACAGCACGGTCGTCTTACCCGAGCCGTTCGCTCCCAGGATGGCGAGGCGGCGGCCCCGCTCGATCCTCAGATCGAGCGCATCGAGGGCGCGGACCTGTCCCGGGTAGAAATGCGTGACCCCCCGTGCCTCGAGCAGACTCATAGGGTACGCAGCCCGAGCGCGAGCACGGCCAGCTCGAGGAGCGCGATGGCGGCGATCGCCCCGACCGAAGCGCGCCGCACCGGGCTCAACACGCGCAGCTCACCGCGCCAGCCGCGCGCGGCGAGGCCGATCTCGAGCGCCCGCGCGCGCGCCAGCGCGCGGGGCATGAGGTTGGCGATCAGCAGGCCGAGCGAGCGCATGTGGCGCCGGTAGCTGCTGTGACCCAGGCGCGCCCCTTGGGCCGTGTTCATCGCCTCGGCCGTACCGGTGAGCAGAAACAGAAAGCGATACATGAGCAGCGCCATCTCGGCGATCTCCGCCGGCACGCCGATGCGGCGCATGCCGGCGATCAGGTCCGCGGCGGGCGTGGTGAGCGCGAGAAACAGCAGGCAGCTGACGCCCGCGAGCGCTCGCGCGGCGAGGTGCCCCGCGAGCCCGAGACCCTGGGGAGCGAGTCCCAGGTGCCCATGGTGGATTTGCAGCGCGACGCCTGCGGCCCCCGCGATGAGAAAGCCCACGGGCGCCGTGACCACCCTGGACCACACCCCAGGTGGCACGCGCGCGCCGAGCAGCGTGGCGGCGGTCATGATCACGGCGACGGCGAGCGCACTCACCCAGGAGGGCACCGCGATCGCGATCAGCAGCATGCCGAGGGCGAGCAGGGATTTTTCAGCGAGCGATTTGCGGCGCCAGAGATTGAGGTTCGCGCTGGTATCAATGATCGACATCGGAGGGCGAAGCTTTCTTCTTGTATGTTTCCCGCTCCTTGGCAGCCCCGTGCATGCGGCCGAGCACGTAGCCAATCGTCCCGGCGCCGATCGCGGCCTGCACGGCGAACAGCAAGCTCTCGATCTCCGTGCTCGGAGGCTTCCACAAGGGCTGGAACCAGGGCTTGAAGCCCGGCTGCTGATCGGCGATGGCCTTCGAGGCCGCATCGTCGGAGCCACCGAATTGCCCGCGAACGAACATCAGCGGCAGCACCACCAGGGCCAGCACACCGAGCAACAGCAGATAGCGAACGGGGCGCGAGACCAGCCTCACGAGCCCGCCTTCACCAGGCCCAGGTCCTCCAGGACGTTGCTCTTCTCGGCCAGCGCATTCATGACGATGACCGTGAGGAAACCCTCGGCAATGGCGAGGGGCACCTGCGTGATCGCGAAAATGCCGGCAAACTTCAAGAACGCCCCCACGTAGCCGCTCGAGGCATCCGGATAAGCCATCGCAAGCTCGACCGAGGTCGTCACGTAGGTCGCGAGATCCCCCAGCGCGGCACCCACGAAGACGCCGACGGCCACCGAGAGCCCGAGAGAGCGGCACAGACGCCACAGGCCGTAACTGACCCACGGACCGACGATCGCCATCGAGAAGATATTCGCTCCGAGGGTGGTGAGGCCGCCGTGGGCGAGCAGCAGCGCCTGAAAGAGCAAGACGATGGCCCCGAGAACACTCATGACCGGCGGGCCGAACAGCACCGCCCCCAGCCCGGTGCCCGTCGGGTGCGAGCACGATCCGGTGACGCTCGGCATCTTCAGCGCCGAGAGCACGAAGGTAAATGCCCCCGCCGCTGCCAGCGTCAACCGCATCTGTGGCTGCTCGCGCATGATGCGACGAAGCTTCACGGCGCCGTGGACCACGAAGGGCGCGGACACGGCGGCCCAGCCGATGCAGTGCGCCGGGGGCAGGAAACCCTCCATGATGTGCATCGCCGCTCCTCGCTAGCCTTTCGTGAGGATGAACCTATCGCAGGCGCTCGGGTCTTGCCGTCGTGGTTTGTACGATCGCGCCAGCCCAAAAACGATACGCAGGTCAGCGTCCGTGCCCTCAAGGACATCCCTTGAAGACGCACACCCCAGCGGGCACCGCCCTTCAGGCGCCCGCCCTGGCTGCCATGTCCTCAAGACTTCCTCATTGGACCGCGCACGGCTCGGCAGATTCACGCCAGGGCAGCGTCCGGTGCCTCGATCGCCTGCCCGTTAACGGATCTGTTAACGAGAATAAACAATGATCCAACAGTAACTTACGTGACACACGCCTCCCGGCCGTTCGAGGCTCGAGTGCACACACGAAAGGGTCGAGGCGTGCACCTGCAACTTGATTCCGCGTATTTGGCAGAGCCGGCGGTCGAGCACGGTGTCCCGCCAAGTCTATCCGACCGCGAGCTGGTCGGCCTTGCGCTGTGCGGAGCCGAGCAGGCCTTTGCCACGCTTCTGGAGCGGCACCTTCGGCATATACAGCGGCTCATCGCCAAGCGCCTGCACGATCCCGACGATGTGCGTGACGTGCTGCAAGAGACCTGTCTGTCGGTCTGGAAGGCCCTGGACAGCTATGATGCCGCTCGGCCCTTCGAGGCCTGGATCACGAGCATTGCCTTGAACAAATGCAGGGATTGGGGTCGGCGAAGGAGTGTGCGGGCTCGAATGCTCTCGCATATGCAGGAGCAGGTCGCATTGCAGGAGGGCCGCCTGCATTCGCACAGTCCCGAACGGCTCATGATCGAGAAAGAGAAGGTCAGTGCGCTTCGGCGGGCTCTGGACAAGCTCCCGCAACAGTTTCGACAGCCCCTGCTGCTCACCGCCTTTCGGGACCTCTCACAAGCCGACGCCGGTCGGGCGCTCAAGCTCACGCCTAAAGCGGTCGAGAATCGCGTGAGGCGCGCACGGGGGCGCCTAGCCCAGGCCCTGCTTGCGGAAGGGACTGCCTGACAGAACCCATCGACCCTGGCACCCCTGCGGGCCGCAGTGATTCAGGCGGCCTGACGCCCGGTGCACGCGACCCGGTCTGCGGCATGAGCGTGGATGCGGCCGCCACGCCCCATCGCGCCGAGCACCTGAATGAAACCTATTTCTTCTGCTGCGCCGGCTGTCGCGCGCGCTTCCTCGCCGATCCCGAGCGCTACCTGAGAAGGACCGAGACCCCGGCAAGGACCTTTGCAGCACCCGAGGCCCAGAGGCGCGAGAACTCGACCTACACCTGTCCGATGCATCCCGAGGTGCGCCAACCAGCCGCGGGCAGCTGCCCCCTGTGTGGCATGGCACTCGAGCCCACGATGCCGGAGCTCGCACAGGAGCCCTCGGCGGAGCTGAGCTCGATGCGGCGGCGGTTCTGGGTGGCCGCTGCCCTCGCCGCTGTTGTCGTCGCGGCAGCGATCGCCGGCCATGCGCTCGGTGGGTCCTTCGCACCGTTCGGAGGTGCCCGGTTTTGGGAATGGGCCCAGTTCGCGTTCGCCACGCCTGCGGTCCTCTTCGCGGGCTGGCCGCTGCTGCTGCGCGGGTGGTCTTCTCTGCAGCACCGCTCCCTCAACATGTTCTCGCTGATTTGCCTGGGCATCGGCGCCACTTTTCTAGAGAGCACGTTCGCGCTGCTTGCCCCGCAGCTCTTTCCGCCGTCTGCGCGCCAGGCAGGTGGTACGGTCCCCGTCTATTTCGAATCCGCCGCTATCATCACGACGCTGGTCCTCCTCGGGCAGGTGCTCGAGTTACGCGCACGGGCGAGCACTGGCACCGCCCTGCGGGCACTGCTCACGCTTGCCCCGGCCTCCGCGACGCGCATCAGCGAGGAGGGCCGCGATGAGACTATCGCCCTCGATGAGGTGCGCGTCGGCGATCGGTTGCGGATCAAGCCGGCGGAGCGAATTCCGGTCGATGGCCTGGTTCTGGACGGGCACTCTGGCGCCGATGAATCGATGATGACCGGCGAGCCGATCCCTGCGGAGAAGCTGCCGGGCAGCTCCGTTCTCGGGGGCACGCTGAACGGCAGCGGAACCCTCGTCATCCGGGCCGAGAAGGTGGGCTCGCAGACTTTGCTTGCGCGCATCGTACGCTCCGTCGCCGAAGCGCAGCGCAGTCGCGCACCGGTTCAGACTCTCGCGGATGCCGTCTCCGCATGGTTCGTCCCTGCCGTCATCGTCGCGGCAATCGCAGCCGGCGTCGCCTGGCTGATCTTCGGTCCCTCGCCCGCCGCCGCGTACGCGCTCACCGCTGCGGTCTCGGTGTTGATCATCGCTTGTCCGTGCGTGCTCGGGCTCGCCGTACCGATGTCGATCATGGTCGGGGTCGGCAGGGGCGCCGCTGCGGGCATTCTGGTGCGGAACGCAGAGGCGCTCGAGCGCCTGGAGCAGGTCGACACCTTGGTCGTGGACAAGACCGGCACGCTGACGCAGGGCAAGCCGCGCGTCAGCGGCGTGATCGCCGCTGAAGGGCACGAGGAGGACACGGTTCTGTCGTTTGCGGGCAGCCTCGAGCGCTCGAGCGAGCACCCGCTCGCCGCCGCCATCCTCGCAGCGAGCCGCGAGCGCAATCTCGAGCCGCGCCAGGTTGCCGATTTTCGCTCCTTGCCCGGCCGCGGCATCGGCGGCAGTGTCGACGGTCACCGTGTGGTACTGGGCAGCGAGGGATGGCTCCACGCTCTCGGCATCGCGACCAAGCCGCTCGCGGCCGCCGCCGATCGCGCTCGCCGCGAAGGCGGCACGACCGTGTTCTTGGGCCTCGACGGCAGCCTCGCCGGACTGATCATCGTCGCCGATCCGATCCGGCCCTCGACACCGCAGGCGCTCGAGCAGCTGCGCGCGACGGGGCTGCGCATCGTCATGCTGACCGGTGATCACCGGCTCAGCGCCGAGGCCGTAGCGCGCCGACTGGGGATCTCCGAGACGACGGCAGAACTGCTGCCCGAGCAGAAGCAGCATCTCGTGCAGGCCTTGCGCGAACAGGGCCATATCGTCGCGATGACGGGGGATGGCGTGAACGATGCACCGGCATTGGCCGCCGCGGATGTGGGGCTGGCCATGGGCACGGGGACCGATGTGGCCTTGCAGACCGCCGGGGTGGCGCTGGTGCGGGGTGAGTTGGCCGGCGTCGTGCGCGCGCGGACCCTCAGTCGGGTCACGATGCGCAACATCCGCCAGAATCTGTTCCTCGCCTTCATCTACAACGCGCTCGGTATCCCGATCGCCGCAGGTGCGCTCTACCCCGCCTTCGGCCTGCTCTTGAGCCCGATCATCGCGGCGGCGGCCATGAGCCTGAGCTCGCTATCGGTGATCGCCAACTCGCTGCGCCTGCGTCACGCTGAGTTGTGAGCGCTCGCAGTGGCGATTCACGTCACATACAGGGCCACCACGTACATCAGTGCCGCACCGACGATGGTCGCCACGGTCGTCAGCATCTTCGGATGCCGATGATGACTCTCGGGCACCAGGTCGCTGGCGCCCAGATGCAGGAAGAAGCCCGCCAGCAGCGCCACAAAGCCGCCCAGCCAGCGCTCCGGCAGTCGCACCAGCGATGCGGTGGCGATGCCTGCCGCGGGCACGATGGCATCGGCCAGCAGCCACCCCAGTGCGCGGCGCGTATTGCCGCCGTTCTTCAGCACCACGTTGATGGTATTGATGCCGTCCGAGAAGTCGTGGACGAGGACCGACGCGGCGATTGCCAGACCGATGCCGCTCGAGACCTGAAAGCCGAAGCCGATCGAGACTCCATCCATGAAGCTGTGGACGACGAGGCTGCCGGCCCCCAGGACGCCCCGCGCACTGTGGACCGGATGGCCCTGAAACAGGTCCGACTCGGCAGAGCGCGCATCGAGCAACAGACGATCGAGCAGCAGGTACAGCAGAAAACCCGAGCCGACGAGTAGCGCGGCTTGACCCGCCCCCCCAGGACTCTGACGGAACGCTTCGGGCAGGAGATCGAAGATGGCTACGCCGACGACCGCGCCGGCGCTGAAGCCGAGAATGAGATGCAGTCGGTCCTGCAGGCGCAGCGCGAGTAAGCCGCCGAGCAGCGTGGAAGCGAAGACGCCGGCGGCGATGAGGGGGGTGAGCATGTGATCGGCCTCGCTGGCTCTCGTCAGCTCTCTTCAATCAGGCGCCGTAGCAGCAACCGCCCCTTCTCCCAGTCGCGCTGCACGCTGCGCGGCGAGCGGCCCAGCAGCTCGCTGACCTGCTCCACGGTCAGGCCGGCGAAGTAGCGCAGCTCGACCAGCTCCTTCAGATCCGGTGCCAGGCCTCCGAGCGCATCAAGGGCCGTGTCGATGACCGATAGCTGCTGAACGTCTACCGGCTCGTCGCCGACGCCAGTCGTGAGCGTCACGAACACCTGATCCCCGCCGCGCTTCTGCGCCTGTTGCTCGCGCACGGCATCGAGCACGACGCTGCGCATGACCTTGCCGACATAGCAGTAGAAGGCACGCCGGTCCTGCGGGGTGTACCCGCCCTGGCGCGCAAAGCGCAGGAAGCTCTCGTGCACGATCGTCGTGGTGTTGAGCTCCGATGCAGCCCCTGCGCGGCGCAGGCTGGCATGTGCGAGCTGCTTGAGCTCGTCGTACATCAGGCTGAAGAGCCGATTCGAGGCTTCACTGTTCCCCTGGCTCGCTTGGCGTAACAGCTCGGTTATCTCGCCCACTTCCCCGCTCCCACCCCCTCGCACCCGAATCACCGGCGACGGCTTGCTGCATCGCGATGTGCTCTCACTGCCGCCCCGCACAAATGGTAGCGGCTTCCCTGCGGCGGCGCAGGGCGCAGCGGGTAACGGCACCGACGATGGCGCATTTGCCGTGCGATTCGCGTCTATCTCCAACGAGGGGTTCTGCCGCTCGACGGCCGCTCAACATCATTCGGGGAGACGCGCACATGTGGATTCTACGTTCCTTCCTCACCGCCACGATCCTTTTGGGATTGGCTGCCTGCGGCGACGGTAGCTCCTCCTCCGACACGCCCGCCTCCTCCTCGAGCACCTCCAGCAGCACCGCAAGCAGCAGCTCGAGCAGCTCCAGCAGCTCGAGCAAGTCCAGTAGCTCGAGTAGCTCGAGTAGCTCCAGTAGCTCCAGCAGCTCCAGTAGCTCGAGTAGCTCGAGCAGCTCCAGCAGCTCCACCTCCCCCACTGCCGCGGCGGTCTGGATCCCCTTCTCCTCCTCGGCGATCACCGGTACGACGGGTGGCACGAACGGGGTGTTCGTGGTGGCGGCAAACGCGATCGCGACCGCATCCACGCCCACACGCATCTGGAACTACCCCGCCACCGTGCTCGGCGTCTCCGTAGCCGGGTTCGTCAGCTCGTCGACCCCACCGACCACGGCGATTCCCTCACGGGCCATCTTCGCCTCGACGGGATCGGATGGTAAGCAGCATCTGTATGCGCTGGATCTGAATATTGCCAACTCCGGCGCCGGCGGCCCCACGCCGCAGCAGATCACCAATCTGTCGGTTCCGGCCTCGCAGGCCATCTGTGCAGCCGGTCAGCTGCAGAGCACGCTCACGGATCCGACCACCCTCGCCGTGGTGGTGTATGTGGTAACGCCGACCGCGGGCTCGCAGCCCGGGACGCAGGGCTACTGCGGACCCGGAGGCGGCACGTACCAGCTCGCGCATTACACCGACTCGGCCAGCACCGCACCGGTTACCCTGTCGTTGCCCGGCGGCACCACGAACTTCTCGGCCCTCGTAAACGACGGCAACTTCAGCCCGCTCTACACGGCTAACGGCACCTTGGGCGGCGTGACTCTGTACGATGACAGCGACCAGACGCTGCTCTTCTATAGCGGCGAGAGCTTCTCTTCGGGATCGACGGTGCTGTCCGGAATCTCCGAGCCCACGGGCATCTTCAGTCGCACCGTCCTGTACGGCGCCGACTTCATTCCGCTCGGCAATGTGCTGTTCGACGCCACGAACGGTGGCGTGGCCGGAGCGAACCGCGTCTCGCTGGTCGGAAACGGTACGGAAGCGACCGATGTCGTCTTCTTCGTCGGGTCGGTGGCCAGCGCGGTCGCAGACGCGAACAACCTCTATTTCATCGGCACGCCGAACTCGAGCTCGACGGCGGCGATCTACAAGGAGCCGCTCAGCTTCGGCGAAGTGGCTCCTCAGCTTTCGACCGCGCTGCAGGGAATCTCCGGCGCCGTCGGCACCACCCTGGTGTGGTCCAACGGCTCGGCGTTGATATTCGAAAGCGAATTCGATAACGCCGGCGCCCCGAGCTACACCCTCTCGAGCGTACCGACCGGTAGCACCTCCTCGAGCGCTACCACGATCGCGGGACCGATCTCCGGAGCCCTGGCGACGGCGTTCATGGCGGCGCCCGCTGCCGGTGCCGCGAGCACGGATCTGCTCTTTCTCACCACGAACTCGGCCGGCAGCTCCATCAGCTACTCGAGCAGCGTCATGAGCGCAACGGGGACCGTACAGCTGACACAAACGAACACGGTGCTCGGGTCCTTCAACACATCTTCGACCGAGCTCGACGGCGACGTCTGGGAAGTCAGCGGCATCACCGATACCGGCGGTGGCTATGGCGGCGGGACTCTCAAACAGCTCGACGTGGCAACGCTGACGGCGACCTCGCTGACCACCACGGGCGGCACTGCCTATGTGGTGCCGAGCAATAACATCGCAACACTCGACGGGTTCACGGGCACGACCA
The DNA here is from genome assembly GCA_035504015.1 of Steroidobacteraceae bacterium. GTDB lineage: Bacteria > Pseudomonadota > Gammaproteobacteria > Steroidobacterales > Steroidobacteraceae > JASHUC01. Next base: position 35,705 of record DATJSR010000016.1, read on the forward strand.
CGGCCGTGGGGCAGCTGCTGCCCTTGCCCCCCTCCACTGCCGGCTCGATCGGGCTGGTGATGGATACGGCATCGCATCTCATCGCACCGGTTCAGTTCAACAACTCCAACGTGGTGCTGCTGGCGCCATGAGGAGGCGCCGGCGCTAGCGGCTTCCAGGCTCTGGGGGCCCGGCGTACGATAGGCGCGATGCGGCTCAAGGAGCTGAGTTCGGCGGACTATGCACGCCTGTCTGCGCTGCTCGATGCCGCGCTCGATGCGGCGCCGGCCAGCCGCGAGGCTTGGCTCACCGATCTCTCAGGTACCGACCCCGGCCTTGCGGCGCTGCTGCGCGATCTGCTCGCACCGCTTAAGGCCGGGGATACCGACTCGGCGAGCTTGCGCCTGCAATTCGCGCTAGCGCACTCCCTGGGATCCGCCTCCCCGGCAGACCCGCCGCTCATCGGCCAATCGATCGGTCCCTATCGGGTGCTGTCGCTGATCGGTCACGGCGGCATGGGCAGCGTCTGGCTCGCCGAGCGAGTCGACGGCCTCTTCGAGCGGCGCGTCGCGTTGAAGCTGGTGCCGCCGGCGTTGATGAGCTCGACGGGTGCCGAACGCTTCGCACGCGAGCGAGACATCCTCGCGCGTCTCGATCACCCGCATATCGCGCGTCTACTCGATGCAGGATTCACGCCCGACCGGCAGCCCTACCTCGCGCTCGAGTACGTCGCGGGCGTGCCGCTCACTACCTATTGCGATGAGCATGCGCTGCCCGTCGAGGCACGCCTGCAACTGTTCCTGCAGGTGGTTGAGGCGGTGCAGTACGCGCACGCGCATCTGGTTTTGCATCGCGATCTCAAGCCGTCGAACATTCTCGTGACCGCGGAGGGTCGAGTGCGCCTGCTCGACTTCGGAATCGCCAAGCTGCTCACGGAGGGGCAGGCGCCGGTGACGCAGCTGACCGCGCTCGGCGGCAGAGCCTTGACGCCCGACTATGCGGCTCCCGAGCAGATCCTCGGTGTCACATTGACCACCGCCGCGGATGTCTATGCGCTCGGTGTCATGCTCTACGAGCTGCTCTGCGCTCAGCGCCCCTATCGCCTCAAGCGCTCATCGGCCGCCGCACTGGAGGAGGCCATCCTCGGCGTCGAGCCCGTGCCACCCAGTCGCGTCGCCGGCAACGACGCGGCAGCGCGGGCTCGGGCCACCACCGCAGCGAAGCTCGCGCGCACCCTGCGCGGGGATCTCGATGCCATCGTTTCCAAGGCGCTGCGTAAATCCCCGGCCGAACGTTACCCGACGGCGGCCGCCTTCGGTGAGGACATCGAGCGCTATCTGCGCGGGCAGGTCGTGCTCGCGCAGCCGGACAGCCTGGCCTACCGCGCCGTCAAGTTCATGGCACGGCGGCGCCTTCCGATCGCGGTCGTCGGGCTGCTGTTCCTGACGTTGACGATGGGGCTCGCCGCCTCGATCTACGAGGCGCGCATTGCGCGCGCCCGCGGGGAGGCAGCCCTCGAGGCGCAGCTGCGGACCCTGACGCAGACTGCCGCCACGCGCCTGCGCGATGGCGAGACACCCGCAGCCATGGCGATCATTCTCGAGGTTCTGGATCAGCCAGGCGCTCGACCGTCATACACGCCCGAAGCCTTGAGTGTCTTCCAGGAGGCGCAGGCGGCCGACATGCAGCTCGCCGCACTCGTCGGGCATTCCGACCGGCTGTGGGGCGTTGCCTATTCGCACGATGGCCGCCGCATCGTCACGGGCTCCTACGACCACACCGCGCGCGTTTGGGATGCGGCGACCGGGCGGCCGGAGCTCGTGCTGCGCGGACACACGGCCCCGGTAGTGACAGCGGCCTTCTCGCCCGATGATCGGCGAATCCTCACCGGCTCCTCCGATCACAGTGCGCGGATCTGGGACGCACGCACGGCAGAGAGCCTGATGGTGCTGGCCGGACACGGCGGCACCGTGGCCGCAGCGGCGTTCTCGAATGACGGACGGCGTATCGTGACGGCCTCCAACGACCATACGGCTCGGGTGTGGGATGCGGCCACCGGCCGTCAGCTGCTGCGGCTGCCGCACGATGATCGTGTTTACGGCGTAGCCTTCTCCCCCGACTCCACGCGCATCGTCACCGGTTCGCAGGACGCCATCGCCTATGTGTGGGAAGCAAGGAGCGGGCGACTGCTGCTCAAGCTTCCGGGCCATGCGGATGCCATCATGGGCGTGCGCTTCTCGGCCGATGGCCGGCGCATCGTCACTGCCTCGCGCGACCGCACCGCACGCATCTGGGATGCCGCCACGGGCGCGCTGTTGATGATCCTGAGTGGCCACGCGAGCCCGGTCTATGCGGCGGGCTTCTCTCCCGATGGTCTGACGGTCCTCACGGCATCGACCGACAACACCGCGCGCACATGGGACGCCGCCACAGGGCAGCCGCTGCATCAGCTCAGCGGTCACGGCGACTCGGTGCTCGGAGCCGCGTACGCACCGGACGGGGATCACATCGCCACGAGCTCCTACGACGGCACGGCTCGCACGTGGGATACGCAGTCGGCACGTGCCCGGCTCACCCTCCGGGGACACACCGACTTCGTGGAAACCGCTGTGTTCTCACCCGACGGACAGCAGATCCTCACCGCATCGAGCGATCGCACGGCACGCATCTGGAATGCCGCCACGGGGTCTCTGATCCGCACGCTCACAGGCCATGACGACCGGGTGCTCTCCGCACGGTACTCACCGGATGGGCGCCTCATCGTCACCGCCTCGGACGACAAGACGGCTCGCATCTGGAGCGCGCTCACGGGTGCGGAGCTGCGTCGGCTCACCGGTCATACCGATCGCGTCTGGTTCGCGGCCTTCTCGCCCGATGGCAGCCGTATCGTCACCACATCGACCGATCACACGGCGCGGATCTGGGATGCGCACACCGGGCAGGAGCTGCGCCGTCTGATCGGGCACCAGGACTGGATTGCGAACGCGGCCTTCTCGCCCGACGGCGGCAGGGTGGTAACGGCCTCGGATGACCACACCGCACGCATCTGGAGCGTCAGCACGGGTGAGGAGCTGAGAACGCTGAGCGGGCACGCCGGGACGGTCGAGTCGGCGACCTTCTCGCCCGATGGCGTGCAGGTAGTGACGGCCTCTTACGACACCACCGTGCGACTGTGGGATGCGGCGAGCGGCCGCGAGCTGCGCCGCTTCATCGGCCATCGCGCCGAGGTCGAGCACGCCGCTTTTTCTCCGGATGGCCGCTACATCGCCACGGCCTCGGCAGACGGCACGGCTCGCATCTGGGATCGCGCCTCGGGCCGCCAGCTCGCGGTGCTCTCCGGCCATGCGAAGAACGTCGAGACGGCGAGCTTCTCTCCCGATGGGCTGCGTATCGTGACCGCATCGATGGACCGCACCGCGCGCGTCTGGGACGCACGAGTGACCCCGCTGGAGAAGCAGCTGTCGTGGGCGCGGGCCGCGCAGTTCGAGACACTGACGAGCGATGAGCGGCTGGCACTGGGCTTGGCGGAATCGATGCCCTTGCGGCCGTGGCCGCACGATGCCACCGACTGCGAGCGCGATGCCAGCGCTCCCTACGATCCCGAGCGTCACGCACCGGGACAACTGCTGCAGCAGGTGAACGTCGCCCGCGCACGCGATGACTGCGCTCGAACGCTGCCGGCGCTCGATCGCAGCGGGCGCGGCGCCTACTTGAGTGCACGCATCGAGGAGGCTGCCGGTCATCCCCAGATCGCACGGCGCCGCCTCGAGCAGTCGCTGGCGCTCGGCTATGCAGCCGCCGCCATCGATCTCGCGCGCCTGGTGGCTGAAAATGCGACGAGCCGGACCGATGTGGAACACGCCCTCGAGCTCGAGCGGCGCGCCTGGAATCGAGGCATTCAGGTGGCTGCGTTCGATCTCGGTCAGCTCTATGAGCACGGTGTTGCTGCGCACGATGGGCGCGCGGCTTTGCTCGCGTCGAATCCATCGCTCGCCGCGCAATGGTATGGGCGCGGCGCCGATGCCGGTGAGCCGAACGCGCTCGCCTGGTGGGGTCGGCGCGCCGAGTGCTACGACTGCGCCGACTCGCCCGAGGCGGTGCTGAGCACTCAGAATCAGCTCGCGGCCTTCGGCTACTACGCGGCAGCGGCCGAACGCGCTCGGCTCGAGGAGTGGCCGGATGCCGCTTGGCAGCCGTGGCGCTACCGGCGCGCATCGCTCGCTCGCCTGCTCGCCCGTGCCGGGCACATGGAGGAGGTCGCAACGGCCTACGACAGGATCAAACGGCAATACCGCTCGGCCGCTGCCGGCCATTGAGACCGGACGTGGCCCGAGACAGGGCTTTGTGATGCTATTGTAAATACGAACGATTTGCATTTGCACAGAGGGATGGCTAGGCTGCCCATCGAGCCACGGAGTCAGCGAACTCAGTGGGCACCGCCTCATCGACCACGGTCCCGTGAACGGGGCCGTCGAGGACGCCTTTGCAAATGCCGAGTGTCGTTCGCACTCCTCATCTGTGCCTGCTGGCCCTAGCGTTCGCTGCCAACCTCCCGGCTCGCGCCTCGCAATCCCTGCAGGAGGCTGCCTCGGCAGCCCCAGAGGCGCAGCCGCTCGATCAAAGCGCTCCGCGCTCATCGACCGAGGTGAACAAAGCGCCCGCAAAGGATCGGCTCACTGAAGTGGTGGTCTCGGCCAAGAAGAGCTCGCTGCAGATCATCAACGAGGATCTCGATCGAGCGCGCGACCGCAATCTGCTGCCCAAGCTCGGCACCACGAACTACCGCCTCGATCAGCAGGATCTGCAGACCTTACCTCAGGGAAGGAACACTCCCCTCGACAAGGTGGTGCTGCAGATCCCCGGGGTGTCGTACGACTCGGCGGTGAGCAATCCGGACTTTCACGTGCGCAACGAGTATTCGAACGTCCAGTACCGGATCAACGGCATTCAGCTGCCCGACGGGGTCGCCGCGCTGGGCCCGGTGCTCGGCACGGACTTCATCGGCAGCATGAGCCTGCTCGATGGGACCCTGCCTGCCCAGTATGGCCTGCGAACCGCAGGCGTCGTCGACATCAGCACGAAGAGCCGGTTCGAGGCGGGTGGCAATCTCGATCTCTACGGCGGCACCTGGGCAACCCTCAGTCCGAGCGTCGACTACGGGGGCAGCGACGGCGCCACGCAATACTTTCTGTCGGGCCGCTATCTGCAGAGCAATCAGGGTCTGGAGAACGCAATGCCGAGCTCGAACCCGATCCATGACGCCACCACGCAGGAGAGGTTCTTCGGCTATGGATCCACGCTCATCGATGATTCCGACCGGTTGACGTACATGACGGGTGCCTGGATCGGCCATTTTCAGATTCCCGATGTCAGCGGCGAGGCGCCCCTGGGCGACTACGGCCCGAGCACGCTCTCTTCGGCGGACATCAACGAGCAGGAGATGGACCGCTTTTTCTTCGGCCTGCTCGCCCTGCAGACGCACCGAGACGCCGTGGACACCCAGATCTCGGTCTTCACGCGCTTCGCGTCCATCGATTTCATGCCGGACATGTATGACGATCTCGCCTTCAACGACGTTGCAGCCTATGTCGTGCGCAAGAGCATCCTCAACGGTCTGCAGTTCGATGCCGCCTACCGTTGGAGCGCCACGCATACCCTGCGCACCGGCTTCGTGGGCAGCATCGAGCACACCCAAGTGCAGGACCTGGCAACGGTGCTACCGGTCACGCCCGAGGGCAACGTGCTGCCTGCTCCGCTCACCATCGACGACGACACGGCGAAAACCGGCTGGCTCGCCGGGCTCTACGCTCAGGATGAATGGCGCATCCGAGCCAATCTGACGCTCAACTGCGGCGTGCGCTTCGATGAGATGAATCAGTTCGTCTCGGCCAACCAGCTGAGTCCGCGGATCGTCCTCGTCTATCAGCCGGCCACGGACACCAGCCTGCATGCGGGCGTGTCGCGCTATTTCACCCCGCCCATGCAGACCGAGGCGACGGCGAACAACCTCGCCCTGTTTCAGAATACGACCCAGCAGGCGGCCTTCCCGCTGGATGCCCCCGTCCGCCCGGAGCGCGCGACCTACGTCGACCTGGGTCTGGAGCAGACACTGCGCCCGGCGCTCACCGCAGGTGTGGACGTGTACTACAAGCGTGGTACCCACGTGCTCGATGATGGGACCTTCGGCAATGCGGTGGTCCTCGACCAATTCAACTACGCGCTCGGCTTCAGCAGAGGAGCCGAGGCGAAGCTCAACTATCAGCAAGGGGGGCTGCGCGTCTACGCGAACTACGCGCACGAGATCACCAAGGCGAAGGATGTGGACTCGAACCAGTATCTCATCGGCGACCCGGTGGAGCTGGCGTACCAGGCGAGCAACTACACCTATACCTCGGACGCTCAGTCGAATACCGCATCGGGCGGCGCGTCCTATCGCTGGAGCGATATGTTCGTCAGCCTCGATGGCCTCTATGGCAGTGGATTGCGAGCCGGATTCGCGAACCTCCAGCACTCACCTGGCTACACGCAGTTCAACGCCGCGCTCGGGTGCAACTTCTATCCGTGGCAGAGTGGCGAGAAACCACTGACGGTGCGCTTGAGCGCCATCAATCTCTTCGATCGCGTCTACCTGTTGCGTGCCGCCACCGGTGTCGGGGAATTCGCCCCCCAGTACGGCCCGCGCAGAGGGATATTCGCAGAGCTGACACAGCAGTTCTGAGCCCCGTGTGCATCGCGCACAGCGGCCCTGCAGAGGAAATAGCTGGCTTGCACCGGCCCGCGGCCGGTAGCCGCTTGGCGATCTAAATAAGATGAGATAAATAGCGCATAACTTTGACTGAAAACTGTTTTTTCAAGACAATCAACGGCCATTACACGCGGGGTAGCCGGCCGATGCGCCTGTCGCTCGCGCCTCGCTTGCCTGAGCGGACGCTGCGTTAAGACTGAAGTCACTGCCGCGGAGTAGAGTGGCGGCGTCATTGGCAGCACCGTCTCTTGACACTATAACGAGGATTGCCGATGTCCGGGGGCAAGGGGGGATGGGCGTCTTTTCTCGGTGACGTTGCCGTCATCGCATGCGTCGGCGCAACGCTCGCCTTGAGCGCCTGCGGCGGCGGTGGCGCCAGCAGCACCGACATCGGCACCTCTACGCAGACACAGACCTACGCCATCAGCGCCACGGTCCATGGACTCTCCTCGCCCGGGCTCGTGCTGATGGTGAACAGCACGCCGGTGAGCGTGCCTGCGAGCACGACCACGCAGTCGCTGGCGAGCTCGCTCGCCGCCGGCACTCCGTATTCCGTGACCGTGCAGACGCAGCCGACGGGCGAGACGTGCACGGTTGCAGGCGGGACCGGGACGATCGGTTCGGCCAACGTGGCGAACGTGGTGGTGACCTGTGCGGATCAGGCCTACTCGCTCGGGGGCGCCATCAGCGGCTTGAATGGCTCGGGGCTGGTGCTCGCGAATGGCAGCGACACGCTGAGCGTGAAGCCCGGGTCGACCGGCTTCACGCTGCCGACGCCGGTAGCCTATACGAGCAGCTACCAAGTCACGGTGCAGAGCCAGCCGGCGGGCGAGAGCTGCGCGGTGAGCCAGGGCGCCGGCACCATGCCGGCGAGCGCCGTGACCACCGTCGCCGTCACGTGCACCGACCAGCCCTTCACCCTCGGGGGCACGATCGCTGGGCTTGGCGAGAACACGGGCCTCACGCTCGTCAATGGCACCGATACCCTCGATGTGGCCGCCGGCAGCTCCCGCTTCACCATGCCTGCCTCGGTACCCTATGGCAGCAGCTATTCGCTGATCGTGCAAAGTGCGCCGGCCGGACTCACGTGCACGGCGAGCAACGCGGCGGGAGCGATGCCCGCGAACAATGTCACCAGCGTGCTCATCACGTGCTCGGATCAGGCCTACTCGGTCGGCGGCTCGATCACCGGCCTCAGTGCCAGTGGTCTCGTGCTCGCCAACGGCACCGATACGCTCAGCGCGAGCCTCGGTGCGACGAGCTTCACGATGCCGACGCCCGTTGCCTTCAACAGCCCCTACGCGGTGGTGGTGCAGACCCAACCGGCGGGACTCACCTGCTCTGTGAGCAACGGCTCGGGCACCATGGGCTCCGGCGACGTGACCAACGTGTCGATCCGTTGCGCCGCCAATACCTACACGGTCGGCGGCACGGTGAGTGGTCTCACCTCCAGCGGTCTCGTCCTTCTGAACAATGCCGGCGACGCCACGACGATCAATGCGAATGCCGTGCAGTTCACGATGAAGGGCGGGGAGACCACGGGCAGTACTTACGCCATCGCGGTGCAATCGCAACCGACCGGTGAGACCTGCACGGTATTGGGTGGCACGGGCACCATCAACCTGGCCAACGTCGCCAATGTCGTCATCACCTGTTCGGCTCAGGCCTACCCGCTCGGAGGCACGATCAGCGGCCTGGACAGCGCCGGGCTCGTGCTCGTGAATGGAAGCGACACGCTGAGCGTGGCATCGGGGGCCACGAGCTTCACGCTGCCGACGCCGGTCGCCTACACCAGCAGCTATGCGGTGCAGGTGCAGACGCAACCGGGAGGGCAAGCCTGCTCGGTGAGCAACGGCTCCGGCACCATGCCGGCCAGCGCCGTGACCAACGTCAAGGTGACATGCTCTGATCAACCTTTCATCCTCGGCGGCACGATCACGGGGCTAGGTAACAATACCGGCCTGGTACTCGCCAACGGCACTGATACGTTGACTGTCGCAGCGGCCAGCACGGCCTTCACCATGCCGACCCCGGTCGACTACGGCGACAGCTATTCGATCGTGGTGCAAAGCTCCCCGGCAGGACTCACCTGCACGGCCAGCAACTCCTCGGGCACGATGCCGGCGAACAATGTCACGGCGGTGGTGGTGACTTGCTCCGATCAGGCCTACATCCTGGGTGGGACCCTCAGCGGCTTGACCGCGAGTGGGCTGGTGCTCGCCAACGGCGCCGACACGATCAATGTCCCCTCGGGCGCGACGAGCTTCCAGATGGATCAGGCGGTCGCGTACACGAGTGCTTACGACGTGGTCGTGCAGACGCAGCCCACGGGGCTCACCTGCTCGGTGAGCAACGGCTCGGGCGCAATGCCGGCGAGCGATGTCGGCAACGTCGCAGTCACCTGCTCCACTGCCACGTACACGGTGGGTGGCTCCATCATGGGACTCAGCGCCAATGGACTGGTGCTGCTGGACAACGGCGGTGACGCGACGACGATCAACGCCAACGCCATGCAATTCACGATGAACACAGGGGTTGCTTACGGCAGCGGCTATGCGATCACGGTACAGACGCAACCCACCGGTCTCATCTGCTCGGTGAGCCATGGGGCAGGAACGGTGGGCGCCGGAGATGTCACCACCGTCAGCATTGTCTGCACGTGGAGCACCACCACGCTGTATTCACTTGCGGGCGGCAGCGGCGACGGTGCGACCCCTTGGGCCGGTCTCGTCCAAGGCAGCGACGGCAACTTCTACGGCACCACCGCTGACGCCGGCGCCAGCGGCTACGGCACGATCTTCAGGGTCTCAGCGAGCGGGGCCGAGTCCCTCCTGTACTCCTTCGGCGGCGGCACCAGCGATGGGGCAACTCCCTTGGGTGCCCTGATCCAAGGCAACGACGGGAATTTCTACGGCACCACCAATATCGGAGGCAGCGGTGGCTACGGCACGGTCTTCGTGATCACACCGAGTGGGACCGAGAGCGTGCTGTACTCCTTTGCGGGAGGCAGCAGCGATGGCGCGAATCCTTGGGCCGGCCTGACCCAAGGCAGCGATGGCAACTTCTATGGCACCACCACCGCCGGAGGCGCCAATGGTGAGGGCACGGTCTTCATGATCACACCGAGCGGAGCGGAGACGGTTCTGTATTCCTTCGCCGAGGGCAGCGGCGACGGCGCGGCCCCCTATGGCACCCTGATTCAAGGCAGCGACGGCAATTTCTACGGAACCACCTATAGCGGCGGGACCAGTAACCTCGGCACGGTCTTCAAGATCACAGCGAGTGGGGCCGAGACGATTGTCTATTCCTTCGCCGGCGGCAGCAGCGATGGCGCGCATCCTTGGGCCGGCCTGGTCCAAGGCAACGATGGCAACCTGTACGGAACCACGCTCTACGGAGGCCCCTTCGGCGAGGGGTCGCTCTTCCGGCTCACACCGAGCGGGACCGAAACCGTGCTGCACTTCTTCGCAGGCGCCGGCGGTGATGGCGCAGCACCCGTGGCCAGCCTGCTCCAGGCAAGTGACGGCAACTTCTACGGCACCACGTACACCGGCGGTACGACGAACCAGGGCACGGTCTTCCAGCTCACGCTAGGCGGAACCGAAACCATCCTGTACTCCTTCGGCGCCGCGGGGGTCGGCGACGGAGCACTGCCCCCCGGCGCACTCATTCAGGGCAGCGATGGCAATCTCTATGGCACCGCGCAGACCGGCGGTGCCGACACGTTTGGGACCATCTTCAAGGTCACACTGCAGTGAACATCGCAAAAAGACGGGCCTCGGTCCCGCGGCGATCACATTGGAGCTGTTTCGCTCGTCGCCACGCGGAGATCGCAAGCTCATGACTCGAGTTCTGGCCCTGGTCGCGGCGGCGTGTCTCCTCATTCCTTGCGCCTTCGCTGAAGCCTCGGCCACGCAACTCGAGCTCGTCGTCCTCGGGTCGGGGGGACCGGGGGCACTCGGGCGCGCCGCGTCCTGTTATCTCGTATTCGTTGGCGGCAAGGGACGGATACTGGTCGATGCCGGACCCGGGGCATTCGCGCGCCTCGGCGAGGCCAAGCTGTCCCTAGCGGACACCGACATCGTCCTTCTGACCCACCTGCATGCCGATCATGCGGGTGAGCTTCCCGGCTTGTTCAAGGCGCGGGCGGTCTCAGGTGGCGGGCCCGCCGTGTTCAATGTATGGGGCCCGGCGGGTACGGGCAATCGACCGCAAGGTGCGTATTTCCCCGCCACGAGCGAATTTCTCGACCTGCTGTTCGGGGCCAAAGGAGCGTTCGCGTACTTGCGCGATTTTGCCGCACCGATCTCGATAGGCGGGCACGATATTCGCGCGACGGTGCAATCGCATCCGGTGCCTCAGGTGATTCTCGAGGAGGGCGGTCTGGTCATCCGAGCCGTCGCTGGACACCATGGCGACGCCCCTGCCGTGATCTACCGCATCGATTATGCAGGCAAGAGCATCACGTTCTCGGGTGATATCGATGCGACAGGATTGCCGGGTCTGCGCACCCTTGCCAAGGGGAGCGACTTGCTGGTGTTCAACAGCGTGGTGCTCGATCCGCCCGGCTCACCACCGATCCTGTACACGCTGCACACGCCACCACGCGCCATCGGCGAGCTCGCCCGGCAGGCGGGCGTACACGGTCTTTTGTTGAGCCACATCTCCCCCGCGGTCGAGGAGAATCAAAACGCCGTGTTGCAATCGATCAGGCGCAACTACCCGGGTCCGGTGAGCTTTGCCCGGGATCTGGCCCGCGTGCTGCCTTAGAGGGACGCTAGCTAACGCGCGGCACGGCGCGCGGCATCGTTTCGCTGCACCTCGCGAACCTCTTGCAGCGTGAGCCGAGTCTTGGTGGCGATGAGGTCCAGGATCGGGTGATCCGGATCGGCCGGTAGCAGTAGCCCGTGCACCTTCTCCCAGATCCGCACGCGTCGCTCCGCGGAATTCTGATCAGACCGCAGCTCTTCGAGTTCCAGTCTGCGCTGATCTGCCTTCGCCTGGGCCTCGGCGGCGAGGAGCTCAGCGTGGGTCCGAAGCGGCTCTGTTCGCGACCCCGGAGCGGGCCGGGACAAGTCGGACGTCATAGCGAAACCTCCGCGATTCCTCAGCACGCCTCGTCGCGGACTGCGGTGATGGCGTACTCGAGCAGCAGATCACACGAACGCCTTACCCCGCCTTCGCCGGGCCGCGAGCCTCTGCAGGCCAGCGAGCCCACTTCGTGAGGGTCGCCAGCGCTCATTGCCCGACCCACGGCGCTCTGGAGGTCGAATTCACCGTCGCAGTCCGAATACGGACAGCGGTAGGTGAAGAAGGCGGGCGCCGGTGGATACAGCACATGGGCCTGGGCCGCCGGAGTGCAGGAGCTCGCGTCCTTGAAGCTCAGCTCGATTCGCAGCTGCCCGACGGACGGGAAAACCGCCCGCAGCAGCTGGGCGGCGGCGCGGGCGCGTCGCAATTGATCGCCTCGGCTCTGCCGCGTGGCAACTGAATTGGAAGGCATAACGATCACCGTGCGCCTGGACGGCTTCAGCGCTGCGAAAATCGATCTTGGAGCAATCGCCCCGGTGCAGCGGACACCGGGGCGACTTGTGCTCAGTAGCGCGGCGAACGGGGGCGATTGCCACCGCCCCCCGAGCGCTCCTGCGCTTCATTGACTCTGAGGGCACGCCCGTCGAAGTCCGTGCCGTTCAGTGCCTGCATCGCTCGCGCGGCGTCCGCGTTCGACATTTCAACGAAACCGAAGCCACGCGGGCGACCGGTATCGCGGTCCATGATCAGCGCGACTTTCTCCACGGTTCCGTGCTTGGCGAACAGCGCGCGGACGCTTTCGTCCGTGGCGCTGAAGGGAAGGTTTCCAACGTATAATTTGGTCATTACAGCTCTCGATCAAACAGGATGGAGCGGATAGGAACCGCCCGTGTTGGTTCGCAGAGCTTCGAGGGTATGGAGACCGGGCGACCTGAGGCGCAGTTTGCGCAAGAGGGCCTAGGCAGACAAGCCGAAAAGGTCGCGAGCCGGCAGCTAGATTACAGGAGTTGGCCGCTGTTTGCTTGCTTTTCGTTCTCCGGGACCTGAACGAGCCTCGTCCCCGCCGAGCAGCAATGCGTCGAGGACTTCCGGCTCGTCGGCTGCCTTCATTCCTTCTCAAATTCGAGCATACGGTACCAATGCTCGTCCGCCTTGCCCTCCGGGCGCCCTTCCCTCTCCCAGAGCGAGTATGCCCGCTCACA